>NZ_JAMYLG010000020.1:0-95125 GCF_040317865.1 Mesorhizobium sp. M1365
CCTGAGGGCCTTGGCCGCCTGAGCACCGTCATGTGTCCGCCGCTCCGCTAAACACGGGGGCTGCGCGGCGGACACGCCGACGTCACCGCAATGCCACGCCATTTTGCAGAACTTGACGCACACAACTCGAAGTTCTCCTCAGGGTGTAGCCGAGGGGGCACAGGGACACAGGAGACCAGTACCTATCTACCGAAGGAGGGGGTTGGGGCAGCCTTAGGGCTCTGCATTCCCACCTATTTAGCCATCGCCTCCTCGGCGGTCGTTAGAAATACGAGGGTCGAAGCCATCATGTGGAGCATATAGGCCGCTATGTGACCAGGCACCTCAGTCGGAGTCGTACCTTGTCCGTGCCCGCCCATCCTATTGCGGCTTGTGATCGACCCTCCCACCGGACTTTATTAACTTTGCGGTCGCTATCAAAACATAGGAAAATGTCATGTATGCTACAAGGACAAGTATTGAATTGGAAAGAATTACCCAATTACTTGAAAACAACTTTCTCCAAAAGGAGACTTCGTCTGGAACGTTTGTTTGCCCATATTCAATACAAAGAAGGATGCAAATGCAAACAGCGAAACCAACGACATTGACCACAGATGCCCTCACGTGAAAAGCAGTTAGTGGCTTTAATTCTGAACTTAATAAGAAAAAAAATAGAACACATAGCGCCGCCAGCGAAGCGACCAATATATATATTCCAGCAGCGAGCGATATAATATAGCGAATAGACAACCCGTCCATTGCAATAAAGTATCGATAATTGTTGCCAACGGAATAAAAATTTTCAAGCCAAAATGGCTTCACGATCGTAACAGCATGCGTCATTAATAAACTTGCAGGTAAGAAGCAGGAAAAAAGCGTGGCCACTAGGAGCATGCCTTTAAATACCCAATTAATTGTTTGAAGATGGTCATATAGCTTCGGGCACTCGTCTCGCGTCAATATCCAATCAGAAGGGTCTCTTTTGCCCATCCTTTCTAGAAGTTCAATCACGGATGTCCACCTCTACAGTAGTCGATTGATAGCAACCAGTGTCCCTACACATCTGCTTCGTCGAGCATAATGCAGGGCTATACAGGAGTAAGGAACATCTTCTCTTCCTTGGCCGCCGCCTCGAATGCCCTGCGGGCATCCTGGGTAGGCACTTCGGCTTCCATTGCGGCCATGCAGGTTTCCACCGCCTTCTTCCACTTCGGGCCCCTCTTGGTCCACTTCAGGAGTTCCTCGGCGGCACCCTCGACATTGTTGCAGCCGTAGGTGACCCCAGGTCGGTCGGTTTTGACGTACACCGGAGGGGAGAACCAATGGGTTGCCATGAGGGGAACTTAGCGTGGCCGACACAATTAACTAGCGCCACGACTGTGCCTCGCTCATTTTGGCGGAGGTGGCGTGGTCTCGTCTATCCCGGAGTGGTAGATTGCCAACATCCCTGTGATGGAGGGAATGACGCGATTAGTCGACTGTACGCCACCACCTTCACTGATGCTGTGGTAGTTACAGCTATTTGCAAAGTCCTTTTGGTCCGGTTTGTAAGCGACACGTCTTACGCTTGTCCTGACGTAGTTGTAAGGGGCCAGCTTACCCGTCTCCACAAGCCCCCCGCTGGGGTCGATGCTCGAAGGTACTTGATCACCGCGACATGAGAGATGTCATCATCTCGAAAGACCAAGTCATCATAGCCCGATTTGGGTAGTGGCTTACGCACGAGCATCATGCACGTCAGCCCTGTGTCAACAAATGAGCGAGCGGTACCTTTGTTTTGAAATACGACCGTGGCGGTCGTGACCGAAATCAAAGCGGTGAGCAGCGCGAGCGTAGAATTTCCCCATGGAATGAACCGCCGCCAGTCCTGAAATTCGCCGCAGGTCGTACATTTGCGTGCTCGCGCCGGAATAGGCGTGCAGCACATGAGACACGGCTCCGCGCGGGCGATCAGATAACCGGCTCGCACGAAGACCCCTTCGTTTCCCACGTCGTGCCGCTCGCGTTGCCTTCCGTCCCACAATCATTCCCACAACACGACAGATTGTCGAATGATTTCAATGCGGCAAACAGGATAATGTATCTCTTATCGGCCATGAGGGGCACATAGGGGTGTGATCGAGGCGCGTAGAGGTGGCAAGGCATAGGCAAATGTTCCTACGCTTCCCTTCCAATCGGTGCTTTTGCCAATTGACAATCTGTCACAAAATGACCCGGCGATTGCTCCACGGTTCAACGCTAGATGCAACGCTAGGGGCACATCGGCAACGCACATCGGCAAACCTTGCCCTGTCTCTAGCTCCGCGTATACGTAGGGCGGCCAGTGGCGGTGGCGGGCATTTCGTGGGATTGATGCACTGAATTTGGGGCCGCGCCGGCCAGGGGGGAAAAGACCATGAAAACCGCCATCACAGTACTCATTGTTTTGCAAGTCGCCAATTTGGCGGCCACGCTTGGGGCCGATTACTTTGGTCGTCGCCGCGCCACGGCTATTCGCTGCCTGATCTATGCCACGCACGCCATGGGCGAGCCGAAGGCTTGCACGGAGGCATTTCCACGGCCCGAGCTGCCATAGGACGCGCGTGCCTAGTCTACACGACGCGGCATACGTGCTACTCGTGGCAGATCATCCGTGGCATCGACATCCGGCGCGTCCAAATCTGGATGGGCCACAAGTCGATCCAGACCACCCTGAACTACGCCCACCTCGCACCCAATCACTTGCTCGACAACCTGACCGCCCTCGAAGGTGGCGCGGCTCCGAGGCTCGTGGTAGTGAACGGCAAATCCTAGGCCGACCGTGTGGGAAACCATGTGGGAGACCGGTGGGATTTCCCCACAATGTGGGAGGTGGGCGTGGCGGAACTGGTATACGCAGCAGACTTAAAATCTGCCGGTGTTTCAAGCACTTACGGGTTCAAATCCCGTCGCCCACACCAACCCTCGCAACGGACTTAAAATCCCTCGATCTCCGATCGTACGGGTTCGATTCCCGTCGTCCGCACCAGATTTGGATTTGCCAAGACAGCTTAAGGGCGGTTCACTTTGCGGGACCGCAATTACCGACAGCTCGCTTGTTGAGCTTACCAGCCTTCAGGTCTGAAAGCTGCGGAATGGATGCATCAAATCCGGCGTATTTTTCGTAGACTTCCCTGTCCAACGAGATTTGCCGACCGGCGGCAGTAAAAGCGACCATCCCTGTAGTGCCGATATAGGCTCGCGCCGCTCGCATTCTGCAGAAGTATTTTTTCTCGCCGTTGGACACGAACCAGCCCAGCGAGCCTGATGCACCTCGCGACAGCTTGCCGGTCTTGTATCCTTTGCTTTGCAGGTTGGAATAGGATTCAGCGTGTGACGGGGTAATCGATGCCAGGAGAAAGACAGCCATCGAAGTCGCACCCAACCACTTCGGCAAGTTTTTGATAATCATAGATCTGTTCCCTTTCAGCTGCATCTCAGCCCGTTGCGGCAAAGCCGTTCACCCCCCGATCGGGTTCAGCTTCAAATGCTGGATCAGGATAATCGTCTTGGCGTCGATGATCCGACCATCGTTGATGCCAGCCAGTGCCTCGTCTAGCGGCATCTCCAAAACCTCGATGTCCTCGCCTTCGTCGTGGGCGCCGCCGCCGTCGGAAATGCGGTCGGCGGGCGAGTAGCGGGCGACGAAGAACCAGAGCCGCTCAGTGACGCTGCCGGGACTCATATAGGGCGAAAACAGCCGCTGCACGTCCTTCAGGCGGTAGCCGAGTTCCTCCTCGGCCTCCTTGCGGATGCAGGTTTCGGGATCGTCTTCGTCGAGCAGGCCGGCGCAGGCCTCGATCAGCGGCTCCTTGTGGCCGGTGACGTAGGCCGGGTAGCGGAACTGCCGCACCAGAAGCACCGTCGAGCGGTCGGGATCGAAAGGCAGGATCACCGCGCCGTCGCCGCGATCGTAGGTCTGGCGGGTGTGCGTTTCCCATTTGCCGTCGCGCCGGCGGTAGTCGAAGACGGTCTTTTTCAAAACCGCCCACTCGTCGGAAAGGACTTCCTCAGAGCGGATGCGAATGCGATCTTCCATGGTGGACTCCCTGCTGCCGCGGCAAGGCGTAGCCGCGAACGGCGGTTCGTACAATCGGGCCAGCAATTGGTCCAGAGCGCCGGTTCACCGTCTCGTGTCTGGCGCTGGCACAATCGGCTGCCTAAATAGCGGCAACCCTCTCCGGAGTTTTTTATGACCTCATCGCTTTTCCAGCCGATCACCCTCGACGGCCTCACCTTCCCCAACCGCATCGCGGTCGCGCCGATGTGCCAGTATTCGGCCGAGGACGGCTCGGCCAGCGATTGGCATCTCTATCACTGGATGAACCTGGCGATGTCCGGCGCCGGCATGGTCACCGTCGAGATGACCGATGTCGAACGGCGCGGCCGCATCTCGCATGGCTGTCTCGGCCTTTATTCCGAGGACAACGAGGCGGCGGCGCGACGCACGCTGGATGCAGCCAAGCGTGTCGCCGCACCGGGCACGAAATTCGGTACGCAGCTTGCCCATGCCGGCCGCAAGGCCTCCAACCGGAAACCCTGGGAGGGCGGCGGCCCGCTGCATGCCGATCAGGATCCGTGGCCGATCGTGTCGGCCTCGGCGATCGCCTACGACACCGGCTGGCAGGTGCCGCGGGCGCTGGAGGACGACGAGATCCTGCAAATCATCGAACGCTTCGCAGAAGCGGCACGGCGGGCCGAGCGCGCCGGCTTCGACTTCATCGAGCTGCATGCCGCGCATGGCTATCTGATCTTCCAATTCCTGTCGCCGCTCTCCAACCGGCGCACCGACCGCTGGGGCGGCTCGCTGGAAAACCGCATGCGTTTCGCCGTCGAGATCGCCAAGGCGGTGAAGAAGGCGGTGCCGAGACTGATGCTCGGGGCGCGTCTGTCGATCAAGGAATGGGTCGATGGCGGCTTCGAGGTCGAGGATGCGATCGAAGTGGCAAAGGCGCTGAAGGAAGCCGGCGTCGCCTATCTCTGCTGCTCGAGCGGCGGCAACTCGCCGTTGCAGAAGCTGCCCTCCGGGCCCGGCTATCAGGTGCATCTGGCCGAAGCGGTGCGCAAGGCCGTCGGCATCCCGACGCGGGCCGTCGGCCTGATCGACGATCCGAAACAGGCCGAGGCGATCGTCGCCGACGGCCGCGCCGACATGGTGGCGCTGGCGCGCGCCTTTCTTGCCGATCCGCGCTGGGGCTGGCGCGCCGCGGCCACCTTCGGCGAAGAAATCCACCCGGCGCCGCAGCTTGCCCGCTCGGTGACGACGATGCAGCACTGGATGAAGGCGGCGAACTGACGGCGGGTTCGTCTCGCTGGACGGGCCAGCACAGCTTCGCATTGATCCTCTGCCGGTGTAGAGTGGCCGGGGGCCGCGGCTGGGCGCGGCGGGTTGGGGGAGCAGAGACATGTCGTTCAGGGGGATTTCCATTGCGGCCGCCGCCGCGGTTGTGGCCGGGCTGTCGTTCGCCGCACCGACGCCGGCCGGGGCGCAATATTGCGAAGGCACGGTGCACGGCCTTTCCAGGCACTACAATCTGGCGACGGGAAGCGGCTTTCTCGCCGTTCGGGCCCGGCCGAACTCGTCGTCGCGCATGGTCGGGCAATTGTTCAACGGCGACCAAACCGAGATCTTCGACCGCCGCGGAAACTGGTACAAGGTCGATTTCGGCGGCCGCATCGGCTGGGCGAATGCACGCTGGCTGCGCAACGACTGCGGCTATTGAGCTATTTTCGCCTGAGCTAAAATAGCTGTTGCAACCAAATCGGCCGCTCCGCGTTGGCGGCGATGATGGACAGCAAGCCATTTGAAAAGCCGGTCGTGGTCGAACTCGGCCATGTCGGCAAATATCGGCAGATCCGCAGCGCCCAGGAGGCGGCGGAGTGCCTGATGACGATCTGGCCACTCAACCGCGGGCCGCGTCATCGTGATGCCCTCGACACTTGCCTAAAAGTGCTGGAAGGTTATCGTTCGACGGCGGATGCGCGCCGGGCACTGATCGAAGCCGCCAGGGAATCGGACGTGCTGGTCCCAGACGACAGGCTGCCAGACGACAGACTGGCCGACGATAGGCTGCATTGAGGCAACGGGCTTTCAACCGGAGGGTTTCATGGCGAAACTGACCTACAAGATCGTCGAGCATGACGGAGGCTGGGCCTACAAGGTCGGCTCGACATTCTCCGAAACGTTCCCCACCCATCAGGACGCGTTGCGCGCCGCCGAGATCGCTTCGGCCGAACAGCAGGTCGCCGGCAACACCGACGGCATCCAGTACGAGGACGCCGACGGCAAATGGCACGACGAGCTAGCCGACGGCCGCGACCGGCCGCAGACCGAGGTTTCGGATTAGCCGTGTGTCGATATCCAGGTGTGCCGGCGTGCTTTACAGGTCGGTTTGGTAGCGCTACCGTTTCACATCGCGCGTGACCGGGGAGGAGCCTGGGCGCTGTCGCGGGCCAGGCAGGAAAGCGGTTTCCTTCGAAGTCGTTGCGGGAATCAATCGGGAGGAGATCGATGGCGTCTGTCGCGATCGGCGATGTCTACAAATCATTTGGGACCGTCGAGGTCCTGCACGGGGTTAGCGTCGACATAGACGACGGCGAGTTCGTCACGCTGGTCGGTCCTTCGGGTTGCGGAAAGTCGACCCTGCTCAGGATGATCGCCGGCCTGGAAAAGATCTCGCGCGGCCAGATCGCGATCGGCAAACGTGTCGTCAACAACGTTGCGCCAAAGGAGCGCGACGTCGCCATGGTCTTCCAGAACTATGCGCTCTACCCGCATATGACGGTCGCCGAGAACATGGCGTTCTCGCTGATGCTCAAGGGCGTTCCCAAGACAGAGAGCGATGCCGGCGTGCGGCGCGCGGCCGAAATCCTGGGACTGGTGCCGCTGCTCGACCGCTATCCGCGCCAGCTTTCCGGCGGGCAGCGCCAGCGCGTTGCCATGGGCCGGGCGATCGTGCGCGACCCGCAGGTTTTCCTGTTCGACGAGCCGCTATCCAATCTCGATGCCAAGCTCCGGGTGCAGATGCGCGCCGAGATCAAGGAACTGCACCAGCGCCTGAAGACGACGACGGTCTACGTCACCCACGACCAGATCGAGGCGATGACCATGGCCGACAAGATCGTCGTCATGCATGACGGCATCGTCGAGCAGATCGGGCCGCCGCTCGAGCTGTACGACCGGCCGAACAATCTGTTTGTCGCCAGCTTCATCGGCTCGCCCGCCATGAACATGCTCAGGGGCGAGATCGTAAGCGACGGCTCGCCGTCATTTCGCGGCGCCGGCGGGATTTCGGTCCCGTTGGCCTCCGCACTTTCCATCGGCAACGGTGAGCCGGTCGTGCTGGGGATACGGCCCGAGCATTTACGGCTGTCCGACAATCAGGGCATTCCGGTCACCGTCGTGGTGGTCGAGCCGACAGGGTCCGAAGTGCAGCTCATCGGCCGCACCGCCGGTGGCGAGGAGATCGTCGCAAATTTCCGCGAACGCCATTCCTTCACGCCGGGCGAAACCATCCGGCTTACGGCCGAGCCTGGCCTCATTCACCTCTTTCACGGCGAAACCGGACAGCGGTTCGAAACGCCCATCGGGCAGTAGGACGGCAAGGACAATAAGCAGGAGGAAGCGAGCATGAAATTCACCAGACGCGACGTGATCCGCACCACCGCCGGCGTTGCGGCGGGAGCCTTGGGAAGCCGGCTCATCGGCTCTCCCGCCTTTGCCCAGGAGGGGTTGAAATACAAGCCCGAGGACGGCGCCAAGCTCAGGCTGCTGCGCTGGTCGCCTTTCGTGCAGGGCGACGAGGATCAATGGCTGGCCAACACCAAACGCTTCACCGAAGCGACCGGCGTCGAGGTCCGCGTCGACAAGGAAAGCTGGGAGGACATCCGCCCCAAGGCGGCGGTCGCCGCCAATGTCGGCTCCGGCCCGGACCTGATGTTCGTCTGGTTCGACGACCCGCACCAATATCCCGACAAGCTGCACGACGTGACGGAGCTGGGCGAATATCTCGGCTCGAAATATGGCGGCTGGCACGACGGACCGCACCAATATGCGACACGGCAAGGCAAGTTCCTCGGCCTGCCGCTGGCGACCATCGGCAATGCCATCGTCTATCGTGAAAGCTGGGTGAAAGAGGCTGGCTTCTCCGAATTTCCGAAGGACACGGCAGGCCTGCTCGAGCTTTGCAAGGCATTGCAGACGAAGGGGCACCCGGCCGGCTTCACGCATGGCCACGGCGTCGGCGATGGCAACAACTACGCCCACTGGCTGCTGTGGAGCCATGGCGGCCAGATGGTCGACGAGAGCAGCAAGGTGACGATCAACAGCCCCGAGACGCTGAAGGCGATCGAATACGCGCAGCAACTCTACAAGACCTTCATTCCCGGTACCGAAAGCTGGCTCGACGTCAACAACAACCGCGCCTTCCTGGCCGGGCAATTGAGCGTCATCGCCAACGGCATTTCGGCCTACAACACCGCCAAGATCAACAAGGACAAGGATCCGAAACTGGCCGAGATGGCCAAGGACATCCGCACCACCAACCTGCCGATCGGCCCGGTCGGAAAATCCGTCGAGCTGTTCCAGGTGACCACGGCCGTGATCTTCGACTACACGCCCTACCCCAACGCCGCCAAGGCCTACCTGCAGTTCATGTTCGAGGATCCGCAAATGTCGCAGTGGATCACGTCGTCAGCAGGCTATTGCTGCCAGACGCTCAAAGCCTTCGACAACAACCCGGTGTGGACGGCCGATCCGAACAATGCCGCCTACGCCAAGGCCTCGGCGACGCTGCGGCCCAACGGCTATGCCGGCCCGCTTGGCTATGCCTCGGCAGCGACCATGGCCGATTATGTGCTGGTCGACATGTTCGCCAAGGCGGTGACAGGCCAGGCGACGCCGCAAGAAGCGATGGAAGAAGCCGAGAAGCGCGCAAACCGCTACTATCGCGTTTGAGCCGGGTTCAGCCGGGCAGCCATGCTGCCCGGCTTCGAATCGCGCATGGCCGCCCGGCCGTTCAATGAGACCTTAGAGGAGCCGACCCATGGCCGTGACCTCCGCTGCCGCTCAGCCACGCCGGTCGGCGCTGTCGCGCATTCTGACGTTCGTGTCCGAAAGTCATAACGCGCTTGGCTTCGGCTTCATGCTGCCGGCGGCGGCGCTGCTGCTGGTCTTCCTGACCTATCCGCTCGGACTCGGCGTCTGGCTCGGCTTCACCGATGCCCGCATCGGCCGCCCCGGCATCTTCATCGGTATCGAGAACTACGAATATCTGTGGGATGACGCCGTCTTCTGGCTCTCCGTCTTCAACACCTTGCTCTACACGATCAGCGCCTCGGTCCTGAAGTTTGTGCTCGGCCTGTGGCTGGCGCTTATCCTCAACCAGAACCTGCCGTTCAAGTCGTTCTTCCGCGCGATCGTCCTGCTGCCCTGGGTGGTGCCGACGGTGCTGTCGGCGATCGCCTTCTGGTGGATCTACGATTCGCAATTCTCGATCCTGTCCTGGGCGCTTATGGAAATGGGCCTGATCGACCATCGCATCAACTTCCTCGGCGATCCCGAGAATGCGCGGGCTTCGGTCATCGCCGCCAATGTCTGGCGCGGCATTCCTTTCGTGGCGATCACGCTGCTTGCCGGCCTGCAGACGATTCCGCAGTCGCTCTACGAGGCCGCCACGCTCGACGGCGCCAGCCGCTGGCAATTGTTCCGCTATGTGACGCTGCCGCTGCTGACGCCGATCATCGCCATCACCATGACTTTTTCGGTGCTGTTCACCTTCACCGATTTCCAGCTGATCTATGTGCTGACGCGCGGCGGGCCGGTGAACGCCACGCATCTGATGGCGACGCTGTCGTTCCAGCGCGGCATTTCCGGAGGCCAGCTTGGCGAAGGCGCCGCGATCGCAGTCGCCATGATCCCGTTCCTGCTGGCGGCGATCCTGTTCAGCTATTTTGGCCTGCAGCGCCGCAAATGGCAGCAGGGCGGCGGAGATTGACATGACCGCGATCGAAACGAGCAAACGCCCGGAACTCGACGAAGGCGGCATGGGCTACCTGCAGAGTTTGCCGCGCCGCGTGGTGACGGTCTACCTGCCGTTGCTGATCTTCGTCATCGTGCTGTTGTTTCCGTTCTACTGGATGACGATCACGGCGGTTAAGCCCAACCTCGAGATGACCGACTACGCCAATTTCAATCCGTTCTGGGTGGTGCATCCGACGCTCGAGCATATCCGCTACCTGCTCTTCGAGACGTCTTATCCGGGCTGGCTGCTCAACACGATCATCATCTCGACCGCCGCCACGTTCCTGTCGCTGCTGGCTGCGGTGTTCGCTGCCTATGCGATCGAGCGCTTGCGGTTCTCCGGGGCGCGGCAGGTCGGCCTCGCGGTGTTCCTCGCCTATCTCGTACCGCCCTCGATCCTGTTCATTCCGCTGTCTGTGATGGTGTTCAACCTTGGTCTTTACGACACGCCGTTCGCGCTCATCCTCACCTATCCGACCTTCCTGATCCCGTTCTGCACATGGCTGCTGATGGGTTATTTCCGCTCGATCCCGTTCGAGCTGGAAGAATGCGCGCTGATCGACGGGGCGAGCCGTTGGCAGATCCTCACCAAGATCGTGCTGCCGCTATCGGTGCCGGGCCTGATTTCCGCCGGCATCTTCGCATTCACGCTGTCATGGAACGAGTTCATCTACGCCTTGACCTTCATCCAGTCGTCCGAAAACAAGACTGTGCCGGTCGGCGTGCTCACCGAGCTGGTGCGCTCGGACGTCTATGAATGGGGGGCGCTGATGGCGGGAGCGCTGATCGGCTCGCTGCCGGTGGTGGTGCTCTATTCGTTCTTTGTCGAGCACTATGTTTCCTCGATGACCGGAGCCGTGAAGGAATAGCCGACGTGATTAAGTTCGGAGGTATTCCCGGCGGCCGGGATGCCCGGGGCGGGCACCCTGCCGGCCGAGACCGGCGTTCCGGGAGGGTGTCAGCTGCTGGTGTCGGACTTCGGCGCAAATGCGCGGTCGGCAATGCGTTCGATGAAAGCGACGACCCGTTCCGGCTCGACGAATTGCGGCATGTGGCCAAGCCCCTCGACAGGTTCGAAATCGAGCCCGCTGATCTTTTCCATCACCGGCCAGCCGTGGATATCGATGCCCAGCACGCGGTCGGAAGCACCAAACAGAATGCCGGCCGGCATGGTGATTTCACCATAGCGTTGCTCGATGCGGCCAAGGTCATGCTCGATGGCCACGACATCGGTCGACGTTGCATAGAAATGGCTTGGCCTGAGCCCGCACCAGCCGCCGCCCTCGACCATATAGTCGGCCGGCGCCGTCTGCGGCGCGAAAATGAAGGCAAGCGTCGCTTCGGCATATTTGAGAGCCGCCGGGATCGCCACCGTATAAGCCATGATCCGGCGCCGCAGCGGCGACTTGACGTACAGCGGGCCGAACTTCTCGCGCGCGTCCGGCTCCAGATGGGTCAGCGGTGCCAGCAAGGCGATGCCGGAAATCGCCTCTGGATGCTCGATAGCCAGCGTCAGCGCGATGGCGCCACCCAGCGAATGACCGACGACCAGCGGCTTTTCCAGCCCAAGCGCGTCGATAAAATGCCGCACGAAGTCGGCCTGCTCGGACAGCCGTCCGCTGGCGCCCCTGGCCCGCACCGAATAGCCGGAGCCCGGTCGGTCGAGCGCGATCAGCCGATAGTTCGGGCCGAACCGTCCGAACAGCGTGTGGCCGAATTGATGAAGCTGCGCGCCGAGGCCGTGCAGGAAGACGATCGGCCGCCCCTCGCCCGTCTCGACATAATGGATGCGGTTGCCGTCGATCTCGATGAATTTGCCACTGGCCGGCACCAGCCTTTCGGCCTTCGCCGCGATCCGCAGCGTCGCCAGCAGCGGATAGGCTGCCACGACGAGCGCCAGCAGAAACAGCGCGCCGGGTAGCCATAGCAGAATTGATACTGGCATCTTTCCCTCAGCGCCCAAACCGGCGCAGCATCACCCGCCGACGGCTCCACTGCAAGGGAGGTGGCACAGGTGGATCCGTCGTTTGGCGGCATTGCCGCCGGCCGTTTGCCGCGCTATCTCAGGCGACCCCGTTTGCCGGAGCCTGCCATGACCGAAATCGTCACCGCCGCCATGCTCGTCATCGGCGACGAGATTCTGTCCGGCCGCACCAAGGACAAGAACATCGGCCACCTCGCCGAGATCATGACGGCGATCGGCATCGACCTGAAGGAAGTGCGCATCGTTGCGGACGAGGAAGACGAGATCGTCGCTGCGGTGAATGCGCTGCGCACCCGCTATACCTATGTCTTCACCACCGGCGGCATCGGCCCGACGCATGACGACATCACCGCCGATTCGGTTGCCAAGGCCTTTGGCGTGCCATGCGAATACAACGCCAAGGCCTACGCCCTGCTGGAGGCAAGCTACGCCGCCCGCGGCATCGAATACACCGAAGCGCGCAAGCGCATGGCGCGGATGCCGCGCGGGGCAGACCACATCGATAATCCAGTGTCGGTTGCGCCGGGCTTTCGCATCGGCAACGTCCATGTCATGGCCGGCGTGCCGGCGATTTTCCAGGCGATGCTCGACAATGTCGTGCCGACATTGCGGGCCGGCACCAAAATGCTGTCGGCAACCGTGGAATGCCCGTTCGGCGAAGGCCTGATCGGCGGGCCGCTGGGCGACATCCAGAAGGCGCACCCGGACACGATCATCGGCTCCTACCCGAAATATGGCGACGGCAAGTTCTGGACGGAACTGGTGGTGCGCGCCCGCAGCCAGCAGGCGCTGGACTCCGCACGCGCCGACGTAGAGGCTATGGTGGCGGGCTTGATCAAGGAAAGCCGAGTGGGCTGATGGCCGGCCTGACGGAACCAGCATCGCGCAGTGACGTTTGTCACGAGTGGGATCGCCGTATGAAGTGAGGGACTGCCATGCGCTTCAAGACCATCGTCGCCATATTGCAGAATGAACCGGATGCCGAGCGCGTCCTCGACTGCGCGATCCCGCTGGCCAGCCGATTCCAGAGCCATCTGATCGGCATCCATGCCGAGGCGCTGCCCGTGCCCTACACCTCTGCCACCGGCTTTCCGGACACCGAGTTCCTGCAGGTTTCCGCCGATATGAACCGGGAGCGCGCCGAGAAGTTGCAGGCCGCCTTTCACAAGCGCATCGAGAATTCCGGCCTGTCGTTCGAGTGGCGCAGTCTCGAGAGTTTTTCCGGCGACAGTGCGCTGACCGGCATCTCGACCGTTCGCACCGCGGACCTGATCATCGCCGCGCAGCGCGAATCGGGCAGCGACCCGAGCGCCGACGTCGACACGCTGGTCTACGATGCCGGCCGGCCGGTGCTGGTGGTGCCGCATTCGGGTTCGCTGGTGACCAGCTTCAAGCATGTGCTGCTCGCCTGGAACGGCAGCAAGGAAGCCGCGCGCGCCGCCTTCGATGCCCTGCCCTTCATTATCGAGGCCGAAAAGACGGACATCGTCGTCATCGACCCGCCCGATACGCTCGACGAGGCGCCGGAAACAGCCGGCGCCGAGATCGCCGCCTCGCTGTCCAGGCATGGCGCGACCGTCAGCGTCTCGGTGCTGAGGTCCGGCGGCGCCTCGGTCGACGACATCATCCAGACCAGGGTCGCCGAGTCGGGTGCGGACCTGCTCGTGCTCGGCGCCTACAGCCATTCCTGGCTGCGCCAGCTGCTGTTCGGCGGGGTGACGCGAACGGTGCTGCGCACCGCCCCGGTGGCGGCTTTCCTGTCGCGGTAGGTTCACAGGGATAGCTGGCAGGACAATCGCTCTGCCGCGCCCTTGCCAAAGCCAAGCCTTTCCAGTTAATTCCGCGCGCATTCCATAGTGTCTGCGCGCGATGCGCGCTTTGCGGAGTGCGCGAGAGATGTCCCTGCCCGAAAAAGCCTTCCCGGTCTCCTGGGACCAGTTCCACCGCGACGCGCGCGCTCTCGCCTGGCGGCTTGCCGGCGCCAACAAGGGGCAATGGAAGGCGATCGTCTGCATCACGCGCGGCGGCCTGGTTCCGGCGGCTATCATTTCGCGCGAACTTGGCATCCGCATCATCGAGACGGTCTGCGTCGCCTCCTACCACGATTATACCAGCCAGGGCCAATTGCAGGTGCTGAAGGAGGTCACGCCGGCGCTGCTCGCCGATGACGGGGCCGGCGTGCTGATCATCGACGACCTCACCGACACCGGCAAGACGGCGGGCATCGTGCGCGCGATGATGCCCAGGGCGCATTTCGCCACCGTCTATGCCAAGCCGAAAGGCAGGCCGATGGTCGACACTTTCGTCACCGAGGTCAGCCAGGACACCTGGATCTATTTCCCCTGGGACATGGGCTTCACCTACCAGAAGCCGATCGCCGACGACCACGCCGGCTGATTCGCGGCAGCGCCGCTTGATGCACCGAGTCCGCCCAGAGGACCTCCGCACACCGATAAAGGCGTGGCGCGACGCTGCTGCAGTCGCGCCATTAGGCTGAGATCGGCGCAGATTGACGGAATCTGGCCGATCCGTGAAACATTTTTTACTTTCATTGCTTATAATTAGCCGTAAGATTCGTGAGACGGCAAATGATTCTGGAAGCTGGGGCAAGCTTCTCCGATGTTGACGAGGCCAACGACGCACAACCATAAGGCCGAAAGGGTCCGGCGACTCTTAGGCGCGGTGCCGTACCGCCTGCAGGTTGCAGCCCTGCCCTGGCGCGATAGCGGGGACGGCGTCGAAATCATGCTGATCACCAGCCGCGATACCGGCCGCTGGGTGCTTCCCAAGGGCTGGCCGGAAGCAAAGGAGCCGCTTTGTGAAGCGGCGGCACGCGAAGCGGGCGAGGAGGCCGGGCTGCGCGGCACGATCTCGCATCACGAGGCCGGCCGTTATTTCTACGCCAAGCTGCTGGATTCCGGCGAGGAAGTGCCGTGCGAGGTGCTGGTCTTCCCGCTGCAGGTCGACAAGGTCGCCGACCGATGGAAGGAAAAGCGGGCACGCACCCGCAAATGGGTCAGCGCCGCCGAGGCTGTGCGCATGGTCAACGAACCCGACCTCAGCCAGATCATCGCCCATTTCTGCGCGGATCCGCATCGGTTCTCCTGAGTCTCAGTCGCGCATAGCCTATTCGCTCAGGTGCTGTGAACGTCGTTGCCGAAGCGCCTCCACCCAGAGCCGACCCTTCCTCGCCGCGCTCCGCTTCTATCCCCGTTATCCACATATGTGACACACAAGATGTTGGGGTCATAAAAGCTACGCAAACGAATCCTTGACGCCGCAAAACGAGTCGCCTTTTATAGGCCATGCGCTTTTGTTGAGAGTGCGACCGGAAAAGTTTCGAGGCCGGTCTTTTTCCCGGAATATGTGCGTTTTGATCCGCATTCCCGCCTGTTTACGAGGCCGGCGAATGCGTGGGATTTTGAAGCCTTGGGGGGCGAAAGGGGAGGATTGTCGGACTTGAATAAATTGTCTGTTAATACTATATTTAGTGTTTGCAGGTAGGTTCGACGCTAGATAATGTGAAGTTCCCTCGACCGAGGGCGTTACAAAAAGTTTTCAGTTTTGAGGGACCCACAGGGTCCGTGAGCGCGTCGGACAGCGGCCTCGCAAGAGGTTCGACCGGCAGGGCGGCGGAGACTGTGACGATGAGGGCCGGCGGGTTTCGAACGCCGGCAGACGGCGGACATGCGCGTTTCGTCAAGAGGGCAGAAATCCTCTGGGAAAAGCGCTATATGTAGACAAAAGGGACCGGACCAATGCGCATCGAGCGTCGTTTCACCAAGCCAGGACAATCTGCCTATGCGGAGATCGAATTCCGCAAGGCGCTTTCGGAGATCAAGAATCCGGATGGGTCGGTGGTGTTCCGCTTGGACAACATCGACGTGCCGGCGCAGTTCTCCCAGGTTGCCGCCGATATCCTGGCGCAGAAATATTTCCGCAAGGCGGGCGTCCCGGCACGGCTGAAGAAGGTCGAAGAGACGCAAGTCCCCTCCTTCCTGTGGCGCTCGGTCGCCGACGAGGCTGAACTGGCCAAGCTGCCGGAAGCCGAGCGCTACGGTTCAGAGACCGACGCCCGCCAGGTCTTCGACCGGCTTGCCGGTACCTGGACCTATTGGGGCTGGAAGGGCGGCTACTTCAAGTCGGAGGAAGACGCGCGCGCCTTCCGCGACGAGCTCGCCTATATGCTGGCCACCCAGCGCGTCGCGCCGAACTCGCCACAATGGTTCAACACCGGCCTGCACTGGGCCTATGGCATCGACGGTCCGAGCCAGGGCCACTTCTATGTCGACCCGTTCACCGGCAAGCTGACCAAGTCGAAGTCTTCCTACGAGCATCCGCAGCCGCATGCCTGCTTCATCCAGGGCGTGCAGGACGACCTCGTCAACGAGGGCGGCATCATGGATTTGTGGGTGCGTGAGGCGCGCCTGTTCAAATACGGCTCCGGCACCGGCTCCAACTTCTCGTTCCTGCGCGGCGAAGGCGAAAAGCTGTCGGGCGGCGGCCGCTCGTCGGGGCTGATGAGCTTCCTCAAGATCGGCGACCGCGCGGCGGGCGCCATCAAGTCGGGCGGCACGACGCGTCGCGCCGCGAAAATGGTCATCGTCGACGCCGATCATCCCGATATCGAGGAATTCATCGACTGGAAGGTCAATGAGGAGCAGAAGGTCGCCTCGCTGGTCACCGGCTCGAAGATCGTCAAGAAGCATCTCGAAGCGATCATGAAGGCCTGCATCAACTGCGAAGGCAATGGCGACGATTGCTTCGATCCGGCGGTCAACACCGCGCTGAAGCGCGAGATCAAGGCGGCCAAGAAGGACGCGGTGCCGGAGAACTACATCTACCGCGTCATCCAGTTCGCCAGGCAGGGCTACACCTCGATGTCGTTCAAGACCTACGACACCGACTGGGATTCGGACGCCTATCTCACGGTTTCCGGCCAGAATTCCAACAATTCGGTGTCGCTGAAGGACGATTTCCTGCGCGCCGTCGAGCAGGACGGCGACTGGCATCTCACCGCCCGCAAGGACGGCAAGGTGCTGAAGACGCTGAAGGCGCGCGATCTCTGGGAAAAGATCGGCTATGCCGCCTGGGCGTCGGCCGATCCGGGCCTGCATTTCAACACGACGATGAACGACTGGCACACCTGCGCCTCGGCCGGTGCGATCCGGGCGTCCAACCCGTGCTCGGAATACATGTTCCTCGACGACACCGCCTGCAATCTGGCCTCGATCAACCTTCTGCCCTATCGCAACGCCGACGGCACCATCGACATCGCTGCCTACGAGCACACGGTGCGGCTGTGGACCATGGTGCTGGAAATCTCCGTCATGATGGCGCAGTTCCCGTCGAAGGAGATCGCCAAGCTTTCCTACGAGTACCGCACGCTCGGCCTCGGCTACGCCAATATCGGCGGCCTGCTGATGACCTCGGGCATTCCCTATGATTCCGACGAGGGCCGCGCCATCTGCGCCGCCCTCACCGCGATCATGACCGGCACCGCCTATGCCACTTCGGCCGAAATGGCCGCCGAGCTCGGCGCCTTCCCCGACTACGACCGCAACGCGCAGAACATGCTGCGCGTCATGCGCAATCACCGCCGCGCGGCGTATGGCGAAAGGGACGGCTACGAGAAGCTCGCCGTCAATCCGGTGCCGCTGGTCGCCTCGGATCTCAGGCAGCAGGAGCTTGCCGAACATGCCAAGGCCGCCTGGGACCGCGCCATCGAGCTCGGCGAGGAGCATGGCTACCGCAACGCGCAGGCAACGGTGATCGCCCCGACCGGCACGATCGGCCTGGTGATGGATTGCGATACCACCGGCATCGAGCCCGACTTCGCGCTGGTAAAATTCAAGAAGCTGGCCGGCGGCGGTTATTTCAAGATCATCAACCGCGCGGTGCCCGAAGCGCTGCGCACGCTCGGCTATTCCGAGAGCCAGATCGCCGAGATCGAGGCCTATGCCGTCGGCCACGGCAATCTCAACCAGGCGCCGGGCATCAATCCCGGCTCGCTCAAGGCAAAAGGCTTTACCGACGACAAGATCGCAGCGCTCAATGCGGCATTGAAGTCGGCCTTCGACATCAAGTTCGTCTTCAACCAGTGGACGCTGGGCGCCGACTGGGTGAAGGAGACGTTCGGCTTCACCGACGAGCAGCTAAACGATTTCTCGTTCGAGATGCTGCCGGCGCTGGGCTTCTCGAAGAAGGACATCGAGGCCGCCAACATCCATGTCTGCGGGGCGATGACGCTGGAAGGCGCGCCGTTCCTGAAGGCCGAACACCTGCCGGTGTTCGACTGCGCCAGCCCGTGCGGCAAGATCGGCAAGCGCTCGCTGTCGATCAACAGCCACATCATGATGATGGCGGCGGCACAGCCCTTCATTTCCGGCGCCATTTCCAAGACCATCAACATGCCGAACGACGCAACGGTGGAAGATGCCAAGGGCGCCTACATGCTGTCGTGGAAGCTGGCGCTCAAGGCCAACGCGCTCTATCGCGACGGCTCAAAGCTGTCGCAGCCGCTCAACGCCTCGTTGCTTGCCGACGTCGAAGACGACGAGGACGAAGCCATCGAGCAGCTGATCGCGGCGCCGGCCGCGCAGCGCGCCGTGCAGGTGACCGAGAAGATCGTCGAGCGCGTCGTCGAGCGTCTCTACCGCGACCGCGAGAAACTGCCGAACCGCCGCAAGGGCTATACCCAGAAGGCGGTCGTCGGCGGCCACAAGGTCTATCTGCGCACTGGCGAGTTTGATGACGGTCGTATCGGCGAGATCTTCATCGACATGCACAAGGAAGGTGCGGCCTTCCGGGCGATGATGAACAACTTCGCCATCGCCATCTCGCTCGGCCTGCAATATGGCGTGCCGCTCGAGGAATTCGTCGAGGCCTTCACCTTCACCAAATTCGAGCCGGCTGGCATGGTGCAAGGCAACGACGCCATCAAGAACGCCACGTCGATCCTCGACTATGTCTTCCGCGAACTCGCCGTCTCCTATCTCGGCCGCCACGACCTGGCCCATGTCGACCAGTCGGACTTCGACAAGACTGCGCTCGGGCGCGGCATCAACGAAGGCAAGGCAACGCCCTTCTCCAAGGGCCTGACCCGCGGCGCCTCGCCGGTCAAGCTGGTGTCGGGCATGGGCGCCGAGCCGAAAGGCTTTGCGGGTTCCGGCTCCGGAACTCCAGCCCGGACCGCCCCGACCGCCTTCTCCGGCTCCAACGTGCTGACGCTGAAGCCGGCCAGCGACGAAGCCATCGCCTACAAGCGCGACTACGAGGAGCGCGCCAGGGAACTGGTCGAGGACATCGTCTACGCGGAAGCCTCCGACCCGACGGAGCTGTTCACCGACGAGGCCGCGAAAGAAGCAGCCGAAGCCAAAGCGCTCGCCGCCAACCGGCGCCAGCAATCACTGATGCAGGGCTACACCGGCAACGAATGCTCGGAATGCCATAACTTCACGATGGTGCGGAACGGGACTTGCGAGAAGTGCGATACATGTGGGGCTACGAGCGGGTGTAGCTGAGGACTGGTGCCGCGTGAGAACCAGCACTATGTTCCACAATTCCTTCTGCGCAATTTTTGCGCAGAAGGACAATGTCATGTCTTTGACAAATCGACCTGCAAAGAATTTCGAACTAACCCACGCAATATTATGGGCGAAGCGGATTATAATGTAGTCCGCCTAAAAGGTAATTTTTACCTGGATTTCGAAAGCAAGTTCACCCACGTAGAGAACCTAGCAAAACCTGTTCTTGAAAGCATAATAGCTAACGAGACCGTATCTGCCTTAAGCCCCATGGATTTGGCAACGCTGTGTTGTTTTGTGGTTGTGCAGCACCTTCGCTCGAAGTCGTCGCGTCAAAGCTACTCTGGCATATTTCAAGATGTCAAACTTCGGTTCCCCGATCTGAAAACGAACGACATTCCCGAGCATTTTTCGGACGAAGAATATGAAAAATTTTGTCTCCTTAAAATGAACCTCGATAAATTGGATGAGATTGCAGGATACTTGACAACCAAGAAATTGATCTTGCTAAAAAAGTGTTGCGCCGGAGAATTATACATCTCAGACAATCCACTCGTAATGCACAATTACAACGACTTTGGACCGTACGGAAATATTGGACTGGGTGTACCAGGGATCGAAATTTATTTACCGATATCTTCGGATCTCGTCCTAGGTTTTTTGTGTCCTACGATCATCGACGGCTTTCATAAAGAACGTGCCAAGGCAGAGCAAAAAATAAGTGAAATCCAACTGAAGGTTTTCGTGGATGGCGCTCTTCCGCTTCAAAGCGGTGTGTCAGTGATTTTAGATGCGAAGGAAAGGTTAGAACAGGCAAAAATGAAAATCGCAATGCTTGTCGATTCTCAATACGCGCCGATATCCAAGGACATCCTTATTTTTCTGAATGCTCTTCAAATACAATGGGCTAACAGATTTATCGCAGCACGGAGGAAGGATTTTTCCTTTGCGCATAAAGTAATGAAGGAAAAACCTCACTGGCGTGAGCACCCGCGAATTGAAGTGGCTTAAAATTAAGCCCCACCAGCGGCAAAATCATCCGTGCCGGCGACTAGCCGCGAGGGACGTGTTCGCCTCTCCCTTCTACCCTTGTGGGAGAAGGTGGCCTCGCGAAGCGAGGTCGGATGAGGGGTGCTCCAGCTTGGCACCGGCGGCGCTCCGTCCAACACCCCTCAACCGTCTCGGCGCTCCGCGCCGAGCCACCTTCTCCCACAGGGGGAGAAGGGAAGAGCGCGCTACCGCCAAGGCTGCAAACTCTCGTCCCGTACGTAGGCGATGATGGTATCGCAGACGGCGTTCATATCCCGCAGCACGTCATCGTTCCAGAAGCGCAGCACGCGAAAGCCCCTCGCCTTCAATTCGGCATCCCGCTCCCGATCATAGCCCGAATCCGCGTGCTGGCTGCCGTCGATCTCGACAATCAGCCTGCCCTCGGCGCAAACGAAATCGGCGATGAACCGGCCGACCGGGACCTGACGCCGGAATTTGATGCTGTCGAGCTTGCGTCCGCGCAGCTCATGCCACAGGCGGTCTTCCACCTCGGTCGGCTCGCGTCGCATAGAGCGGGCGAAACGACGCTTGGTCGGCGCGACGGGCTGGTGCGGCATGGGACGAGGGTATCCAATCTGGGCATGACGTCCAAGGAATTTGAGACCAAGTGTGGAAAACCGAGCGCTATCCCTTCTCCCCTTGTGGGAGAAGGTGGCCTCGCGAAGCGAGGTCGGATGAGGGGTGCTCCAGCTTGGCACCGACGGCGATCCGTCCAACCCCTCATCCGGCTCGGCGCTGCGCGCCGATCCACCTTCTCCCACGAGGAGAGAAGGCAAGAGCTGCCGCTACTCGGCCTCGGCCACCATCTGCCGGCCGCCAACCCAGTCGCGCCACGCCCTCTCATCACCATGGAACACGTTGAGGTCGATGCGGCCTCTTACGCCGTGCGACAGGCCGGAGCCGGAATATTGCCAGAACAGCCATTTGCGGCCGGGATAAACCTTTGATGGGTGCGCCGCCACGGCGCGCAGCCAGAATGGATAATCTGGGAAGGCGCCCCTGAGATTGTCACGGTAGAAGTCAGGCGCGGTGTAGATGATTGGGCGCTGGCCGTAGTAGCGCTCGAGCTTGTCCATGAACACCTGCATCTTCTCCAGCACCTTTTGCCGCGACGGGCGGCGCTTGCAGCTGGATTCGCCGTTCCACTCGACGTCGATCACCGGCGGCAGCGCACCCTCGACCCGCGGCACGTTGCGGATGAACCAATCGGCCTGCTCGCCGGCAGTGCGGCACCAATAGAAGAAGTGATAGGCGCCGCGCTTGAGGCCGGCGGCGTCGGCACTGCGCCAGTTTCTGGTGAACATCGGGTCGAGATGGTCGCCCCCGTCGGTGGCCTTGATATAGGCGAAGTTGGCGCCCTGGGCACGCAGCTTTCCCCAGTTCACATTGCCCTGCCAGCGCGAAACGTCGACGCCGTGGACGGCGAGACGCCTCGGCGAGGATGCCTTGCCGAAATTGATCGGCTTGGCATCGCGAAAACCATAGCGCGTGACCGGCTCGGCAAGCATCGCCGGTGCTGCGCGTGTCAGCCGCCTCGGCGGCGATACCAGCGCGATCACCTCGGCCGGCGGCTCGACGCTTTGGTCGGGTACGTCCATCACGACCGGCTGTTCGTCCTGCTCCTGTTCGGCAAAAGCGGGCGCAGCATCAGTTTTCGCCACGGACGCCACCGGCGCGGGTGGCCGCACAACCGAGCTAGTGGTCTCGCTGGACGGCACTTGCAGCGCATCGACGCCGGAGGTTGACGTGCAGCCGGCAAGGCACAGCGCTGCGATCGAGAAGATGACGACGCCTGATAACCGCATCTGGACCTGTACGCAAAACACAACAGACCGAAGGCAGGACAACGCCGCCGGACAAACCAAGCTGGATTCCTAACAAGAAACTACCAACAAAGTTTGAATCGAATTGTTAGGGCTTTGCATCGGGACGTTCGCCCGGAAGGAGGTGCGCTATCCCCCAGCGTTCGGCCACCTGGCTGCCTCGCAATCCCGCTTGACAACTCGCGGCATGAGATTAGTCTTCGCTAATCTTACGGTGTAAGGCCGTACTTGGGAGGAAGTCATGCAGCCCGCCGCCTTGTCAGAATTGCAGCCCGTAGTCCCGCCGGAGCCACGCTCGCCCGCCATCGGGATCGACGAGATATCTGGCGATCTCAGCCGCGTCATCGAACGCGCCGAGGTCGATGCCTGGCTCGACCTCTATCGCGCCGCCCCGGCAGACTTTGCCGCAAGGCAAGGCCTTGCCATCGCCGAAGATGGCGATCTCGTCTGGACCACCTGCACGACGATCCCGTTCATCCATTTCAACTGCGTCAAGAATCTCGGTGTCGATAGCGCAGCCACCGAGAGCCGGCTCGACGCGCTTCTGGCGCATTATCGCGAGGCCGGCATTCTGCGGCCCTGGTTCTACACCAATCCACATACCGAGCCGGCGACGCTCAGCTGCTGGCTCGAGGCGCGCGGCTTGCAGCGTCAGGGCGGCTGGGAACGCATCTTTCGCGACGCCGCGCCATTGCCAGCGGAGCCGCTTTTCCCGACTGAGAACGTCTCGGTCGAGCGGGTGACGCCGGCAACGGCAAGGGAATGGGCCGGGTTCATCGACAGCCAATATCGGTTGCCGACCTCACCGTGGTTGCTGGCGCTGGCCGGCCGACGCGGCTGGCAGCATTACATGCTGCGGCGGGACGGCGCGGTGGCGGCGGTGCGCTCGATGTTCATCGGTGCCGACGGCATGGCCTGGAGCGGCATCGACGCGCCGGTTCCCGGCATCATGGCGCCGAGCTTCGACCTCGATGCAATGCTCGGCGAAGCGATGGTGCGCGACGGACTTGCGAGCGGTGCAAAACTGTTCGTGGCCGACATCGAGGCGCCGCAGTCCGAACGCGACGGGCCGGCCTACCGCAACTATGCACGCCTCGGCTTCAAGCTTGCCTATTTCCGCAGCCATTACAGCTATTTGCCGGCAAATTCCGGCTGACCGTTTCAAGACCCTAGCCGCACAGCCACAGCTTGTGGCAGGTCGTGGCCATCAGGTGGGCCGGCGGTACAAAACGATCGTTGACCGCCACATCATCGTCCGCCCGGCGGACCTTTTCCTCGAGCAGCGTACGAAGTTCTGCCGGCTGCACGCGGTCGCGCTCCATCACCAGCTTGATCATCGGATCGCTCAAGAGCTCGTCCAGGGTGTTGATGCTGTCGTTCATTCCGTCGCCTCCTCGACTGCCGCCCGCACGCAATAGATAGGCA
Organism: Mesorhizobium sp. M1365; assembly: GCF_040317865.1. Classification (NCBI taxonomy): domain Bacteria; kingdom Pseudomonadati; phylum Pseudomonadota; class Alphaproteobacteria; order Hyphomicrobiales; family Phyllobacteriaceae; genus Mesorhizobium; species Mesorhizobium sp. M1365. Next base: position 23,830 of record NZ_JAMYLG010000020.1, read on the forward strand.
GCAATGATGGCCCGCCAATGACGCTTTGCCGGCTATCTCGTGTCGCTTCGGATTAAATTTTGTCCAGATTTGACCTCAAGCCGGAGGTGGCGCGCCTTCATAGTGCGGCAGGCCGTCATCAATCTGCACCCAGGGCTGCTTCGAGGCGGTCCAGATATGCATCTCAGGCCTGAACACCGAGGGATCATCGAGGGAGCCGGTGGTGATGCCGATGATACCGGCGGAATCGCGTCGGGAAAACATCGTCGTGCCGCAGCGGGGACAAAAGCCGCGCTTGAGATCGGGCGAGGAATTCACCGTCGCCAGCGGTCCGTCGACCGTCACATCGTCGATGCGGAACAGCACGCGCGCGTTGAAGGCGGCACCCAGTGCCTTCTGGCAGAGCCGGCAATGGCAGACGCGCTCATTGATCGGTGCCGCCTCGGCACGGTAGCGCACCGCACCGCACAAACACCCGCCCTGATATCTTGCCATCGCCCGTGTCCCTTCCCTGCGAGGATAGGCGATACCTATCGATAGGCGTGGCGGCGTCAATTGAAAAGCTTTGATGGCGCCATCCAAAGCTGTGATCCGGCCGATGGGCGATCGGCTAGATGCGCCGCGCCAAGGCCTCATCAACGAAATGCCGGCCATCGCGCAGGAGACGGCCGGCAGACAATTAACCGGGCGTCAGTTCGTTTCGTTGACGACCTCATCCCAGGTCTTGACCTTGGTCTCGCCATTGAGGAACGGCAGCGTGGCAGCTGTCAGTTCCGGCGCGAAGAACACGTCGTAGTGGGTGCGGTTCGGCAGGATCGCCAGGCGGTTCTGCGACAGGTTCTCGCGCATCCAGCCGGCGTCCTTCAATCCGCCGCCGAGCATCTGGTAGAATTTGATCTCGTGCTCGGGCCGGTACATATCGCTGTCGCCGAACACCAGCATGACCGGCATTTTCAGCTTCGGCACGTCGGCGGAATAATCGTAGTCCTTGCGCATATAGGCGCCGAGCTGGTCGAGCAGTTTCGGAAAATCCTCCGGATGCGGCGCGACCGCGACGTAGGATTTGTACATCGGCGTGTCCTTCATCATGTCGGCCATCGCCGCACCGACTTGTGCCTGCTGACCACGCATTTCGGCATAGAAGCCGTCCGCGGCGTAGCCGGTCGAGACCAGCACCAGGCGGCGCACCGTTTCGGGATGCTGCACGGCCATGCGGAAGGCGACGCCGCCACCCAGCGAATAACCCATGACGTCGATCTTGGCGTAGCCGAGTGCCTTGACGATCGCCGCCATGTCGTCGCCCATCGCCTCCAGGCTGAGCGGCCGGTCGCCGAGCGCGGTGCGGCCATGGCCCTGCAGGTCGACCCCGATCACGGTGCGGTTCTCGGTAAGCTTCGGCAGGATCGGCGCGAACATGTCGATCGTGCCGAGACCGCCATGCAGCAGAAGCAGCGGCTCGCCCTTGCCATAGACGGCGTAATAATAGTTCAGGCCGTTGATCGGCAGCAGGCCGGATTTTTCCGGTGTCGGCAGTGTTGCGGTTGCGGTCGTCATGGCGGGCTTGGCCTCGTCTGCGTTGATGGTGCCCGGCGCGGCAAATAGCGCGGCGGCCGAGGCGAATATGGCGAAAAATACCGATCTGGACACGTCAGTCTCCCTCTCCCGTTTGCATCAAAGTCGCTTTGCGACCTCCTCAAGCTGTTCGGCGCACTGGCCCCAGCCCTCGTGAAAACCCATTTTCTCGTGCTGTTCACGGTCGGCGACCGACCAATGCGCGACGCGGGCAATGTAGCGGGTCTTACCCTCGCCCTCGTCCTCAAAGGTCAGCACGACCGTCATGAACGGCTTTTCGGACGGCTCCCACGCCTTCGTATAGGCATCGGTGAAGACGAGCTTTTTGCCCGGTACGACTTCGAGGAAGATGCCTGGATTCGGGAACTCCTTGCCGTCGGGATCGGCCAGGACGACAAGGGTGGAGCCCCCGGTCCGCACATCCATTTCGGCGCGCGGGGTCATCCACGGCTTCGGCGAGAACCATTGCGTCAACAGCTTTGGCTCGGTCCAGCAGCGATAGACGTTCTCGTGCGGCGCATCGATGATGCGCGCGAGAACCAGCTCGCGGTCGGAGTTGGGGGCGATGTCGAGCTTGGTGGTCATGGTGTTTCCTCACACGTCGGTTTTGGCTTCCGTGTCTAGGACGAACCGACACGACGCAAGCCGACACGGCCCGCGAAAAAATCCGCGGGACAGGAGATTCGCACGACGGAAATAAGTGGCTTCAGTGGCGCTTGGCTTGCACCAGATAGGCGTCGATCTCGGTCTCGCCGAGCCACTTGGCCGCTTCCAGCCGATGCAACCCTTCGACCAGGATATGGCGCTTGCCGTCATGGCGCACTTGGATCGGCATCTTCATGCCGTTTTCCAGAATGTCCTCGGCCAGATGGCGGACGGTCTCGGGATGCAGCGTCTTTTTGCGCGCCGTCGGTACGTAGATATCGTTGACCCTAACCTTTTGCACTCTCAGCATGTCGGCTCCCGTGGCGGACAAGGCCGCGTTTTGTGAGATAGTCTGTTTGTCCGGCAACGCCAAGGGAGCGCCCGGCAATGGCTGGCCCGATCGTTTCCAATTGACGCTTGGCCGGCGGATGGCCGAAATGGCGGCCTTCGACCTTAGCGGTGTCCATGAACCACCTGCCGACCGAGTTTCCCGATTTCGGACTGACGCCGGAGCAGCGAGGCCAGGCGGTGCGCAGCCATTACTGGGAATGGCCGGGGATGGATGGCGGGCGCGGCGAAATCTGGTGCTACAGCGACCGTTTTTCCTACCGTCCTGGCGACATGGTGGCACTGCATGTCAGTTCGACGGCCGCCAGTTTCGGCATCGCGATCGTCCGCGACGGCGGCGCGGAAACGACAATGTTCGAAGGGACCGGAATCGCGGCGCGCTGGCAAGATACGCCGGACCAATGTTCGGTCGAAGGCTGCGGCTGGCAAGCGTCGTTCGAGTTTCGCATCGGCGACGACTGGCCGTCCGGCGCCTATCGCGTGACGCTGACGGCAGATGGCCGGGACGGCAAGCCGATCCGCTGCCACCATCTTTTTATCGTCGCGCCGCAGCCCGGCAAAAAGCCTGGCCGTGTGCTGCAGGTGGCGGCCACCGGCACCTGGCTCGCCTACAATACATGGGGCGGTTCCAACCATTACGAAGGCATCACCGGGCCAGACCGGGACCAATATGCACGAATGGTGTCGACCCAACGGCCGTGGTGCCGCGGCTTCGTCGTGCTGCCCAGGGACGCGCCGCGCGTGCCGCTCGAAGTCGCCGTGCCGCCGAAAACCGTGCCGCGCTATCCGCATATGGAATGGGCCTTTGCTACCGGCCATTCGAAGAAATACGCCTCGTCCGGCTGGGCAAGCTACGACAGCCATTTCTTCCGCTTCGCCGAGCGTGCCGGCTACGCCGTCGATCTCGCCAGCCAGCACGATCTGCATTTTTCGCCTGACATTCTCGACGGCTATGACTGCGTCGTCCTGGTCGGCCACGACGAATATTGGACCTGGGAAATGCGCGATGCGGTCGACACCTATGTCGAGCGCGGCGGTCATGCGGCGCGCTTTGCCGGCAATTTCATGTGGCAGACCAGGCTGGAGGACGAAGGCCGCCGGCAGGTCTGCTACAAATACCGCGCCCGTGCCGAGGACCCGGCCTATCGCGGCGGCGATATAAGGCGCGCCACCAATTCCTGGGAAGCGCCGGAAATCGGCCGGCCGGGTGCCGCGACCTTCGGTCTCAACGCGACAAGAGGCGTCTATGCCGGCTGGGGCGGCTGCGCGCCGCGCGGCGTACGCGGCTTTCCGGTCTACCGGCCGGAGCATTGGGCGTTTGCCGGCACCGGCATCTACTATGGCGATCTGCTCGGCGCCGACAGCCATGTCTATGGCTACGAGGTCGACGGGCTCGATTTCGAGATCCGCGGCGGCCTGCCCTACCCCAAGCCCGACAGCGGTGCACCGGACGGGCTGCAAGTGCTGGCCGTCGGCATGGCGAGCCAGGTCGAGGAAAGCGCCGACATTGCGTTCGAGGACCAGTTTCTCGGCGACGAGGACGGACGCTTCACCGCCGAGACGCTGTTCGGCGAGGCAAGCGATGCCAACCTCGACAAGGTCAAACGCGGCAACGGCATGATCGTCAATTTCCCGCGCGGCAAAGGCGAGGTGTTTCACGCCGGAAGCTGCGAATGGGTTGCCGGCCTGCTAAGGCAGGATGCGATTGTCGAGCGCGTCACCAGAAATGTCCTCGACCGCTATCTTGGAAAGCCATGACATGTTGAAGTCTCCTGCCCCGGAAACTCGCGAAGCCTCGCATCTGTTTTATCTATCCAGCGTGCGCCGGCCGCTGATCGACCGCGCCGAAGGCATCTACATGTGGACGCAGGATGGCCGCCGCTTCATCGACGGATCGAGCGGTCCGATGGTTGCCAATATCGGCCACTCCAATCGCAACGTGCTCGACGCGATGAAACGGCAGATGGACCGCGCCACCTTCGCTTACCGTCTGCATTTCGAGAACGAACCGGCAGAGGAGCTCGCGCGGCAGCTGGCGGCCAAACTCCCCGAGGGCATGGACCGCATCTTCTTTGTCTCCGGCGGCTCGGAAGCGACCGAATCCTGCATCAAGCTGGCGCGGCAATGGGCGGTCGCCACCGGCCAGCCCAGCCGTTGGAAGGTGATCTCGCGCTTTCCCTCCTATCATGGCGGCACGCTCGGCGCGCTCGCCGTTACCGGCGACGATGCGCTGTCCGAAACATTTGTGCCGATGATGCAGATGATGCCGACCGTGCCGGCGCCCATCGCCTGGCGCGACCGCGACAATCTTTCGATGGAACAGCGCGGCATCCGCTACGCCGACATGCTGGAGGAAAAGATCCTCGCCGAGGGACCGCAGAGCGTGCTCGCCTTCATCATGGAGCCAGTCGGCGGCGCTGCCACGGCAGCACTGGTGGCGCCCGACAGCTACTATCCGCGCATCCGCGAGATCTGCGATCGCTACGGCATCCTGCTCATCCATGACGAAGTGATGAGCGGTGCCGGCCGCACCGGAAAATTCCTCGGCGGCGACCACTGGAACTGCAAGCCCGACATCGTCGCGCTGTCGAAGGGGCTGGGCTCGGGCTATGCGCCGCTCGGTGCGCTGGCGGCACCGATGCGGCTGGTGCAGCCTTTGCTCGCATCGGGCGGCTTTCAGCACGGCCATACCTACGCCGGCAACCCGCTCGCCTGCGCCGCCGGGCTCGCCGTGCTCGGCGAGATGGACCGTCTCGACCTGATCGCCAACGCGGCTGTCATGGGCGAGCTATTGATGGACGAGCTGAAGGGATTGGCGAAGCGGTTTCCGTTCATCGCCGACATCCGCGGCAAGGGCCTGCTCACCGGTGCCGAAATGGTCGCCGATCCAGACACGCTGAGGCCGATAGAGCCGGCGAAAAAGGCCACCCAGCGCCTGCTCGACCTCGCCTATGAGCGCGGCCTGATCATCTACGGACGCAAGGTCAAGGGCGGCGTCGACGGCGACAATTTCATGGTCGCGCCGCCGATGATCGTCACCGCCGCGCAGATCGGCGAGATCATATCCATCATCGGCGGCTCGCTCGAGGTGCTGGCCGGCGAGCTCGACCTGCCGGTCGAAGGCTGAGGAACGAACTATGGCACCGGGCAAAGTCATCATAACCTGCGCCGTCACCGGGTCGGTGCACACCCCGTCGATGTCGCCGCATCTGCCCGTGACGCCAGACCAGATCGCCGCAGACGCGATCGCCGCCGCCGAGGCCGGCGCTTCGATCCTGCATCTTCATGCCCGCGACCCTAGGGATGGGCGGCCGACCGCCGACCCCGAGGTGTTCATGCAGTTCCTGCCGCGCATCAAGCAGGCGACCGATGCGGTGGTCAACATCACCACCGGCGGATCGTCGCTGATGACGCTCGACCAGCGGCTGGCCGCGCCGCTCAGGGCCGAGCCGGAAATGTGTTCGCTCAATATGGGTTCGATGAATTTTGCGCTATTCCCGATGCTCGTGCGGCCGCGAGAATGGCAGCACGAATGGGAGCCGAAGCTGCTCGAGGCTACTCATGACACGATCTTCAAGAACACCTTTGCCGACATGGAGACGGTGCTCGAGAAGCTCGGGCGTGGTTGCGGCACGCGCTTCGAATTCGAGTGCTACGATGTCGGCCATCTCTATTCGCTGGCGCATTTTCGCGATCGTGGACTGGTGTCCGGACCTTTATTCATCCAGTTTGTTTTGGGCATTCTTGGCGGCATCGGCGCAGATCCAGAAAACCTGATCCATATGAAGCGCATCGCCGACAAACTGTTCGGCGACAGCTACCGGTTTTCGGTGCTGGCCGCCGGACGCCACCAGATGCCGATGATCTCGATTGCGGCGGCGATGGGCGGCAATGTCCGCGTCGGGCTGGAGGACAGCCTCTACGACGGGCGCCAGCTCGCCAAGTCCAATGCCGACCAGGTGCGCCGCATCCGCGGCGTGCTCGACGGATTGTCGCTGGACGTCGCGACGCCGGCCGAGGCGCGGCAGATGCTGGCGCTCAAAGGCGGCGACCGCGTGGCGTTCTGAGATGCGACCGTGACCAACCCACCGTCAAGAGACATTGTCATCCGGCCCGGGACCGTCGAGGACGTCGAAACCATCCACGCCGCGCTCCTGCGGCTCGGCGCGCATGTCGGCGCACATCAGGAGATCACCTCGACAGCTCAGGATCTCCGCACCTATGGCTTTGGCGAAAAGCCTGCCTTCTCGACCTTGATCGCCGAAATCGGTGGCGAATTTGCCGGGCTTTGCCTGTATTTCCCGATCTTCTCGACATGGATGGGACGGCCCGGCGTCTATGTGCAGGACCTCTATGTCGAGGACCGTTTTCGTGGCCGCAGGATCGGCGAACGCCTGCTGCGCCGAGTCGCGGCGCAATGCCGGAAGAACGGCGGCGCCTATCTCAGGCTGTCCGTCGATACCGACAACGAGACCGCCAAGGCTTTTTACGAACGATTGGGCATTGCCTGGTCCAGCTACGAGCAGGTGCAGAAGATCGTCGGCGACGCCTTTTTCGCTTTTGCCGATGCACCGGAGGAGCCAACATGAAAGCCTTCTATGCCGAAGAACAGAAGCGCCACGACCCGAAGGCGTTCCTCTCGAGCGGCGCGCCGCAGCCCAATCCGGAAAAGCCGGAACGGGTCGAGCGATTGTTGGCCGGCGCAAAGGCTGCCGGCTGCACGATCGAACGGCCGCGGGATCACGGGCTCGGCCCGATTGCGGCGGTGCATACGCCGGAATATCTCTATTTTCTCCAGCATATCTTCGCGCGCTGGCAGCGCATCGAGGGCGCGTCGGCCGAGGTCATCCCCAATATCCATCCGATCGCGCGGAACGGCTCCTATCCGGCCTCGGCGGTCGGCCAGGCCGGCTACCACATGGCCGACACCGCCTGCCCGATCTCCGGCGAGACGTGGCAGAGCGCGCTTTGGAGCGCCTGGAGCGCGGTTGAAACGGCCGCGGCGGTGATGTCGGGAGCGCCGGCCGCCTATGCGCTGTGCCGGCCGCCCGGCCATCACGCCTTTGCCGATGTCGCCGGCGGCTTCTGCTTCGTCAACAATTCGGCCGTCGCTGCACAGGTTCTGCGCAAGCAGGCGGCGCGGGTGGCGATCCTCGATGTCGACCTGCACCACGGCAACGGCACGCAAGGCATCTTCTATGCCCGGCCGGACGTGCTCACCGTGTCGCTGCATGCCGACCCGGTGCGCTTCTACCCGTTTTTCTGGGGCTATGGCGACGAGCGCGGCGAAGGCGCCGGCCTCGGCTACAATCTCAACCTGCCGCTAGCGCGCAAATCCGGCGACGCCGCGTTCCTCGAAGCGCTGGCGATGGCGTTCCAGCGCATCAAGGCCTTCTCGCCCGATGCGCTTGTGGTGGCGCTGGGGCTAGACGCCTTCGAAGGTGATCCGTTCGGCGGGCTGTCGGTGAGCACGCCTGGTTTTTCGCGCATTGGCGAGGTGATCGCCGGGCTCGGCCTGCCAACGGTCATCGTCCAGGAAGGCGGCTATCTCTGCGACGAGCTCGGCGACAATCTCACCGCCTTCCTCACCGGTTTTGGCGGCACCCACAAGCGATGATCCGCCCGCGAGGGCCGCTCAGGATCGTTCCTGCCGCAGCATGGCGACAACGCGGTGCACGCTCTCCAGCGTCTCGTCGATCTCGGCTGCAGTGTTGTAATGAGCGATGCCGATGCGCACCACGCCCTGCTCGGCCGGAATGCCGAGCTGGTGGACGATCTCCCAGGCGTAGTTGTGGCCGGACCACAGGAAGATGTTTTCCGCATTCATCTGCCGCACGATCGTCTCCGGCACGATGCCCTCGACGGTGAACGACACCGTCGGCACGCGCTCATTGATCCGCTTCGGATCGGTGATGCCGTGGATGGTCAGGCCGGCAATATCCGACAAGCCATCGATCAGTTGTCGCGTCAGCGGGTTCTCGTAAGCGATTGAAACTTCGAAGGCCTTGGCGATTTTCAGCCGACGCGATCCTTGCGCGCCGGCTGCCGCGCCCAACTCGGCAAAATAATCGACAGCTGCCGACAGGCCGGCCATCAATTCAATCTGCGGCGTGCCGAGCTCGAAGCGCTCCGGCAAGGCATTGGACGAGCAACGGCATTTATACGGCTTAAGCGCATCGATAACGTCCAGCCTGCCCCACAAAATCCCCATATGCGGGCCGAAGAACTTGTAAGCCGAGCAGATCAGGAAATCGCAGCCGAGGTTTTGGACGTCGATCAGGCCATGCGGCGCGAACTGGACGGCATCGACGTAGACCAACGCACCAGCCCGCCTGGCGATGCCGGTCAACGCCTTCACCCGGTTGATCGACCCGGTGAGATTGCTGGCGTAGTTGAGCGCGACGAGCCGCGTCCTCTCGGAAAGCAGCGCGGCGAGCGCCGCCTCTTCGATCTGCCAGCTCTGCTGGTCGAAGGGCAGCCAGCGCACGACAAGGCCAAGGTCTTCTGCCAGTTGCAGCCAAGGCGAGACGTTGCCCTCATGGTCCATGCGGGTGAGGATGATCTCGTCCCCGGGCTTCATCGTGCGGCCGAGCGTTCGCGACATGTGGTAGGTCAATGTCGTCATGTTGGCACCGATGATGATTTCCTGCGGGCTCGCAGCGCCGAGAAAATCCGCCATCGCCAGATGGGCCTCGTCCACGATGTCTTGTGCGGCAACGGTGGTCTCGAAGAAGCCGCCGAGGTTAGCATTGGTGGTCAGCAAGCAACGCGATACTGCGTCCGCCACCGCCTGCGGGACCTGCGTGCCGGCAGGATTGTCGAGATAGATGCGCCGGCGGCTCTTGTCGGTCAGCGACAAAGCCGGAAATTTCGCGCGCACCGCGTCGATCCGGAAGTCCATGGCTGTTCCCCCTCCTTATGACGATCGGACAACCGCGTCCCGACGCATCAAGGGCACGGATTGCCGACGCGCTGGTGGATCGCATCAACGGCTTTCTGCATGTCCTCGGTCCAGACCACGTCGGCGGAAGAGAGCGCCATTTCGAGTTGCGAAATGGTGGTGGCGCCGATGATGTTCGAGGTGACCAAGGGCCGGTTCGAGACATAGGCATTGGCAAACAGCGCCGGCTCCATGCCGAATGTGCGCGCCAATCGGTTGTATTCGAGCTGCACCTCGGCAGCATTCGGAGTCTCGTAGCGCTGGCCGCGGTTGAACAACTGCGAGCGCGAGCCCTGCGGCCGCGCGCCATGATCGTATTTGCCGGTTAAATAGCCTTGCGCCAGCGGCGAATAGGCAAGCAGCGACACCTGCTCGCGCTCGCAGACTTCGGATAGGTTCACCTCGAAGGTGCGGTTGACGAAATTATAGGCGTTCTGCACGGAGGCGACGCGCGGGCCGAGGCCCTTGTCGGCTTCGCCAATGAAACGCATGACGCCCCAGGAATTCTCGTTCGACAGGCCGAAATGGCGGATCTTGCCGGCCTTCACCAGTTCATCGAACACGGCAAGCGTCTCGGCGATCGGCGTCTCGCCCTCCGGCACGCCGGCGGCATCGGAGCGTCGCGGCACGGCGCCGATCCGGTTCGGATTGGCGCCCCACGGCACGTCGCGTTCCGGCCAATGGATCTGATAGAGGTCGATGTAATCGGTGTTGAGCCTGGCGAGTGACTTATCGATAGCGTCGAAGATATCGGCGCGCACCAGCTTAGACGGGCGGTCGCCCCGAAACCAAGTGTTGGCGGTGCGACCAACTACCTTCGAGGCGATGATCACCTGGTCGCGATTGCGCTTCTCCTTCATCCAATTGCCGATGAATGTCTCGGTACGGCCTTGTGTCTCCGCCTTGGGCGGGATCGGATAGAGTTCGGCGGTGTCGATGAAATTGACGCCGCGAGCAAACGCCAGATCCATCTGGGCGTGACCGTCCGCCTCGGTGTTCTGCTGGCCCCAGGTCATCGATCCGAGGCAGATTTGCGACACGAAAAGATCGGTCTGGCCGAGACGGCGTTTGTGCATGGAGTTTCTCCGGCGGGAATTTTGCGCGGCTGCGCGAGGAGGAAGCAATAGCATACAGGAAAGCGTCGCCCGCTTCCAAGCCCACGGATGGAAGGTCAGACGACTTTCCCGGGACGCCGGCGGACAGGGTTTATCCCTGCGGCTAATAAAAAGCCGGACTGCATTTTCATGCAGTCCGGAAGTTCGCCAGGAATGGCGAGGAAAAAACCGGCCAAGTGCCGGCATAGACGCCTACGGTCAAAGCGCCGCAGAAGTTTCGCCGGACCAGCCGAATTATGTCAAAAAAGATCAGGGCAGCATGGCTGCCATGCGAATGCTGCACTGCACAATCGTCATGATCTGCTTATATTGACCGCCTTGGAGGTTCAATAAGGGGCTTGAATCATGGGATTCTTCACTGAAATGTTCGCTCGTCCGCGTCCGCGGGAACAGCTGCGCTATCGAGCGGCGCTGGCGCTGCTCCATTCGATGAGCAATGCCGATCGCGCCGATATCGGCGTCAAGCCGGCCGATTTCCCGCGCATCGCCCGGGAAATGTCCCTGCGCTAAACAACCGTGAGATATCCGCCGTGGCGGATATCTCCCGAGCGGATCTCAACGCGATCCGAGGAAGATCGACTTGCCCAATGGCACGCCGTTGTGGCGCAGGATGTTGTAGGCGGTGGTCAGGTGGAAATAGAAATTGGGCATGGCGGCATGCAGCAGATACTGCATCCCCGGCATCGAAACCTCGCGTCCCGCAAGCCGCAGTTCGACTATCCTGTCATCTGAACCATCGAATTCGGCCGCCGAAAATGTCGCGAGATAGTCGAGCGTCTTGGTAAGGCGGGCCTGCAGATCAGCGAAGTTCGCCTCATTGTCCTCGTATTTTGGCACCTCGCGTCCCGCAAGCCGTGACGGGGCGCCTTTGGCGTGATCGGTGGCAATCTGTACCTGCCTGGTCAGGGCAAACATGTCCGGCGCCAACCTCGCCGTCAGATACACCTGCGGATCGATCTTGCGATCAGCCGCATTTTGCTCGGCAATGTTCAGCACATTGGCTAGTGCCTTCAGCCTCGCCGAAAATACCGGCACGGATGCTTCATACATTGATATGGTCACAAGAAATCTCCACGCGGCCCGACTGCCGAGGGCGAGAGGTAGCGCCTTCGCAGGCGATTGTTCAAGCGTCACCACGTCGCCGCAATCGATATGATAGGATTTCATCGAGTGGAGGTTCCCGATGAGACGCGCCCTTTTTGCAGCGACCGCTTTTGTGTCTCTTGCCATTGCCGGCCAATCGGCGCTCGCCGCAGACGCGCCTTATATCGATGACAGGTCGAATGCCGAAGCGGTCATCCGGTCACTTTATAGTGCCGTCAGCCGGCACGAATTCGCGCGCGCCTGGGATTATTTCGGCGACACCAAGCCGGCCAAGGATTTCAATTCCTTCGTCAAAGGCTATGACAGCACGGACACGGTCGAAGTCAAAACCGGTGGCGTATCCGAAGACGGGGCTGCCGGCAGCATCTACTATAGCGTTCCGGTCGCCATCCGGGCGACGGCCAAGGACGGCAGCGAAAATGTCTTTGCCGGCTGCTATACGCTGCGCCAGATCAACGCCTCGATCCAGGAACCGCCATTTCGCTCGATCTTCATCGATAAGGGTGCGCTGAAACCCTCAAAGGCCGATTTCGAGGATGCGGTGCCGGCAAGCTGCGGCGAAGGACCGCCGCCGCCGAAGAAGGACGCAGCGCTTGAGCAAGCCAAAAAGGCGTTTGCCGCGACTTATGGCGACCAGTGTGACAAGGATCTTTTGGCGCAGGAGCCGGACATTTTCTCGATCCACTATAAGGGCAAGGATGCGTCTGCCAGTGATCCCGAAAGCGAAACGCGGCTTTTCCATTTCGCCTGCTCGGCCGCGGCCTACAACGAAAACTCGATCTATTACATGAGCGACGACGTGCTTGGCGTGAGACAATTGCAGTTCGCCGAACCTGAGATGGACATCCGCTACGAGAACAATGACAGCGACGGCAAATTGCTGGGCATGACCATAGTTGGCTTCCAGACCTCCGGCTGGGCAACTAATTCCGATTACGACGAAGAGACCAAGACGATCACCAGCTTCAACAAATGGCGTGGCATCGGCGATGCCTCTTCATCAGGGACCTATCTGTTTCGCAACGGCGATTTTTCCCTGGTCCAGTACGATGTCGACGCGTCTTATGACGGCGAGGAAAATCCGCAGACGGTCGTCGACTACAATACCGCGCCTTAGGGAGCCTTCGATAACATCCAGTTGAGCGTGCCGCGCCAGTCAGTCATGCGGATCGGCGTGCCGTGCGTGCCAGTCTCGAAGCGGACGAAGCGGGTCGGATAAGTTTTCGATTTGGCCAGGATGGAGCGGAAGAAGGCTTCCTGTTTCTCGATTGGAAACACCGGGTCCTTGCTGCCCTGGCCGAAGAAGACCGGCACACGGCGCTTGAAGGCGGGGCTTGAGAAGAAACTCTCGTCCCATAGCGAGCCGAGCAGCAGCAGCCCGTCGATGCGCCCGCCGGTGTCCTTGCGGGCGGCCAGCTTCCAGCACAACGCGCCGCCCATCGAGCCGCAGGCGACGAAGATTTTTGCGCGCGCCGATTGTTCGGCATAGTGGTTGATCAGCGCGGCGATCTGGGTGGCACCGGTGTCGCCGAAATCGGAAAAATCCGGCGACAGGTAGAGGCCGCCATTGCCGGCCATCAGGTTCTTGATACGGTTGAAATTGCCGCCGAAGGTGAAGTCGTCGGTGCCCTGCTTACGGCTGCCGCCCTGCCCGTGCAGATAAAGCACGATGATGCTGGCGCCCCCGGTCTTGCCGACGGCAATGTGGCGGACATCGCCTGCGTCGGTCTTCAGCAACAGATCCTGCTGCACCTTGCGCACGCCGGGTTCGGTGTATTGCGCGTGCACACGACGCTCAGGCACTTCGTCGCGGGCGTTGATGTCGCGCAGCTCACGATAATCGATGACCGTATAGGCGCCGTTGCTCTCGGACGAAAGTGTGGCCGGATAGGCGAACAGATCGTCCTTGAAGGGTTTGAGTTCGAGAGCGTTGGCGTAGGCGGCACAAGAGAGCGACAAAAGAATCGCCATCAGCAGGGCCGGGAGGCCGGAGGAAGGCAAGCGGAACCGGAAGCAGGAACGAAAGGCCATCCCTCAGCCATGCGTTTTTCGGCTTCGGTTTGTCAATCCTGCAGCACGCCGCCGGCGCCTTCCAGCGCCTCGCGCGTGTCGACGTCGACGGCTGCCCCTTCGCCGATCTCGACATCGATGACATCTAGCCCTTCGGCCTCGACCAGATGGCGGGCGCCGGTATCGCCTTCGAGGTGAGCGATCGCGGCAAACAGCGAACGCGGCAGCAGCACCGGATTGCCGCGCCGCCCGTCGTGCGAGGCCCGCACCACCGATCGGCCTTCGGACCTGCGGAACGCCTCAATCAGCCTGTCGAGGTCGGCCGAGGCGACGCCGGGCATATCGCCGAGGACAATCATGGCGCCGGCGGCGTCGCCGGAAATCTTGGCGATGCCGGCCTTCAGCGACGAAGACAGACCCTCGCCGAAATCCGGATTGTCGGCGAAGGTCACATCGAGGCCAGACAGTGCATCGCGCACGCGCTCGCGCTGGTGGCCAGTGACGACGATAGTGGCCCCGGCTTTCGAACCGACCGCGCGTTCGGCAGTGCGACGGACCAGCGGCTTGCCATCGAAGAGCGCCAAGAGCTTGTTCGGCCCGCCCATGCGGCTGGAGCGGCCGGCGGCCAGAAGCACGATCTCGACCTTTGGTTCGGCTTTGGCCGGCAATGGCTCGCGCGGCTGCGGCCGCGTCGGAATTTCCATCAACAGCCCGCCGACACCCATGCCGGCAATATCCTTGGCGGTCACGTCGAGACCGGCGATCAGCCGGTCAAGCACCCAGTCGAAGCCGTTCTCCTTGGGACTGCGGGCGCAGCCCGGCGCACCGATGATGCGCTTGCCGCCTAGAGTGCCTAGCACCAGCAGATTGCCGGGATCGACCGGCATGCCGGCGCGGATGACAGTGCCGCCTGCCTTTTCGATGGCAGCGGGAACGACGTCGCCGAAATCGGCCATCGCCGAGGCGCCGAAGATAACCACCATATCGTTGTCGCGGATCAGCGAGGCCGCAGCCTCGGCGACGGGGATAATTTCATGCAGGGTTCGACGCTCCGCCGTCAGCCTGCCGCCCGAACGCGCGAGGCGCGCTTCGGTGACGCGCAGCGTCTTGTCGAGCACGCTGGGTTTGATGCCGGGCAGCACCGTCTGAATGACGCCGACGCGCACCGGCTGATAGGCGTTGACCGCAAATATCTCGCCGCCGGCGCAGATCCTTGCCACGGCATCGACCAAAGCGGAGGCGACCGCGAATGGGATGATCTTCACCGTTGCTACCATCTGACCTTTTTCGACCGGCGCATGCTGCGCGAGCGTGGCGATGGTGATCGTCGGATCGACGGCGTTGATGGCGTTGATCATCGCCGCGTCGACGGTGAACATGCCGGCAGCCTGCGCGTGGAGGTTGACCCTACCTGTCGCGGCGGGCTTCGCCTCGATGTTGCGATGGATCATGGATGCGGCGATCTTTTCGGCGGCGACGTCCTCGCTGAGATCATCGGGCGCCAACACCGCCGCTACGACCTCGGAAATGCCAGCGGCCTTCAACAGGGACAAATCCCCGGCGCTTAGCCTGTGCGCCTTGCGGAAGCGGCGCTCTCCGACCGTGGTGGCGTGCGCAAGCACTGCCCCTTCGGCCGTATCGATCGCAACGGGACCAAATTTCACGCGACCGCGCCTTTGGATTCGAGGCCGCGGGAGCGAAAGGCGTGGATCGCTTGCGCCAACACCGCGACGGCGATCTCGGCCGGGCTGGCAGCCCCAATGTCGAGGCCGATCGGGGCATGAATGCGGGCGATCTGGTCGGCGGTCGCTCCCGAAGCCAGCAGGCGTTCCACACGTTTGGCGTGGGTCTTGCGGCTGCCGAGCGCGCCGACATAAAAGCAGCCGGCGTCGAGCGCCGCCTTCAGCGCGAAATCGTCGATCTTCGGATCGTGGGTGAGAGCAGCCAGCGCCGTATAGCTATCGAGCGGCTGAGGCGTCAGCACATCCTCTGGCCATTCGGCATGCAGCGCGATATCGGGAAAACGATCGGGCGTGGCAAAGGCCGTGCGCGGATCGATGATCTCGACAGGATAGCCGGCGATCCTGGCCATCGGTGCCAGCGCCTGGCTGATGTGGACGGCGCCGATCACCACCAGGCGCGGCTGCGGCAGATGTGCGTTGAGGAAGAAGGTCCGTCCCTCAGCTTCGACCAAACCGGAATTGCCCGTGCGAAATGCCTTGGCGATGGCCGCCCCGAGTTCGCCGGCTACCCGGTCGCCCTCGCGCACGACACGGTCGCGGCCGTCGCCGAGATCGGTGACCAGGATTGCCGCGCGGCGGGCGCGGCGTTCGGCGTTGAGTGTCTTCAGCGCATAGGGATCCATTCGAGATCAACCCAATCTTTCTACATAGACCTTGATGCGGCCGCCGCATGACAGGCCGACTTGCCAGGCGGTCTCGTCTGCGACGCCGAATTCGAGCATTTTGGCCTTGCCGCTATCGATAACATCGACCGCCTCGGCGACCACGGCGCCTTCGACGCAGCCGCCCGAGACGGAGCCGTGGAAATTGCCTTCGGCGTCGATGACCAGGTGGCTACCGACCGGGCGCGGCGCCGAGCCCCAGGTCTCGACCACGGTGGCAATGGCGACATCCTTGCCGTCCTTCATCCAGCCCTCCGCGATGATCAGCGGGTCGCGGGCCTCATCGAGATAGATACTGCGTTCCATGATTTTCTCCCTGGCAGACATGTGGTGATGCGACGCGCTTCACGCCAGCCTCGATCCACGGGCGCGCGTCGACCGAACGCATAAAAAACAGCACGGTTGCCAGCGACCGGTCCGCCACATAGTCCGCACCGGTCAACAGATCGATCGTCCGCGGCGCCGGACGCGGTTTTCAACTCGGTCATCCTGTCTTCGCGGACGCGGCCATCTGAAAGCCTCTACAAAGCGTGGTAACCGCGGTTGTGATAGATCAGCGGCCGCAAATTATCGCCGATGCGCAAACCTGTAACCTTGCCAAAAAGCACACGGTGGGTGGCCAGATCCTTGGAGTCGATCAGTTCGCAGTCGAAGACGGCGAGCGCACCCTTCAGCGTCGGCGCACCGGTCGAGATCACATCCCATTCGGCCAATGCGAAACGCTCCTCGACCGGCAGGCCGGTAATGCCGGAAAAGCCGATCGACAGCGGCTCCTGATCCGAAGCCAGCGTGTTCAGGGCAAATTTGCCGTTTTCCACGAACGGCTCGTTCTTGGGATTTTCACGATTGAGGCAAACCAGGATGGTTGGCGGCGTGTCCGACACCGAGCAGGCCGCGATCACCGTCGCGCCGCGCCTGCCGGCAGGGCCATCGGTGGTGACTACATGCACATGGCCAGCAAAATGGGCCATCGCGTCGCGGTAGGCCTGCGGCCCGATGTCATTCTTCTTGAGCACCGATGATTTTCCACTAGTCAGAACCAACCGTTATATATGGGGGGATATTGCAGGCCACAAGCGAAGTGCTTGACCTATATCCCGAATTCGCGTGTTGCGCCAAAGCTGGCCAGCCTTTAGGTCTTGACGGCATTGGCGCCGGCAACCACGCGACCGGCGCGGAGGAATTCTTCGCTCGCATGCGACCTTGGACAACCACGATAGCGGTGCTGGCCTGGCTCTCGGTCGCCGGTAGTGCGAGCGCCGAGACGCTGCGGGTCGGCGTCGCGGCACCTTTGTCGGGGCCGTCGGCAATCCTCGGCAAACAGATCGAGGCCGGCGCGACAATGGCGGCTGAAGCTGACGGTACCGAGATCAGGACGATCGATGACGCCTGCACGGCCGACGGTGGCGCCGCCGCCGCGCGGGAATTCACCGCGGCCAAGGTCAACGTCGTCATCGGGTTTTTGTGCACCGACGCAATCGAGGCGGCTCTGCCGATCCTCAAGGATGCCGGCATACCGGTGATCACAGTCGGCGTTCGCACGGAAAGCCTGACCGACCGGCGCGCCAAGACCGGATGGCCGATCTATCGTCTCGGGCCGCGCGGCGACGACGAGCGCAATGCCGTCGCTGCCATCCTCACCCGCCTATGGCAGACCGAGCTGTTCGCCATCGTCGACGACGGCACGATCTATGGCCGCGAAATGGCCGAGACGTTTCGGGCAGCCGCCGAGCAAGCGGCTCTGAAGCCGGTGTTCGTCGACACGTTCCGGCCGCAGCTCGACAACCAGATCGGCCTGATCGGCCGGCTGAAGAAAGCCGGCGCAACGCATGTCTTTGCCGGCGGCGACGGCGATGATGTCGCCATTATGGGCCGGGATGCTGGCCAGCTAAATACCGGCATGGTGTTTGCCGGCGGCGAAGCGTTGCGCGCGCCGCTCGGCGACGTGCCTTATTCCGTCGGCACGCTGATGATCGCGCCGCCCGAATGGGCCGATGTCGCCGACCCCAAGGTGTTGCAGAGCTTTGCCGGACAAAACATCGTGCCGGAAGGTTACACGCTTCCCGCCTATGCCGCGGTCGAGATCGCCAAGTCGGCTTCAGCATTGACGCAAAGCTCCGGCGAGAGGCTGGCCAACGTGCTGACCGCGCATGACTTCACCACGGCGATCGGACCGATCCGCTTTGACGAAAAAGGTGACCTGACGCAAAATCCTTATCGAGCCTTCCGTTTCGACGGCGGCCGTTTCGTGCCGGCGGAGAGCCAATGATGTCCAGCACAGGGATGTTCCATACGGGTCCGCGCAATCTCATCACCGACGTCGCCGGCCTGCGTGTCGGCAATGCGGCGAATGCCAAGCTGAAATCTGGTGTGACCACCGTCATCTGCGACGAACCGGCCGTGGCCGGCGTGCAAATCCTGGGCGGTGCGCCGGGCACCCGCGAAACCGACCTGCTCGAGCCGCACAATTCGATCCACGCCATCCATGCCGTGGTGCTTTCGGGCGGGTCGGCTTTTGGCCTCGACGCCGCGTCGGGGGTGCAGGCAGCATTGCGTGAAAGAGGCATCGGCGTCGAGGTCGGCGGCTTTCGCGTGCCGATCGTGCCGGCGGCGATCCTGTTCGACCTGCGCAATGGCGGCGACAAGGATTGGGGCCGGTATCCGCCTTACCGTGACCTCGGCTACGAAGCCGCGCAAGCCGCCGCGATCGACTTTGCGCTCGGCACCGCCGGCGCGGGTGCCGGCGCGCTGAGCTCCGGCCTGAAAGGCGGGCTCGGCTCGGCCTCGACGGTGCTGGACAGCGGCGTCACCATCGGCGCGCTCGCCGCCGTCAACCCGACCGGCTCGGTGACGGTCGCAGGGACCCGCCATTTCTGGGCGGCGCCGTTCGAGATCGGCGACGAGTTCGGCGGGTTAGGCTATCCCCACCCGATGCCTGACGATGCCAGAAAGGTCCTGCTGAAGTTCCGTGACAAGCATGCGGCAGAACAGGCGGAAACCGGCGCCAACACGACCATCGCCGTGATCGCCACCGATGCGGTACTCACGAAGGCCGCCGCCAAACGTCTGGCGATATCGGCGCATGACGGCTTTGTCCGTGCCATTTGGCCGACACACACGCCCGCAGACGGCGATCTGGTCTTCGCGCTGGCAACGGGCAAGAGCGGCATTGAGCTCGCACCCAACGATGCCGTCGATCTCTACGCCGCGGCCGGCGCCACGATGGCACGCGCCATCAGCCGCGGCGTCTTTGCCGCGACGCCGGCCGAGGGCGATCTGTTCCCGGTCTGGTCGTCGCGCTGAACGCGCAACGCTCATTCGGGTGAGCCGTAGTCAGACTGGATTATGATCAGGTGGGTTCGGATTTTTCTTCCTCGAACGTGACCGCAACATCCGAGTTTGCCGACAGCCGCACCTTCTGGCCCTCGACCTCGGCGACAAGGCTGAGAGGAATGAAGTGGTGATGGCCCCTGTGAGCGCCCTCGCCGCTGTCGCGCTTGGTCAGCTTTATGCGATCTCCGTCAACCTTGTCGACGGTACCGACATGGACGCCGTCGGCGCCGATCACTTCCATACGTTCGCGAATCTTGGCTGCATCAGTCATTGGGGGTCTCCCTTAGAGCGCCGCGCGTCCCGTTGAACGCGCAAAGGACGCTCTAAACATCTTTGAATCAATGCACCGTGCCGTACGGAAATCCTCCCCGTTTTTGGGAGGGCACGATGCGGTGAAGTTGCCGACAATAACAAACGACGGCCGGATTGGATGCATCGACTTTGTGTTTCAGTCAGCACGATCTTTTGACGGCATCGTGATAGGAATTTGAGGGCGTCGACCGCCGGAATGGAAAGCCCCATGCGAAATCTTGCCCTGTTTGCAGTCTGCCTGCTTGCCCCGCTTGCGACTTTGGCCGCCGCCTTCGCAGGCGATGTCGCCGAGCTTGAGATCCTCGGCTTCAGCAGTGACGGCGGGGTCTTTGCCTTCGAGGAATACGGCGTCCAGGACGGATCGGGATTTCCCTATGCGACACGCTATTATATCGACACGGCCGACGACAGTTTCCTGAAGGGTTCGCCGATACGTGTCCGGCTCGACGACGAGAATGCCACGGTGGCCGCAGCGCGGCTGCGGGCCCGGCAAAGGGGCGAAGCGATCGTCAGTCAGGCGGAACTCACGGCAAATCGCGGCATCACCGCCGGCTTCAACCCGGTGACCGAGCTTTCTGCCGATCCCTTCCGCATGGTGGTCAATCCGCGCCCGATCTTCTCGCCGGTCGACGATCCGCTCGAGTTCCGGCTCGACCAGATCGGCATGAATGACACCGAACGCTGCCAGAGCCAGGGCGAGATCAACGGCTTTCGCCTGCTGCGCATCGAGGCGAAGGATGGCGGCCAGACGAGGATCATTCACGAGGACAAATCGATCCCGCAAAGCAGAGGCTGTCCGAATGGCTACCAGATCGGCGCGGTTCAGACATTTTCGCTGGATAGCCTCAGCGCCTATGCCGTGCTGATCGCGGTGCGCCAATACGGCTTCGAAGGGCCGGACTATCGCTGGATCGCGGTAACCGGTCGCCTGTGACGTTCCCCGCCATGCGCTATCGCGCTCTGCGCCGTCTCCGCCGTGTTCTGCCGTCGCTGCGCACCGCATTTGCCGGTGCCTTGCTGTGGGCGGCAGCGATGGGCGCCAGCGCGCTGCTCAATCTGCTGCAGTACGATTGGGAGACCCCGGCAAAGATCCGCTTCGTCTCGCTGCTTTATGCTGCCGGCGGTGCGCTGGCTTTCCCGATTGGGCTTCTCCTGGCGCGGCTCGTCTCGCTCGGACGCCACTGGGAGATCGCCCTCGCTGCCGCCTTCGTTTGCCTTCTCGCAGCGACGATCGCCGTCACCGGCGGCCTCTTTGGGCTGCAATACCGCTCCTACTATGTCCAATGGCATGCGCCTGCGTTCACCATCACCTGGATTTTCCAGTTCGTGTTCACGATGTTGACGGCACTCTATCAGTTCGTCGTCCTCGGCATCCGGCTGTATTTTCCGCTCGGTTTCGTTGCACTCGCTGTCGCCAGTGTCTGGTTTGCGCGCCAGCAACGTTGAGCATTTTGCCTGCCTCTGTTAGGACGCGGGCAAATGCTCTCACAAGTCAGGACCGACTGATGATCCCTCGCTACTCCCGGCCGGAAATGGTGGCCATCTGGTCACCCGAAACCCGGTTCCGTATCTGGTTCGAGATCGAGGCCTACGCCTGCGACGCATTGGCCGAGCTCGGCGTCATCCCGAAGGAGGCCGCCAAGACCATCTGGGAGAAAGGCGGAGCGGCGAAGTTCGACGTCGACGCCATCGATGAGATCGAGCGCGTCACCAAGCATGACGTCATCGCCTTTCTCACCCATCTTGCTGAATTCGTCGGGCCGGATGCCCGCTTCATCCACCAGGGCATGACATCCTCCGACGTTCTCGACACCTGTTTTGCCGTGCAGCTCACCCGCGCCAGCGACATCCTGCTGGCCGACATTGACGGGCTGCTTGCGGCGCTCAAGCGCCGCGCCTTCGAGCACAAGGACACCATCACCATCGGCCGCAGCCACGGCATCCATGCCGAGCCGACCACCTTCGGCGTCAAGCTGGCGCAGGCCTATGCCGAATTCTCGCGTTGCCGCGAGCGGCTGGTGCACGCACGCGAGGACATCGCCACCTGCGCCATCTCGGGTGCGGTCGGCACCTTCGCCAATATCGACCCCTATGTCGAAGAATATGTGGCCAAGAAACTCGGACTGAAGCCCGAGCCGGTGTCGACGCAGGTGATTCCGCGCGACCGCCATGCGATGTTCTTCGCCACGCTCGGCGTCATCGCCTCGTCGATCGAGCGGCTGGCGATCGAGGTGCGCCATCTGCAGCGCACCGAGGTACTCGAAGCAGAAGAGTACTTTTCACCCGGCCAGAAGGGCTCGTCGGCGATGCCGCACAAGCGCAACCCGGTGCTGACCGAGAACCTCACCGGCCTTGCCCGCATGGTGCGCTCCTTCGCATTGCCGGCAATGGAGAATGTGGCGCTCTGGCACGAACGCGACATCTCGCATTCCTCGGTCGAGCGCATGATCGGGCCCGACGCGACGGTGACGCTCGATTTCGCGCTCTCACGCCTGACCAGCGTTGTCGACAAACTGCTCGTCTACCCCGACAACATGCTGAAGAACATGAACAAATTCCGTGGCCTTGTGCATTCGCAGCGCGTGCTGCTGGCGCTGACGCAAGCCGGTGTTTCGCGCGAGGACGCCTACCGGCTGGTGCAGCGCAACGCCATGAAGGTGTGGGAGCAAGGCGCTGATTTTCTTGAGGAACTTTTGGCCGACAAGGACGTTGTCGCAGCCTTGCCCGAGGCCGAGATCCGCGAGAAATTCGACTTGGGCTATCATACCAAGCACGTCGATACGATCTTTAGCCGAGTGTTTGGAGAAGCCTGATGATTTCGTCGGCCGGAGATTTCGATTTCCTCGCCCTGCCCGGGCGCGGCAATTCCGGGCCGGATCATTGGATGTCGCATTGGTGCCGGGTGTTCCCCAATTCGAGCCGCGTGCTGCAGGCCGAGTGGGACCGGCCGAAGCCTGAAGACTGGATCGGCCAGTTGGATGCCGCGGTGGCCGCCGCACCGCGCCGCGTCGTGCTGCTTGCGCATTCGCTGGCGGTGGCGACGGCGGTGAAGTGGGCTGCCGGCGCCAGTCAAAGCCAGCTCGACAAGGTCGCGGCGGCATTCCTGGTTGCCGCGACCAATGTCGAGGATACCGATCCTTCATTCGACGCGGTGCGCCCGTTCGCGCCGATGCCGCTGAAGCGCCTGCCCTTCCCGACATTGGTGGTGGCGAGCCGCAGCGACCCACGCGTCACTTTCGACAAGGCGACCGCCTTTGCCGGAGCCTGGGGTGCGGACATCGCCGATGCCGGCGATCTTGGCCATATGGGAAACGAGGCCCGCCTCGGCTTATGGCCAGCGGGCCTGCTGATGCTTGGACGCCTGCTTGAGAAGGCGAACCTCTAGCCTACGCCTTACCGGGAACCGTCCTTATCGCCGTGCCCCACGGATCCTCGCGGGTGGTCTCGCTTGCGGCATTGTCCGAACGCATCTCGACCCAGGCCAAGCCGGAGCGGGCGGGATCGCGGTGACCGGCGCCCGCGCTCTGCCACGCATTCGCGCCAATGTGGTGATGATAGCCGCCGGACGACAGGAACACCGCCGCGCCACCGTATTTTGCCACAGTGTCGAAACCGAACTCCTGATGCCACCATGCTTCGGCTTCTTCCGGCCTGCCGACCCGCAAATGGACGTGGCCGATAATGCTGTTTTCCGGCGCGCCCTGCCAGCCGGCGTCACCGGCCGGCACTTCGGCAATGACCGACGGAATGTTCAGCCGCTCCGTCGCCATCGCGATCTTGTCGCCATTCCATTTCCAATCCTGGGGGCGGCGGTCGGCATAGATCTCGATGCCGTTGCCTTCCGGGTCGGTCAGATAAAGAGCCTCGCTGACCAGATGGTCGGATGCGCCCTCGATGCCGATCTTGCCGGCGATGGCGTGATTGATCCAGCGGCCGAGATCGGCCCGGCTGGGTAGCAGGAAGGCGGTGTGGAAAAGACCGGCGCTGCGCGGGTCATCGGGTTTCGCAGCCGGATCCGCTTCGATGTCGAGCAAAGGGCGATTGACTGCGCCGAGCGTAATCGTGCCGCTGGAGCGGCTCAGTTCCTGCAAACCGACGACTTTGCGATAGTAGGCAGCGAGATTTTCTGCATCGCGAGCCCGCAAGCCGACACGGGCAACGCTGACCGGGGTCGTCGCGGCAAAAGGCAGTTCGCTCATCAAAGTGCTCCGTTCAGCCGGCGCTCGACAAGCTTCCAACGGAGGAACCCGGCGCCATCAATCATTCTACGCCGTGTCCGTGCCAAAATCTCGGAACAGCCATTCTTTCCCAGCGACAGATCGTCGATCGCGATCGTTCACACAAGAGCGCAAGAAGCGAACATGGTGTTCACAATAGCGAGCAGAACCGGGCTGATGAGAGGCCGTTTGCGTGTCGCTGTCGAGTTCATACCCGGTTGCACCCGACAGCGCCTCTCGCTACATGCGCGCCATGAAAGTCAGGGAAGCAGATATTCTCATCGTGCCGGGCTACACCAATTCCGGCCCCGATCATTGGCAGAGCCGCTGGCAGTCGAAACTATCGACAGCGCGCCGCGTCGAACAGACGGAATGGTCGAAGCCGGTGCGCGAGGATTGGACGGCCGGTGTCGCCAAGGCGGTTAACGAGGCCGAGCGGCCGGTCGTCATTGTCGCTCACTCGCTTGGCGTCGCCGCGGTCATCCAGGCATTGCCTCGGTTCGAGCGACCGGTCGCCGGCGCTTTCTTCGTGGCGCCGCCCGATGTCGCCAACCCTGAAATAAAGCCGAGGCACCTGATGACCTTCGGCCCCTACCCGCGTGACCCGCTGCCATTTCCGTCGGTGGTGATCGCAAGCCGCAACGACCCGTTCTGCGCCTTCGGCGTCGCCGAGGACATTGCCGCGGCGTGGGGCTCGCTGTTCATCGACGCCGGCGATGCCGGTCATCTCAACGCGGATTCCGGCTTCGGCCCATGGCCCGAAGGTTCGATGACGTTCGCGAAATTCCTGACGGACCTCTAGAGCGGTTCATCGTTTCACGGAAACGGCGAACCGCTCTATCTCTTTGTTTTGACGCAATTCCGGACGGAAAAACCGTTTCACACTTTTCCTGGGATTGCTCTAGGAAGCGATCGAATCCCTGACGCTGCTCAGCAGGGTCTTTGCCCCAAGCGAAATCAGCGAATGCTCGGAACCCAACGCCAGCAGCCGGTAGCCCATCGACACCACGCGACCGGCGATGGCCGGTTCCATCACATAGATCGCCGCATGCTTGCCGGCCTTGCGGGTGCGCTCGGCGATCGAGGCGACGGTCTCCATCATGCTCTCCAGCGTCGAACTGACGGTGGTCCCCTTCGACCAGGCGATCGAGAAATCCGACGGGCCGAGGAAGATCCCATCGATACCCGGCGTGTCGAGAATGCCGTCGAGTGCATCAAGCGCGGCGCGCGTTTCGACCATGGCGAACGCCATGGTGCGCTGGTTGCTGTCGCGCAGCCAGTCGGCATAATCGCCCTTGCCATGGCGCGGAAAAGCATAGGTGGGACCCCAGGAGCGCTCGCCGAGCGGCGGGTATTTCATGGCGGCGGCAAACAGCTTTGCGTCCGCCACTGAATTCACCATCGGCGCAATCACAGCCTCGGCGCCGAAGTCGAGCGCGCGGCTGGCCATGTCGAAGCGGCCGACCGGGATGCGCACCAAAGCCGGCTTGTTGGCGGCCAGCACCGGCACAAGCCCGCGCAGCACGCTGTCCTCGTGATGGCCCCCATGCTGCATGTCGAGCGTAACCGCGTCGAACCCTTGCCTGGCCAGTATCTCGACCGTCAAGGCATCCGGCACGCCGGACCATGCGGTGAACAGCGTCTCGTCGACCGCAAGGCGTGACTTCAGGGACATTGGCGATTTCCTCTTTGCTTGCAGCAATTCAGCCGGAAATGACCGCAAAGGCAAAGAAAAACCGCGCGGTTAGGCCGGGCGGTCGATTGGTCCAGCATTCGATCGGTACCGGCTGAAAAATCAGGTGTTCTTGATCTGCTCGATCGCCTGCGCCATCAATTCATCCATGGTGCGGCGGATCTGATGGTCCGACTGGTCGATGCCCGCCGCATCGAAATCCTTGCGTATCTTGCGGAAAACGTCGTGATCGCCGGCTTCCTCGATGTCGCTGACGACCACTTCCCTGGCATAAGCGTCGGCATCGGTGCCGGATTTGCCGAGCTTTTCGGCAGCCCACAGGCCGAGCGCTCTGTTGCGGCGTGCCGCAGCCTTGAACCGAAGTTCCTCGTCGAATGCGAATTTGCGCTCAAAGCCCTCTTCGCGGTCTTTCATGCTGCTCATGGCATCCCTCCGTGAAATCCGATTCGTTGTGCCAATATGTGTTGCCGGAGCACAAACCAAAAGGGCGCAGGCCGGTCAATATGCTACATTGCTTGCTGCGCTGCGGCATTTCGGTGCCCGAAAGCGGTTGATTGAAAGGATTTGCCGATTGAGCAAACAGTGCGATTGGGATAGACACCGGCATTGAACCCCACCGTCGCCATCTTATTTTAGGCAGACGGACAGGAACTGGTCGCTTGCCGCCTGCCCGCAAATCCAGAGAAAAATCAGATGAAAAATCGCCGCCGCATCTATGAAGGCAAGGCCAAGATCCTTTATGAGGGACCGGAGCCTGGCACGCTGATCCAGTTCTTCAAGGACGACGCTACCGCTTTCAACAAGAAGAAGCATGAAATCGTCGATGGCAAAGGCGTGCTCAACAACCGCATTTCCGAGCACATCTTCAACCATCTCAACCGGATGGGCATTCCGACCCACTTCATCCGCCGGCTCAACATGCGCGAGCAGTTGATCAAGGAAGTCGAGATCATCCCGCTCGAAGTGGTGGTGCGCAACGTCGCCGCCGGCTCGCTGGCCAAGCGCCTGGGCATCGAGGAAGGCACCGTGCTGCCGCGCTCGATCATCGAATTCTATTACAAGGCCGATGCACTCGACGATCCGATGGTATCGGAAGAGCACATCACCGCCTTCGGCTGGGCGAGCCCACAGGAGATCGACGATGTCATGGCGCTGGCCATTCGCGTCAACGACTTCCTTTCCGGCCTGTTCATGGGCGTCGGCATCCAATTGGTCGATTTCAAGATCGAATGCGGCCGCCTGTTCGAAGGCGACATGATGCGCATCGTCGTCGCCGATGAGATCTCGCCGGATTCCTGCCGGCTGTGGGACGTGGCGACGCAGGACAAGCTCGACAAGGACCGCTTCCGCCGCGACATGGGCGGGCTGGTCGAAGCTTATCAGGAAGTTGCCCGCCGCCTCGGCATCATGAACGAGAACGAACCGCCGCGCCCAGCCGGACCGGTGCTCGTCGCATCGACCGACGGTGTCAAAGGCAAGCCGCACTGATGGCTTGCCCGCTCAACAGATGAACAGGAACATGTCCAGCGTGATCAAGGCCCGCATTACCGTAACCCTCAAGAACGGCGTGCTAGACCCACAAGGCAAGGCAATCGAGCATGCGCTGTCCGCAATGGGTTTCGGCGGCATCGGCCAGGTGCGGCAAGGCAAAGTTTTTGATATCGAACTTGCCGAGAGCGACAAGGCCAAGGCCGAAGCGGATCTGAAAGCCATGTGCGACAAGCTTCTGGCGAATACGGTGATTGAGAATTATAGTGTGGCCATTACCTGAGGTTGTCCCGGAGGGTAGATGACCGAGATCGATGGAAGCCTGATTTTTGAAGTCCTCAAATCCATTCAGTCGCGGCTGGACAGGATGGATTTGACACTTGGCGAAGTAAAGTTCGAGTTGGGCTCGATCCGTGGTCATCTCATCGCCACCGAGGGCGATGTGAAGAACATTTACGGTGTGCTGGCGCGGCAGGACGATCGCCTTGGGCATAGCGAACGCCGCTTAGAGCGCGCCTAAAACGAGGGCCAGTTTGTACAGCCCGTGAATTCCTGCGGCCAAAAAGAGGCCCGCCACTACCACTGCCGATAACGTCCATCGTCGAGCCTGGGTTGGCCGCCTCACACCGCCATATTTAGCATGAATGTCCAGTATTTCGGCATGCAGCCCCGAGTCAGTTCGCAACTCGTTATGGTTTCGATGGAGAGCTATCGCTCGAAAGCACAGAATATCAATCATAATAAGCATCCAAGACCCAAAACCAAGCCAGATGCTCATCACGTAAATGCGAATAAAATTAGTATTGTGACTCTGTAGGCATGCGTCAGCTATGCTCAATCGCCGCCCGAAAAATCTGCGGCCTGTTGAACTTAGCCAAAACCCGTCGTCGTTCATCGCCATTGCCAGCAAGATGAGAATGAACGCAGATGTCCCAAGCAGAAGCTTGAGATATCCGGCCCTGTTCGCAGCGTCTCGAACACAAACCACGGCAAGGCACGCCATGAGGCCCAGAAGCACCAGGCAGATCGTCAATGCATAGGAAATCTGCGCCATGATCAGATTGGCAAAAGACGAGGAGCACCGCCCGAGATCGACTTTCAGAGAAAGCGCTTTCGAAAACGCCGTCGCAAAGGTTGCGTCAGCTTGAGAAAAGAACGCATAGATAAATGCGGAAACAAGCAGGACAATCGCACCGGAGACCCCGGCGGCCCAGTGTCGGTCTTCGAATTTCAGTTCCCAGCCGCTCTTCAAATGCGTTCGCCCGGTTTGCCGTCGTTAAATAGCCCAAAAGCCTTAACTGCCGCTTGACCCGTGAATACGCCGCCGATACGCCAAACTTGGATATGCCTCTTGATTCAATTGGACACGCCATGAAATCAGCCGTCGTCCTGCTCCCCGGCCTCAATCGCGACCGCGACATGATCGCGGCGCTGACCAAGATTTCCGGCACGCCGCCGGTCACCGTCTGGCAGACCGACACCGAAATTCCCGATGTCGACCTGATCGCCATTCCCGGCGGCTTTTCCTTCGGCGATTATCTGCGCTGCGGCGCGATTGCCGCGCGCATGCCAGTAATGCGGGCGGTGGCCGAAAAGGCGGCCATGGGCGTCATGGTCATCGGCGTCTGCAACGGCTTCCAGATCCTGGTCGAGGCCGGCCTGCTGCCGGGCGCATTGATGCGCAATACCTCGCTGAAATTCGTCTGCCGGCAAGTCAAGCTGCAGATCGCCAACGCCAACACGATGTTTACCCGCCGCTATCAGCCGGGCCAGGTCATCCGCGCGCCGGTGGCGCACCATGACGGCAATTATTTCGCCGATGCCGAAACGCTGGCCCGCCTCGAAGGCGAAGGCCAGGTGGTGTTCCGCTATGCCGAAGGCACCAATCCCAACGGCTCGATCAACGACATTGCCGGCATCGTCAACGGCCGCGGCAACGTGCTCGGCCTGATGCCGCATCCCGAGAACCTGATCGAAGCGGCGCATGGCGGCAGCGACGGCCGGGCGCTGTTCGAAAGCGCGCTGGGCATCGCCGCTTGATACCTTCAATTTTCCTCCTGGAGCCACGGTCATGAAACTCTATTCGCGGCCGTTGTCGCCCTATTCGTCGATCGTGCGGGCGTTGGCCTACATCAAGAACGTGCCGCTCAAGCTCATTGCACCGCCGCCGGGGTTTCCCATCCCCGAGGCGTTTCGTGCCATCTCGCCGTTGAACCGGATTCCGGTGCTGATCACCGGCTCCGGCGAAACGATCGTCGAATCGGTGGTCATCGCCGAATATCTGGAGGAGCGCTTTCCCGAGCCGGCGCTGCTGCCGAGGGACTCGAAGGACCGGGCGCTGGTGCGCATGTTCGCCCGCATCACCGACCTCGACGTGCTCGCCCCGACCATGAAGCTGTTCGAGCTCCATTTCGTGCCGCAGCGCAACGAGGCGGAGATCAAGGCACAGTTCGCCCGATTGCATCACGGGCTTGCGGCAATCGAGGCGCGCATGGCGCATGGCCCGTTCGCGCTCAGCGACGACATCTCCTTCGCCGATGCCTGGCTGACGCCGACCCGCTTCGTCTTCAACAATTTCAGGGCGACGATCGGCCGCCCCGACCTGCTTGATGGCTATCCGAAATTCGATGCCTATGAGCAAATCGCCCTGCAGCATCCGGCGCTGTCGCGCGTCTGGGGTGAGATGACAGACGGTCTGAAGGTGTTTCTGTCCGAACTCGAGATGGGCGCCGCTTGACCATGCGATCGACACTCGCCCGCCTCGCCCTCGCCGCTTCCGCCGGTCTTGTACTCGCCTCCTGCCAGTCAGGCCCGAAGAGCGCGCCGGCGCCGGCGGGCAAGAGCGCGTCACTGCTTGCCATGGAGCAGGTGGCAATAGCTGCCCACAAATGCTGGATCGCCAGCAAGGACCCTGCCTTCAAATCGTACCAGATGGCCAACGAGCTGAATTCGTTCAGCGGCACGCCGCGCTTCCTGCTGGTGCCGGCCAAACATTATGGTGGAAAGCCGTTGCTGGTCGTGCAGGCGCAAGGCAATTCGAGCCGCGTCGACGTGTTCGGCCCATTGATGGCGGAACCGCTCGGCGCCCGCATCGGCTCGGACATTGCCCGCTGGCAGGCGGGCAATCCGGCCTGCGGCGCTGCTGCCTAGCCCAATGGGTCGCGTGCTGCAGATCGCCGGTCTGGTCGTCGGCCTGGCCGGGCTCGTCCTGCAGCTCTGCATCACCGTCCCGGCATCAATGGAAGCCGGCCGCGGCTTTGCCGGCTCGCTGGTCTTCTATTTCAGCTTCTTCACCATCCTGACCAACATCGGCGCGGTGCTCGTCCATGCCTCGTTGCTGTCGTCGACGGGTTATGCATGGTTTCCGGCCTTTTCCGCGCCACGGATGCGGGCGGGCGTAGCCGTCGCCATAACGCTGGTCCTCATCGTTTATGCAACGGTCCTGGCGCAGCTTTGGCAGCCGCAAGGGCTGTTCCTGCTCTGCGATGTGCTCCTGCACTATGTGACGCCGGTGTTGTTCGTGCTGTGGTGGCTTGTGGCAGGCGCCGACGGCTCGACGCGGTGGCGCGACATCTCCTGGTGGATGATCTATCCGATCGCCTATCTGGCCTACGCGCTGCTGCGGGCGCCGATTGCCGGTGAAGTGCCCTACCCGTTCCTCGATCTCGCCAAGAACGGCGCGACCAGCGTCGCCGTCTCGGCTCTGGCCATCACTGGGCTCTTTCTGATGCTGTGCATTGTGGCGGTGCTTGTGGACCACGGTGTCACGCGGATCAGGGCGGCGGGCGTCCGCTAAAGCGCGATAGCGCCCCGTCGAACTCCTCAGTCCCAGAACGGCCTCAGACCTTCACGATGGGCATCGCAGCGTGAAATGCCGATATCCTTGAGCTGGGCGTCGGTCATCTCGAGCAGGACCAGCCGACTGCGGCGGCGATCCAGCAGGCTGTCGATCCATCGGACGAATGACGTGACCACTTGCACGAGCCCGCGAACATAGGATCTCCGGCCCGACGAGCGGCTTCCGGTCAATTCAACTGCCGCGTAGCGGATTGTCTCTATTGTACCCATTTTCTTTCTGCCAAGATTGCAATTGTGCCTTTTCGTACGGCCCGCTCCATATGTATTGACTCTCATTTCGGTGCAATGTAGAAAATTGTCACCATGACAACTTGGCTTCCAGACCTGACCGCCGGCACCGGCCCGCTCTATCAGCGGCTTGCCGATTCCATCGAGACGGACATCGACCGCGGCTTGATCGGCGCAGGGGCAAAGCTGCCGCCGCAGCGCGATCTGGCATACGACATCGGCACGACCGTCGGCACCGTCGGCAGGGCGTATCAATTGCTGCGCGAGCGGGGATTGGTCAGCGGCGAGGTCGGCCGCGGAACCTATGTTCTCGCTCAACAGTCGGAGAGCGCAAAGCCGGATTTCCTGGGGCCGGTCGAACAAGGCACGCGCTATATGGATGCGCCCGGCGACAAGCTGCGCTTCGATAGCACCGCCGCACCGGACGTCGGCCAGGGTGCCATCGTCGCCGACGTGTTGACACGCACGGCGCAAGACCATCCGCATGAGATTTCAAGCTATACGCGTGATTTCCCGGACCGCTGGTTCGAAGCCGGCAGGCGCTGGCTGTCGCGCAATTCCTATCGCCCGGCGACGGATGCAATCGTTCCCACGCTCGGCACCCACGCCGCGGTGATGGCAACCATTGCGGGGCTCACCGCCCCCGGCGACTATGTCGTCTTCGAGCACCTCACCTATTCGCAGATCTCGCGCAGTGCCGGCCTGATCGGTCGCCGGACCGCACTGGTGGCGACTGACGACGAGGGCATCGATCCGCAGGATTTCGAGCGCGTCTGCGCACAAAAGCACCCGAAGATGATGTTTTTGATGCCGACGGCCAAGAACCCGACGCTGACAACGCTGTCGGCATCGCGCCGCGAGGCAATCGCGCATGTCGCCCGTCAATATAACGTCGTCCTGATCGAGGACGATCTCTATGGCGGACTGACCGATGACCCAACGCCTTTAATGGCCGAATATGCTCCCGAACGAACCATCGTTGCCGGCGGCCTGTCGAAATCGGTTGCGGCGGGTGTTCGCGGCGGCTGGCTCGCTTGCCCGCCGGCCTATCGTCACCGCATCCGGGTTGCCCACAAGATGATGACGGGCGGCCTGCCCTTTCTGCTGGCGGAGGTGGGCAGCCGGCTGGTGCTGTCCGGTCAGGCCGCTGAGGTGCGCAAGCGCAGCATTGCCGAGATCGGTGCGCGCATCGCGATCGTGCGCGAGACACTCGACGGCTTCGATTTCAAGGCGCTGGATAACGTGCCGTTCGTCTGGCTCACTTTGCCGGACCCATGGCTTTCCGGCACTTTCAAGCAGGCCTGCCTCGAACATGGCGTGCTCATCGACGACGAGGACGAGTTCAAGGCAGGGCGTTCCGAACAGGCCTTTCACGGCGTACGGTTTGGCATCTCGCAACCGCGGCAGCGGGACGATATCGCGCACGGCGTCGCGGTAATCCGGCGGCTTCTGGACGAGGGCCGCGCCGGCTACGACAGCTTTTCCTGAACCGGCTTGAAACCGGCGGGTCGAGTGGCGATCTTTCGCTACTTGCGGTCAGCTGTTGCTTTCCATCGTTTTAGTCATCCAACGGGGTGTATCGGCTGCAACGCTTGCGATAAGACGGGACTCGATCTCAAGGACACAATTGCCGATCATGACCATTTCCAATTCCGTGCCGATCACTCCTGAACTCATTGCCGCGCACGGGCTGAAGCCCGACGAGTACCAGCGCATCCTCGACCTGGTCGGGCGCGAACCGAGCTTTACCGAACTTGGTATTTTTTCGGCGATGTGGAACGAGCATTGTTCCTACAAATCCTCGAAGAAGTGGCTGCGCACGCTGCCGACCACCGGGCCGCAAGTCATCCAGGGCCCGGGCGAGAATGCCGGCGTGGTCGACATCGGCGACGGCGACTGCGTCGTCTTCAAGATGGAGAGCCATAACCACCCCTCCTATATCGAGCCCTATCAGGGAGCTGCGACCGGCGTCGGCGGCATCCTGCGCGATGTCTTCACCATGGGCGCGCGGCCGATCGCGGCGATGAACGCGCTACGCTTCGGCGCGCCGGACCATCCCAAAACCAGGCACCTCGTTGCCGGCGTCGTTTCCGGCGTCGGCGGCTATGGCAATTCCTTCGGCGTGCCGACGGTCGGCGGCGAGGTCAATTTCGACGCCCGCTACAATGGCAACATCCTGGTCAATGCCTTTGCGGCGGGGCTTGCCAAGACTGATGCGATCTTCCTGTCGGAAGCCAAGGGTGTTGGCCTGCCGGTGGTCTATCTCGGCGCCAAGACCGGGCGCGACGGTGTCGGCGGCGCCACCATGGCCTCGGCCGAGTTCGACGACAAGATCGACGAGAAGCGGCCCACCGTGCAGGTTGGCGATCCGTTCACCGAAAAATGCCTGCTCGAAGCCTGCCTCGAACTGATGGCGTCCGGCGCCGTTATCGCCATCCAGGACATGGGTGCCGCCGGCCTCACCTGCTCGGCAGTCGAAATGGGCGCCAAGGGCGACCTCGGCATCGAGCTCGATCTCGACAAGGTGCCGGTGCGTGAAGAGCGCATGAGCGCCTATGAGATGATGCTTTCGGAGAGCCAAGAGCGCATGCTAATGGTGCTGCGCCCCGAAAAGGAAAAACAGGCCGAGGCGATCTTCCACAAATGGGGCCTCGACTTTGCCATCGTCGGCAAGACCACCGACGATCTGCGCTTCCGCGTGCTGCACCAGGGCGACGAGGTCGCCAACCTGCCGATCAAGGATCTCGGCGATCAAGCGCCGGAATATGACCGTCCCTGGGTCGATCCGAAGAAGCCGGCGCCGCTGGCCGGCGATGCACCGCAAGCCGATGTGGCCGACGCACTGCTCAAGCTGCTGAGCGGACCAGACCTTTCCTCGCGCCGCTGGGTCTGGGAGCAGTACGACACGCTTATCCAGGGTAATTCCCTGCAGCTTCCCGGCGGCGACGCCGGTGTCGTGCGCGTCGATGGCCACCCGACCAAGGCGCTCGCCTTCTCCTCCGACGTGACGCCGCGCTATTGCGAGGCCGACCCTTACGAGGGCGGCAAGCAGGCGGTTGCCGAATCCTGGCGCAATCTTACCGCCACCGGCGCTCTGCCGCTCGCGGCCACCGACAACCTCAATTTCGGCAATCCGGAACGGCCGGAGATCATGGGCCAGCTGGTTGGTGCTGTGAAAGGCATCGGCGATGCCTGCCGGGCGCTTGGCTTTCCGATCGTCTCCGGCAACGTCTCCCTCTATAATGAGACCAACGGACAGGGCATCCTGCCGACACCAACCATCGGCGGCGTCGGTCTGATTGCCGACTGGTCGAAAATGGTGCGCATCGGCTTTGCCGCCGAAGGCCAGATGATCGTGCTGGTCGGCGCGCCGACGATATGGGGCTCGCATCTTGGCCAGTCGGTCTATATGCGCGACATCTTTGGCCGCGCCGACGGCCCGCCGCCGCCGGTCGATCTCGGCCACGAGAAGCGGGTCGGCGACCATGTGCGGGCACTGATCGCCTCCGGTGTCGTTACCGCGGCGCATGACGTTTCCGATGGCGGCATCGCGGTAGCGCTGGCCGAGATGGCGATGGCCTCCGGCATCGGCGCGACCATCCCCGGCCTGATCGGCACAGATCCAATCCCCGTCTGGTTCGGCGAGGACCAGGGCCGCTATCTCTTGACGCTGTCGATCGACCCGCAGAGCGAGCAATGGGACGCCATTCGCGAACAACAAAACAAGCTCGGCGTTTTTGCGCCGTGGATCGGCTCGACCGGCGGCAGCGACCTGAAGCTGGGCGAGGCGCGTGCGATACCGGTCAGCGAATTGACCGCCGCCCACGAATCCTGGTTCCCTCGCTTCATGGCAAATGAGGTCGTGGACCCGTGATGTGATCGAGTGGGCTCTTTCCCTGTGGTTCATCCGCCATTTCGACCATATCTATGAGATCACGACCTGAACAAGGAATCCTCATATGGCAATGGACGCCCACGACATCGAACGGCTGATCAAGGAAGGCATTCCCGACGCCAAGGTGACGATTCGCGACCTGGCCGGCGACGGCGACCATTATGCGGCTGAGGTTGTGGCCGAAAGCTTTCGCGGGAAAAGCCGGGTCCAGCAGCACCAGATGGTCTATGACGCGCTGAAGGGCAATATGGGCGGCGTGTTGCACGCGCTTGCCCTGCAGACCAGCGTGCCGGACTAATTCTACGCAAGCGGGAAGTCATGGCCAAAGGCGACAGCGATCCGGTTGCAGTCAGTGCCTATGCTTCCTTCGCCGAGCGCTATGACGCGCTGGCGCCGATCAAGCCGCACAACGCTCTTTATGAACGGCCAGCCTCGCTGGAGTTGCTGGGCGACGTGACGGGTCTGAACATACTGGACGCCGGTTGCGGCTCCGGTATCTGCTCGGAAAAGCTGGCTGGCTCAGGTGCGCGGGTAAGTGCCTTCGACATTACGCCGGAAATGCTGGCTCTGGCACGTCAGCGATGCGCTGGGCTCGATGTCGATATCCGGCTTGGCAACCTCGAAAGGGCTCTCGACTGGCTCGCGGATGGCAGTTTCGACCGAATACTTTGCTCGCTGGCGCTCGACTATGTCGAAAAACTGGAGCCGGTATTCGCTGAGTTTCATCGCGTGGCCTGCCCGGGCGGCTGGCTGGTGTTCTCTATGGGCCATCCAATGCGCGACTGGCAGGACACGCGCACGCGCGGGACGAAAACCTATTTTGAAACGAATCGCTGGGGCATGTATTGGGGAGGTTTTGGGGAGCCCAAGCCCTATGTCGAATCCTATCGCAGGCCGCTCGGCGATATCCTCAACGGGCTTGCCGACACAGGCTGGACGCTCGATCGTTTCGTCGAGCCGGTTCCCGCGCCCGAGATGGAAATGGTCGACTCCAGGCATTTTGCCGAACTGAGTTTGGCGCCGGCATTCATATGCGTACGTGCGCATAAATAAATTCACCTTTTCGCCGACACGGCGATGATCGGCCCGACCGGATAGCTTCCACCCACAATCATCCGCTCGCCGTTCGACAGCGCCGAAACGACCCCGTCGAAGAAAAGCGCGTTGGGACAATTGAGCGCATCTCGAAACAGTCGCGCGAAGCTGCCGAGGCTGACCTCAGAGCGCGAGATCGCCAGCACGACAGTGTTTTCGTCACGCACGCCGATGCCATTGCGGATATAGCGCGATGTGCCGTTTTGCTCGAAGCGGGGATGAAGCCGGCCGTCGATCACCAGCATCGGGCCGGATTGCGTGGCAAACATCACGTCCAGTCTGGTCGCAGCATAGGCGCTTGTCTCCATGACCGCCGCCTTGCCGTCCTTCCGGACCAGGAAGACGCCATTCGGTTTCAGGAAGAAATTCCCTTCGCTGTCGGCGACGTTGATCGGCGCCTTCTCCCGGCCGTCTTCGACGAGAAGGCCGACCGGAGTCAGGTCTTGGTGATACATGCCGGCGTTCATGGCGAGCAGCACCGGCCGGCCATGATCCGCCATCGCCTTGTCGAATTTGTCCAGTGAACCGAAAGCCTTGCCGTCAAGGCCTGCATGGAACACACCGATGTCATAGTGGCGCAGATCGATTTCGCAGACGACATAGGCGACCGCCTCGAAGCTCGCGTCGCGGCACGGCGCCGGTAATTCACCGCCGACGACGAGAGATGGCTGTCTCGGCGACCTGGCCCACCAGATCAAGGACAGTGCGGCGAACAGAACGGCGAGGAGGAACCCGGCGAGATATCGTCTTTTCATCGCGCCTCGGGAAAGATGGTGGCCAACGCTCTTGGCCCAAGATCAGACGTTCCTTTGCGCCATTTGCATGGCAAGGCGGCAAACATCTTGTTTCGCGCAACCCATGGGTTTATTTGAAGGGTAATGTTCGAGCCTGACTCCCACAGGCATGAAAGGGTATTCCATGAGCGGCATCAACGACTACATCGACAATGAAGTGAAGGGCAACGACGTCGTTCTCTTCATGAAGGGCACGCCCGGCTTCCCGCAATGCGGATTTTCCGGCCAGGTCGTGCAGATCCTCGACTATATCGGCGCCGACTATAAGGGCGTCGACGTGCTGACGTCGGCCGAACTGCGGCAAGGCATCAAGGACTATTCCAACTGGCCGACCATCCCGCAGCTCTACGTCAAGGGCGAGTTCGTCGGCGGCTGCGACATCATCCGCGAGATGTTCCAGGCGGGCGAATTGCAGACCTTCCTCGTCGAAAAGGGCGTCAGCGTCAAAGGCGCCGCCTGACTTCTGTTTCTGCGTATGACCTTCCGCCTGCGATTTTCGGGGGTCATGCGCTAAGCGCCGGGGCAGCCCCCACCTTGGCAAAAAGTTCTGCCCGCTATCGGGCAATCAACGAATGGATGCGTCGGCCAGCCGGCGCATTTTCGTTTGAGGATCGGACTGGCCTTGGATCAGCAAGCACAAGCGCAGCAAAAGGCAAGCACCTTGCCCATTCCGCGCTGGGAATTCATTGCGCTGTGCGCGGCGCTGATGGCGCTCAATTCGCTGGCAATCGACATTATTTTGCCGGCGCTGCAGCAGATCGGCGCTTCGCTTGGCATCGAAAATGAAAACCACCGGCAATATGTTGTCACCGCCTATATCCTTGGCTTTGGCGGCGGACAGCTGTTCTTCGGGCCGATCTCGGACCGCTTCGGGCGCCGCGCGCCGCTTGTCGCAGGGCTGGTGATCTACGTCCTGGCGGCCGGCGCTGCGGCAATCGCCCCGTCATTCGCCACGCTTCTGCTATGCCGGGCGGTGCAAGGCATCGGCGCGGCGGCGACGCGCGTCATTGCCGTCTCGATCGTGCGCGATACGTTCGACGGAAGGCGCATGGCCGAAGTCATGTCCTTGATCTTCATGGTGTTCATGGCCATTCCGGTGGTGGCGCCCGGTATCGGCCAGTTCATCATGCTGTTTGCGACCTGGCATGTGATCTTCGTCACCATGGCAGCCGGCGCGCTGATCGTGTCCGCCTGGTCGCTGCTGCGCCTGCCCGAGACACTACACCCCGAATATCGCCGGCCGCTGACGCTGTCCTCCATCATCGGCGGCTTCCGCATCGTTCTCACCAACCGCATCGCGCTCTGCTATGCCTTCGCCAGCACCTTCATCTTCGGCGCCATGTTCGGCTTCATCGCCTCGGCCCAGCAGATCTATGTCAGCGTGTTCAATGTCGGCGAGATGTTCCCCGTCATCTTCGCGGGGGTTGCCGGCGTACTTGCTTTTTCGAACTACCTCAACTCGCGCCTCGTCGGCCGCATCGGCATGCGCCGTCTGTCGCAAAGCGCGCTGCTGCTGTTTCTGGCCATCAGCCTTGCCTGGCTGGTCGTTTCCATCGAAATAAAGATGCCGCTCTGGCTCTTCATTACCTTCTTTGCCTGCGCCATGGTCCCGTTCGGCGCGCTTGGCGCGAACTTCAACGCGCTTGCCATGGAGCCGCTGGGGCACCTGGCCGGCACTGCGTCGTCGATCCTTGGGTTCATGCAGACATTTCTTGGCGGCATTCTCGGTACGCTGATCGGCCAAGCCTTCAACGGCACGGTGACGCCGCTGGCCGCCGGGTTCTGCAGCGTGTCGGTGGCGGCGCTGCTGATGATCCTGCTGGCCGAGCGCGGCAGACTGTTCCAGCCGCATAACCCGCCGGTTTAATGCACATTGCGCGTGCGCCTAGGATGCACCCTCACTGACCGCGGTGAAGCGGGGGAACAGCGTACGTCCTGCGATTGCTCCACCCATACTGTCCGAAACGGGCAGTGGAAGAGCCTTGTCGAGCGCCTCGAGGACGGAAGCCACGAAGGCCCGATTGAGCGGACCATCGTCCCCTAGATGGGAGTAAGTGGCGCGCGGCTTGCCGATAAGCGTGCCGTTTCGGCGAATTGAGAACTGCAGCGTCAGGGTCATGCCCGCGGTTCCGGGCGGCGGCTTCCAACAGGCGAAGATCGCGGAGAACATCTCGTCTATGGTGTCGACGGAGTCGGGACTGCGACATGCGCGTTCCCCAGCGCTTGCTTCATTGACACCGGCAACCAAGGCAAGGGCAAAGGCCGTTGCAACAATTGCGGACCGAGGTTTCATTCGAGGTCTCCGGTTTCGCACAGGATTGGACAACTTTTGGCAGCGAAGAGTTATTCCGCCCAGAGCTCGCGGCGCAGCTCCCGCCAGCTCTCCCGGTCCGGCGCGACCAGCAGGCCACCTCCGACATGCGACGGCAGATAGGCGCTGCCGTCGAAGCGCGCGGCATGGCCGCCCGCCTCCGCATGGATCAGCACGCCAGGCAGGTGATCCCAGGGCATCAGCTTGTTGTAGACGACGAAATGGCCGTGGCCGCTGGCCAGCAGGCGGTATTCGTGGGCGGCGCAGCGATAATTGAACTGCGATAGCGACTTGGTCTGGTTGCGCGCCAAACGTGAGCGGTCCGGCTCGAGCACGTAGTGCCATGAGACCGCACCGGTCATTTCCGACATCGGCGCCGGTTTGGCGACATGGACCTTTTCCAGATTGCCATGGGCATGGCGGATATGGCTGCCGGCGCCACTAACGCCGATCAGCCAATCCTTGCCGACGGGATCGTGGATGATGCCGGCGACCGTCTCGCCCTTGATCACGACGCCAAGCATGACGCCGAAAAGCGGCACGCCGGAGGCGAAGTTGAAGGTGCCGTCGACCGGGTCGATGACGAAGGCGAGTTCGGCATCGCCGAGACCGTCGAGCAGCGTCGGGTCGTCGGAGCAGGCCTCCTCGCCGACGATCATTGCGTGGGGATAACGCTGGCGCAGCCTGGCGGTGATGAGCCGTTCGGCATTGACGTCGGCCTCGGTGACGAGATCGGCGGCCGAGGTCTTGCGACGGACGTCGCCCTCGCTCAACCGGCGAAAGCGCGGCATGATCTCGGCGACGGCGGCTTCCGACAGAAGGTCGGCAAGCCAGTCGATCGCGCTATCGTCAAATGTCATCGGGACGCCTGGTGGTGAGGGTTTCGTTGAGGGCGGCGAAATCGAACAGCTTCCTGTCGAGCAGATGCGAACGCCGCACATTGGTCATGGCGCGGATCATCGTGTCCTTGCGGCCAGGCATGCGCTTCTCGATGTCGTCGAGCATCGCCTTCATGGCGTTGCGCTGCAGGCCTTCCTGGCTACCGCACAGATCGCACGGAATGATCGGGAATTTCATGGCGCCGGCGAATTTCTCGAGATCGGCTTCCGCACAATAGGCGAGCGGCCGCAGCACCATGACATCGCCTTCGTCGTTGAGCAGCTTCGGCGGCATGGCGGCAAGGCGTCCGCCATGGAACAGGTTCATGAAGAAGGTTTCCAGTATGTCCTCGCGGTGATGACCGAGCACCAGCGCCGAGCAGCCCTCCTCGCGGGCAATGCGATAGAGATGGCCGCGCCGCAGCCGCGAGCACAGCGAGCAATAGGTGCTGCCCTCGGCCAGCTTGTCGGTGACCACCGAATAGGTGTCCTGATATTCGATGCGATGCGGAATGGCATATCTATCGAGATAATCGGGCAATATGTGCTTGGGAAAGTTCGGCTGGCCCTGGTCGAGATTGCAGGCCAACAGCTCGACCGGCAGCAGCCCGCGCCATTTGAGATCGAGCAGCACGGCAAGCAGGCCGTAGGAATCCTTGCCGCCCGACAGAGCGATCAGCCAACGGTCGCCGGGTCTCACCATGGCGAAATCGTCGATCGCCTGGCGGGCAAGCCGCAACAGCCGTTTGCGCAGCTTGTTGAACTCGACGGAGGACGGCACATCGGCAAACAGCGGATGAAAGCCGCCTTCGGTGTCGGCGACCGGTTCGAGTGTTTCGGCGTCTGGCAGCATATTCATGGCGCGTCCGCCCCAAGATCCTGTTGCCGCCCGCAGTAGCGCATCGGACCGAAAACCGAAATCGATTTCGGATTCACGCCGCGGAAAAGGAACGAAAAAAGAAAGGCCGCCTCGACGGGCGGCCTTCGATTGTATCGCGACGAACGCGCCGATCAGCGCGAATAGAATTCGACGACCAGGTTCGGTTCCATCTGCACGGCAAACGGAACGTCCGCCAGGCCGGGGATGCGCGTGAAAGCCGCGGTCATCTTGTTGTGATCGGCCTCGATATAATCGGGCACGTCGCGCTCGGCCAGGCCCACCGATTCCAGCACGATGACCAGCTGCTTCGACTTCTCGCGCACTTCGATGACGTCGCCCGGCTTGCAGCGGTACGAGCCGATGTTGACGCGCTTGCCGTTGACGTTGACGTGGCCGTGATTGACGAACTGGCGCGCCGCAAAGATGGTCGGCACGAACTTGGCGCGGTAGACGACCGCGTCGAGGCGCGATTCGAGCAGGCCGATCAGGTTCTCCGAGGTGTCGCCCTTGCGGCGGTCCGCCTCTTCATAGACCTTGCGGAACTGCTTTTCCGACACGTCGCCATAGTGGCCCTTCAGCTTCTGCTTGGCGCGCAGCTGCAGGCCGAAATCGGAAAGCTTGCCTTTGCGACGCTGGCCATGCTGGCCGGGGCCGTATTCACGCTTGTTGACCGGGGACTTCGGGCGGCCCCAGATGTTTTCGCCAAGACGGCGGTCGATCTTGTACTTCGCGGATTCGCGCTTGCTCATCGCATTCCCTTTCAAAACAATGCACCCGGAACCTCATGGTCCGGGTGAAGGAAACGCGCCCTCCTCTGGCCTCCGTTTTCGAGACCTGACAGGGTTTTCCACGCAACGCGACGGAAAACCCACGGGACACGTCATTTCAAGCAAGACATAAGGAAAGTAAAACCGGCTTCCCAAACGTCTCGCACACATAAAGAAAACCACCGGGCATTGCGGCCCGGTGTTGGTGGGCTGGTTAAACGGAGATTTAACCGCTGTCAAGCTTCCGGCTGGCGCGAATCGCCGAACCGGATAGTGTTACGGTTGTAGAACGTGCCGGATGTGGCGGGAGGTTGCGCCAGCGGCATCAGGAAGGGACTGAAGTCAGAGGAGCTGGAATTCGCATGAAGAAGTTCTTCCTTACGTTGGTAGGCGCCGCGGTGATGGCCGGCACGATGGCGGTCGCGCCCGAGCCGGCGCAGGCCCGGCATTGGCATGGGCACAGGCATCACCAGGTCTGCCGCATCGTGGTCAAGAAGAAGGTGGTGTGGCGGCACGGTCATCGCAAGGTGATCCGCTACAAAGTGCGGCGCTGCGGGTGGGGCTGGAACTGGTAATTTTCGTCCTCGCCCGTTGAGACTTCATGGCCCGCGGCTCAGCCGCGGGCCTTTTATTGACCGGCATCCGCCGTCAGAATGGCCAGTCGATCAGTGTTTCGACTTCTTTTCCGGCAGGCCCTTGCGCTTGGTCTCGGCGAATTCCTCGAGCTGTTTTTCGCTCATGGATTTATACATTCCCTTCGACGCGCCTTTGAGCGCGCCCTTCTTGGTCTCGCCGCGCTTGGCTGACAATGCCGCGCCGGCCGCTTTCTGCTGGGCTTTTGAGGTGGCTGGCATGATGGTTTCTCCCGTTTCCAATGAGAGGAAAACGCATTGTCCGGTGTGATGTTCCCAAAGCGAAAATTGCCTGCGATCAGGATATCGCCAGGCCAAATCCCTGCATCAGCCGGCGCGTCGGAAAATCGGCGCTGTTCGAGGTGAAGAATGCAAGGTCGGCGCCTTCCGGCAGTGCCTCTCTGCGATAGCGGGCCTCGGTATCGGCAAGCAGCGACAGCGCCCGGCGTGCGATCGCCTCGGCCGGGTCGAGCCAGTCGACCGGCCACGGTGCTGTCTTGCGCATGCGGTTGGCCAAAAACGGATAATGGGTGCAGGCAAGCACGACGATGTCGGTGCGCAGCCCGTCATGCTCGACGAAGCACGG
Source organism: Mesorhizobium sp. M1365 (assembly GCF_040317865.1). NCBI lineage: Bacteria > Pseudomonadati > Pseudomonadota > Alphaproteobacteria > Hyphomicrobiales > Phyllobacteriaceae > Mesorhizobium > Mesorhizobium sp. M1365. The sequence goes on from NZ_JAMYLG010000020.1 coordinate 66,914, forward strand.
CGCGATCTCGGCGCGCACGGCGTCCTCGTCGACAAAACCATCGCGCATATAGGCTTCGGCCAATGCAGCCAGCCTGTCGCTGCCGACCAGGCGGACGTGGCATTTCTGCGCCCATTTGCTGATCAGGTCGCGCGTGTACTGGCGCTTGACGGTGCCGGGCGTCGCCAGCACCGAAACCAGGCCTGAGCGCGTGCGTTCCGCCGCCGGCTTGATGGCCGGCACAGTGCCGACGAAAGGGTGGCCGGGAAACCGGTCGCGCAACGCATCGATGACCAGCGTCGAGGCGGTGTTGCAGGCGATGACCGAAATGGCCGGCGAAAACCGTTCGAGCAGCCTAGCGAACAACTCCAGGATATGTGTTCTCAGCGCCGGCTCCTCCCAGCCGCCGAAGGGGAACGCCGCGTCGTCGGCGACATAGATGAAGCGGCGGTCAGGCATCAGCACGCGCGCCTCACGCAGCACGGTGAGGCCGCCAATGCCGGAATCGAACATCAGGATCGGACGGGCGCTCGATGGATCGGTCATTGTCATTGAGTCACTAAGGGCTGGGAATCACAAACGAGATCACGGGGGAAGGCCCGGCCCATGCTTTCTGCTTCGGCCAATGATGCTTTATCCCGGCCGCCTCTATGTGGAACCATCATGGCCTTGATGCGGCGAGCCGGTCACACAAGGCCGCGCTTGCCGAAGCCGCCGGGCCGCGGCCGGCCGTTCGCCGGAGATGCAGGTTGAGATGCAGGGTGGTTCGACGGCACCGGCGCGGCCCGCGTGGCGTAGGCTGCAGCCAGGGCCGTCGCGCCGGTGGCTGACGCTGAATGGAGCGCGGCGGTGCCGCGCAGCGGCCCGGGCGGGTCGAAATCGTCGAAACTCAGGGATGACGCCATATCCGCAGAGCCACCGCCCGCCTGCTTGCCCGCCAAGATGACGGCCCACAGCCCGACAAGAGCTAATCCCAGCAGGTTAAGGCCGGAATGCGAATCTTCGCCGTCGAATTTTACGACAAGAACAGTGCCGGCCTGCAGGATCGCGAACAGCGTCGAGAACACGATATACGACCAAAGGATCCAACCCGACCCTTGCGCGTCGCGGCTTCGACGCCAGGCGAAATTCGCGCGGAACAGAACGATCACCAGCGAGGTAACGAGAACAGCCGCGGCCAGCCCTTCCCTGGAAGGACCGGGTTTCGAATTGGCCAAACCCTCGAAGCCGACGGTCCCCACGACGCACAGCACGAATGTCACGATTTCCGCAACCAGCAAGGCCGCGGAATAGAAGAAAAAGCGAAGACGCCCGATATTTGAATTGAACATCGAAAGGATCCATCGTTTTCCAGACAATGGATCACACCAAATAACATTCGGTTACTGGTGAGGTATGGGTCGTTCCGAGGCTAGTCTTTGTCTGTCGCCCTGCCAGCGCGCCGGGCCGCCGCCGGGAGCCGCCTTGGATCGTCGCCGGGCGATCCGTCGCCGCGCGGCATGGCCGGCGAGAACCTGTCCAGCGATGATAGTATGCCGCGCAGCACCTTGAGCTCCGGCTCAGCAAAGCCGGGGCGGGTCAGCACTGCACGCAAATTGTCGACCATCTTCGGCTTCTTCGCTGCCGGGCGGAAATAGCCGCGCGCCTCCAGTGCACCTTCCAGATACGCCAACAGGCCGTGCAATTCTTCCTTGGCAGCCGGCGGCATTTCGGGGCCGGAGAAGTTGGTCCTGGTCTCGTCTTCCAGGCCGGACTTCATCCATTCATAGGACATCAGCAGGGCAGCCTGGGCGATGTTGAGCGAGGAGAAGGCTGGATCGACGGGGAAAGTGACGATCTCGTCGGCAAGGCCGACCTCGTCATTATAGAGGCCGAAGCGCTCGCGGCCGAACAGGATGCCGGTGCGCTGGCCGGCCCGCTGCCGCGCGCGCAGCGCCCTGCCCGCCTCGACCGGACCGCGCACCGGCTTGAAATTGTCGCGCGCGCGCGCCGTGGTGGCGAAGACGAAGTTCAAATCGGCAATCGCCGAGGCGAGGTCATCGAACACCGTGACTGCATCGATGACGTGGTCGGCGCGGCTTGCGGCGGCACGCGCCTTCTCGCTCGGCCAGCCGTCGCGCGGATTGACGAGCCGCAGCTCGGTAAGGCCGAAATTGGCCATGGCGCGCGCAACCATGCCGATATTCTCGCCGAGCTGCGGCTCGACCAGGATGATCGCCGGTCCGGACGCTGGAGTTCCGGAGGCAAGAGGGGTGGCAGGATCCTGGGTAGCGGCCATGGTTGTCAGTGAACTGCTGTTTGCGGCATTTCGCAGTCCCCTGCCACATTTGGCGGCGAAAATGAAGCTTTCGCAAGGAATGCCGACACTACGGCGCGGTTCGCCGTTTGCGCGGCCAAAAAGCCTTTGATATACGGGCCGCATCCCAGGGCCGGCAGCCGTGCGGGCAAGGCCGTTCCGTTCCCCAAAAGTGAGGCATTCTTTCCATGGCGAAGATCAAGGTGGCGAACCCGGTCGTCGAACTCGACGGCGACGAGATGACCCGCATCATCTGGCAGTTCATCAAGGACATGCTGATCCACCCTTATCTCGACCTCAAGCTCGAATATTACGACCTCGGCATCGAGCACCGCGACGCCACCAACGACCAGGTGACCATCGATTCGGCCAATGCCATCAAGAAATACGGCGTCGGCGTGAAATGCGCGACGATCACGCCCGACGAGCAGCGCGTCGAGGAATTCAAGCTGAAGAAGATGTGGAAGTCGCCGAACGGCACCATCCGCAACATCCTCGGCGGCACCATCTTTCGCGAGCCGATCATCATGAAGAACGTGCCGCGGCTGGTGCCCGGCTGGACCAAGCCGATCATCGTCGGCCGCCACGCCTTCGGCGACCAGTACCGCGCCACCGACTTCCGCTTCCCCGGCAAGGGCAAGCTGACGATCAAATTCGTCGGCGAGGACGGCCAGGTGATCGAGCACGACGTCTTCGACGCACCCGGCGCCGGCGTCGCCATGGCCATGTACAATCTCGACGAATCGATCCGCGAATTCGCCCGCGCCTCCCTGAACTACGGCCTGCTGCGTAATTACCCCGTCTACCTCTCGACCAAGAACACCATCCTCAAAGCCTATGACGGACGCTTCAAGGACATCTTCCAGGAGGTCTACGAAGCGGAGTTCGAAGCAGAATTCAAAGCGAAGAAACTCTGGTACGAGCACCGGCTGATCGACGACATGGTGGCCTCGAGCCTGAAATGGTCGGGTGGCTATGTCTGGGCCTGCAAGAATTATGACGGCGACGTGCAGTCCGACACGGTGGCGCAAGGCTTCGGCTCGCTCGGCCTGATGACCTCGGTGCTGATGACGCCGGACGGCAAGACCGTCGAGGCGGAAGCCGCGCACGGCACCGTCACCCGCCACTATCGCCAGCACCAGAAGGGCGAGGAGACCTCGACCAATTCGATCGCCTCGATCTTTGCGTGGACGCGCGGCCTCGCGCACCGCGCCAAGCTCGACGACAATGCCGAACTGAGGCGCTTTGCCGAGACGCTGGAAAGGGTCTGCATCCAGACGGTCGAGTCCGGCTTCATGACCAAGGACCTGTCGCTGCTGATCGGCCCCGACCAGCCATGGCTTTCGACCACCGGCTTCCTCGACAAGATCGACGAGAATTTGCAGAAAGCGATGGCCTGAGCCCAACCGGCATGGGCAAGCCCGTCGTCTACGGCGCGGACTACAGCGTCTATGTACGCATCGTGCGGCTGGTGCTGGAGGAAAAGGGCGTCGGCTACGAGCTCGTGCCCGTCGACATCTTTGCCGCGGACGGCATTCCCGGCTGGTATTTCGAGCACCAGCCGTTCGGCCGCATCCCGGCCTTCGAGCATGACGGCTTTCGCCTCTACGAGACCGGCGCGATTGTCCGTTATGTCGACGAAGCCTTTGGCGGCCCGGCGCTGCAGCCGGTCGAAGCCCGGCCTCGAGCACGCCTTAACCAGATCACCGGCCTGCTCGACGCCTACGCCTACAGGACCATGGTCTGGGATGTCGCTGTCGAGCGGCTGGAAAAAACGTCGCCCGACGAAGCCGTGATCGCCAACGGGTTGCGGCAGGCAAGAACGGCATTGCAGGCGCTCTCCTCGCTGAAAGCCGAAGGGCCTTGGCTATTGGGAACGGACCTGACGCTGGCCGACCTGCACGCCGCACCGATCATCGGCTATTTCGTCAAGGTCGCCGAGGGACAAGCCCTGCTGGCCGAGTTTGCCGAGATCCAGAATTGGTGGACCCGCATTGCGGCGCGTGCGAGCGTTGCCGGCAGGCTGACTTAACTCTCGAGCGCATTCATGGCCAAGCTCTCTCACCAGGACGCACTGACGGTGGCCAGAATAGTCAGAATCAACCACGCCGGCGAGTACGGCGCGATCAGAATCTATTCGGCACAGATTCTTGTCGCGAAGCGTTTCTGGCCGGACTGCGTGCCGTCTTTGTCGGAGATGCTTGGGCACGAGCGCACCCATTGCGCGTCTTTCCATGCAGCCATGCCACTGCGAAATTCCCGACCGTGTCGCGTGATGCAATTCTGGAGCTGGGGCGGCTGGCTGCTGGGTTTCCTCACTGCCCTGCTCGGCCCGCAAGGCGTCTGGGCCTGCACCGCAGCTGTCGAAGCGGCGGTGCACCGCCATCTCGATGATCAGCTGTTCTTTCTCACCGGACGCGATCACGAGTTGCACGGCATCATCCTGTCCGTCCGCGAAGAAGAGCTTGCCCATCTCCGTCACGCCGAAGAGCTGCTGACCTCGCCTGGACCGTTGCTGAACCGCCTGCGCGCAGCGATCTCCGTTACCACCGACTGCCTGATTTGGCTGTCGACCTGGGGGGACTCGACGCGAATGACGCGTGCCCTGAAGGCATCAAGGCATCTCTGATGAGCGCTATGCCGTTCTAGCGCCGCCTCTTTGGGGCCACTGCCCTGCGCCATCGGGCCGCCGCCCGGCCCTAACGCCATACCGTGATCTGGACACCTGGCTCAGGCGAAGCAGCCACCGAATTGGCAAGCCGCTCAATCGGGAAGGTAGATCTCCGCCTTCATGAAGGTCTTCGCACGGCCTGTGATCAGCACGCGATCTCCGGCCAGTTCGCATAGCAAATGCCCGCCGCGCTGCGAGCATTGGAATGCCGACAGATGCATCTTGCCGAGTTTTTCAGACCAATAAGGCACCAGCGTCGCATGAATGGAGCCGGTTACCGGATCCTCGGGAATGCCCGCCCCAGGCACGAAGTAACGGGAGACGAAATCGTGGGCTCGCCCAGGCGCGGTAATAACCAGGCCGAGAGGATGAAAACGTCCGATCCTGAGCAGATCGGGAACGAAAGATCGCACGGTTGTCTCGTCGGCAAGCTCGACAATCAGGTTCTCGAAATTGCGGAAGCTCGCAACCGGCCGCTGAGGCAATATCGCTTGCAGCGCCGAGTTCAGCTCTTCCTCGACGGGCTGCGGCGGAAAACAAGGCAGATCGAGCTGATAGCCCCCTTCCCACCGGGAAACCCGCAGCTCGCCGACCCGGGTGGCGAAGGCCATTTCGCCCTGACCATTGTATTCCGTAGCCAGCACATGGGCGGCCGCAAGAGTGGCGTGGCCGCAGAAGTCGACCTCGTGGACCGGCGTGAACCAGCGCAAATCCCAACCTTTGCCATTCGGCCGCACAAACGCGGTTTCAGCAAGATTGTTTTCGTTGGCGATGGCCTGCATTACCTGCTCCGACAGCCATTCCTCTAAAAGGAGAACGGCGGCAGGGTTACCCTGGAAGGCCCGTTCGGCAAAGGCATCGACCTGATACATCGTCAGCGTCGGCATATCGGCCCTCAGAGATATCCACTGGGCGACGCGCCATTTCGGCCGTGCCGCCCCGGGTGCAGGTTCACGCCGCTTCGAGAGCCGCCTTCACCGCAGCGATCGCGTCTTCGGCCTTCGAGGCGTCCGGGCCGCCGGCCTGAGCCATATCGGGTCGCCCGCCGCCGCCCTGCCCGCCCAATGCCGCGGACGCGACGCGCACCAGATCGATGGCGCTGAAGCGGCCGGTCAGATCATCGGTGACGGCGACGACGACGCTTGCCTTGTTGTCCTCGCCGGCGCCGACAAAGACGACGATGCCGGAGCCGAGCGACTTCTTGCCGGCATCGGCCAACGGCTTAAGATCCTTTGGCGAGACGCCCGATACCGCCTTGCCGAGAAAACCGACACCGGCAATGGTTTCGTTTTCCGCCGGCACACCGGCTGGCGAGCGATCGCCCAGCGCCAGCTTCTTGCGCGCCTCTGTCAGCTCCTTTTCGAGCTTCTTGCGTTCGTCGAGCAGCGCCTCGACGCGGGCCGGCACATCGGCCGCCGAAATCCTCAGCGCTGCGGCGGCCGCCTTCAGCCGCTTGTCCTGTTCGTCGAGATGCTTTCTGGCCGCCTCGCCGGTCAACGCCTCGATGCGGCGCACGCCGGCAGCGACCGCGCTGTCGGACAGGATGCGCACCAAGCCGATATCGCCGGTCGCCCTGACATGCGTGCCGCCGCATAGCTCGACCGAATAAGGCCGGTTGGCCTTGGCGCCATGCAAGCCCGTGCCCATCGAAACGACGCGCACTTCATCGCCATATTTCTCGCCAAACAGCGCCATGGCGCCTTCGGCAATGGCGTCGTCGACAGACATCAGCCGCGTGGTTACAGGGCCGTTCTGAACGACGATCTCGTTTGCCATGCGCTCTACCTCTTCGAGCTCGTCAGGCGAGATCGGCTTGTTGTGGGAGATGTCGAAGCGCAGACGCTCGGGCGCAACCAGCGAGCCCTTCTGCGCCACATGGGTACCCAGCACCTCGCGCAGCGCCTCATGGATCAGATGCGTGGCGGAATGGTTAGCGCGCAGCCTGGAGCGGCGCGCGTGGTCCACCTTCAGCTCGACGGTCGCGCCTGTCTTGACCGTGCCGTTAGCCACCTTGCCGAGATGGACGAAAAGCCCATCGGCCTTCTTCTGGGTATCGGATATCTCGATCGAGAACCCGTCGCCCGAAATGACGCCGGTATCGCCCATCTGGCCACCGGACTCGCCATAGAACGGCGTCTGGTTGACAACCACGGCAACGGCGTCACCCTTGCCGGCGCTGTCGACGGTTTTGCCGTCCTTGACCAGCGCCTGGATGAGGCCTTCGGCCTGCTCGGTCTCATAACCCAGGAATTCGGTGGCGCCGGTCTCCTCACGCACCGCGAACCATATCGTCTCGGTTGCGGCCTCACCGGAACCAGCCCAGCTTTTGCGCGCCTCCGCCTTCTGCCGCTCCATCGCCTCGGTGAAGCCGGCAAGGTTGACCGAGATGTTGCGCTGGCGCAGCGCATCCTGCGTCAGATCGAGCGGAAAGCCATAGGTGTCGTAGAGCTTGAACGCTGTCTCGCCATCCAGCATGTCGCCGGAGGCCAGCTTTTCCGTCGCCTCGGAAAGCAAGCCCAAGCCGCGCACCAGCGTCTTGCGGAAACGAGTTTCCTCAAGCTTCAGCGTTTCGGTGATCATCTGTTCGCCGCGCACCAGTTCCGGGTAGGCTTGGCCCATCTCGCGGACCAGCGCCGGCACCAGGCGCCACATCAGCGGATCGTGGGCGCCGAGCAACTGCGCGTGGCGCATGGCGCGGCGCATGATGCGACGAAGCACGTAGCCGCGGCCTTCGTTGGACGGCAGCACGCCGTCGGCGACCAGGAAGCAGGACGAACGCAAATGGTCGGCGATGACGCGGAACGATGCGACGGTGCCCGCATCCGGACCTTTGCCAAGCGCCGACGACGCAGCGTCGATCAGGTGGCGGAACAGGTCGGTTTCGAAGACGCTTTCAACGCCTTGCAGGATGGATGCCATGCGCTCGAGGCCCATGCCTGTGTCGATCGACGGACGCGGCAGGTCGACGCGCTCGTCCTTCGTCACCTGTTCGTACTGCATGAACACCAGGTTCCAGAATTCAAGGAAACGGTCGCCATCCTCCTCGGGGCTGCCGGGAGGGCCGCCCCAGATATGCTCGCCGCGGTCGATGAATATCTCCGAACACGGCCCGCAAGGCCCGGTGTCGCCCATTGCCCAGAAATTGTCCGAAGTCGCGATGCGGATGATGCGATCGTCCGAAAGGCCGGCGATCTTCTTCCAGTACGAGGCCGCCTCGTCGTCGGTGTGGTAGACGGTGACCAGCAGCTTGTCCTTCTTCAGCCCGAACTCCCTGGTGATCAGGTTCCAGGCAAGCTCTATGGCCCGCTCCTTGAAATAGTCGCCGAAGGAGAAATTGCCGAGCATCTCGAAGAAGGTCAGGTGGCGCGCGGTGTAGCCGACATTGTCGAGGTCGTTGTGCTTGCCGCCGGCGCGAACACTCTTCTGGGCAGTCGTGGCGCGCGAATAGGGCCGCTTCTCCAGACCGGTGAAAACGTTCTTGAACTGCACCATGCCGGCATTGGTGAACATAAGCGTCGGGTCGTTGCGCGGCACCAGCGGGCTTGACGCGACGACCTCGTGACCTTCCTTGCGAAAATAGTCGAGAAATGCCGACCGGATCTCGTTGACGCCACTCATGAATACTGCCTTTTCGAGAGAACCGCCGGCTGCCGGCGGAAAATAGACATGGCCTTTTAGCGGTCGCACCGCAGCCTGTCCAGAAACACCAAATGGTCTCAAATCCCGGCTTTCACCAGCGCCTTGAAATGCGTCTGCCTCGCCGTCAAACGCGAACCGCCGGCCATGGGCCGGCGGTTCGAAACGCATCGATTACGCAAACTCAAAATCAAAACATCAAATCGAAACCTGGCTGAGGCTCAGCGAGGCGTCGCTTGCCCTACATCACCCCAGCGTCGTCCTCGAAACCGTCGTCGCTGCTTTCGGAGCCGCCGTTCTCAAGGAATTTCTCAGCAATCAGCCCGGCATTCTGCCGTAGCGCCAGCTCGATCTCGCGCGCCGTGTCGGGATTGTCGCGCAGGAACAGTTTTGCGTTTTCGCGGCCCTGGCCAAGACGCTGCGAATTGTAGGAGAACCAGGCGCCCGACTTTTCGACCACGCCCGCCTTGACGCCGAGATCGACCAGCTCGCCGGTCTTCGAGACGCCCTCGCCATACATGATGTCGAACTCGACCACCTTGAAGGGCGGCGCCAGCTTGTTCTTGACGACCTTGACGCGGGTCTGGTTGCCGACGACCTCGTCGCGATCCTTGACCGAGCCGATGCGGCGGATGTCGAGGCGGACCGAGGCATAGAATTTCAACGCATTGCCGCCGGTCGTCGTCTCGGGCGAACCGAACATGACGCCGATCTTCATGCGGATCTGGTTGATGAAGATGACCATGGTGTTGGAGCGCGAGATCGAGGCGGTGAGCTTGCGCAGTGCCTGGCTCATCAGGCGGGCCTGCAGACCGGGCAGCGAATCGCCCATCTCGCCTTCGATTTCCGCCCGCGGCGTCAACGCCGCCACCGAATCGACCACCAGCACGTCGATGGCGCCGGAGCGCACCAGCGTGTCGCAGATCTCCAGCGCCTGCTCGCCGGTATCGGGCTGCGAGATCAGCAGGTTTTCGAGATCGACGCCGAGCTTGCGGGCATAGACCGGGTCGAGCGCGTGCTCGGCATCGACGAAGGCGCAGATGCCGCCCTTCTTCTGGGCTTCGGCCACCGTGTGCAGCGCCAGCGTCGTCTTGCCCGAGCTTTCCGGCCCGTAGATCTCGACGATGCGGCCGCGCGGCAGGCCGCCGACGCCAAGCGCGATGTCCAGCCCAAGCGAGCCGGTCGGCACCGTTTCGATCTCGACGACCTGCTCGTTCGCGCCGAGCCGCATGATCGAGCCCTTGCCGAAGGCACGCTCGATTTGCGACAGCGCCGCATCCAGAGCCTTTGATTTGTCCACCGCTTTGTCCTCTACAAGCCGCAAAGAATTCTGAGCCATGATACATCACCCCGTGGTCGTCAATGGAGGCCGGACAATCCCGCAATCCTTAAAAGAATGTACCTCATTTGTTCTCATTTGTCAATGAGCACCAAGGGTTTGAAAAATAACGCATATCCCTATTTGTTCTATTTTTGTTTCGCAATTATTGCTTCCGATGCGTCTCGCCTCGCATGCGGCGCCGTTGCCGTTACCGACCGAATCGGACCCGCGATTGCAGGGTTCCGCCCGGCGACCTAGTCTCCCCGGGCAACAGCTAAAGGGCATTTTGACGGCATGATCAAATCCCCGACGATCCTGGCCGTGGGCGGCGCCTATATCGAGCGGCGCGGCCGGGTTGCCGGCGCCTTCGTGGCAGCAGCGTCTAATCCCGGCACGATGCGCGAGCATGTCGGCGGCGCCGTCTTCAACGCCTTGCGCTGTGCGGTGCGACGCGGCGCCTCGGCCTCGCTGCTTTCGGTACGCGGCGGCGATGCCCTGGGCGACACGGTTTTACGCGCCGTCATCGAGGCCGGCATTACCGACCTGTCGGCGGTGTTCCTCGACCGAGCAACGCCAAGCCATACGATGCTGATCGACAGCGACGGCGGGCTGATCGCCGGCCTTGCCGACATGGTGCTCTACGAGCTGGCGCTTCCCAAGCAGATCCGCCGCGCCAAGGTGCGGGAAGCGATCGGTTCGGCCGACGCGGTGCTGTGCGACGCCAACCTGCCGTCGACCGCGCTGGAGCGGCTGGCGGCACTCGCCGCCGGCAAGCCGGTGTTTGCGCTTGCGGTCTCGCCCAACAAAGCGGCGCGGCTGACGCCGGTGCTCGACCGTCTGGCGATGGCCTTCATGAACCGGCACGAGGCCGGCGTGCTCGCCGGCGTCCAAATCGATCAAGGCATCGTCGACGGCCTGAGACGCGCCGGGCTGAAAAGCGGCGTGATCACCGCCGGCGACGAACCAGTGCTCGGTTTCGACGAATTGAGCGCGTTCTCGATCTCGCCACCGCCGCTGCAAAAGCGGACCGATGCTGCGGGCGCCGGCGACGCATTGGCAGGCGCCACGATCGCTGCCCTGCTGCGCGGCCTGACGCTGCGCGCGGCACTGCGCGAAGGCATTGCCGCAGCGATGCTCGTCGTCGAGAGTGCCGCCTTCACCAGCGCTGGCTTTGCCGAAGCGCTGGCGCTCGTGCCCGAGGCGCGGGACCTGGCGTGAAATGCGGCCCGGAATTGCCGAAGCATGACGCAGCCTATTTGCCGGCGCGCCGTCCTGCCTCGTAGGCGCGGCGCGCCCAGATCGCCATCTCGTCGGGATCGTCGAACGCGCTGTCGGGAACGCTCCAATAGGGCATCGACACGAGCTTGCCGTGGCGCGAGCCGGTATAGGTCCATTGCCGGCAGCCGGCCGCTTCGAAATCGGGCGCGCTTTCGGCGTCGGCCTTCAGCATCAATTCGCCACCGATGACGATGGCGACGATGACGCCGTCGAAATAGATGCCCTTGCCGCCGAACAGCTTGCGGATGCTGACCGGGCCGAGGCCTTCGAAAAGCTCTTCTATGCGCTCGTTGTCCATGCGGCGATCATGTCATCCGGATTTCCTCTTGTCATCGCCGCAACCGGCGCCATCCTGACAAAGTGCAAATCACTTTAGTCGGAGTTTCTCATGCCGCTTCTGCTCAAAGGGTCCTGCCGGTGCAATGCCGTGCGTTTCGAGGTGGAAAGCCACACGCCGGTGCCGTTCATGCTGTGCTACTGCTCGATCTGCCGCAAGCAGCAGGGCGGCGGCGGTTTTGCCATCAATCTCGGCGCCGATTACGAGACGCTGAAAATCCAGGGCAAGCGCCATCTCGGCGTCTACCGCGCCGAGATCGAGGACGACGAGCACCCGCAACGCGAGACCTCGACCGGCGAGCGGAACTTCTGCACGAAATGCGGGACGGCACTCTGGCTCTACGATCCGACCTGGCCGGAGCTGGTGCACCCCTTCGCCTCGGCGATCGACACAGACCTGCCGAAGCCGCCGGAGAAGGTGCATCTGATGCTGAAATACAAGGCGAACTGGGTCGAGCCGGATATCGGCAAGGGCGACAAGGTCTTCGATGTTTACCCGGAGGAGTCGATCGCAGACTGGCACAAGCGAACGGGGATGTGGGTGGATTAGTTGCTCCCGGCCTTAGGTCGGTGCGTGAGAGCCACCCAGCGCTCTATCTGCGCCACATCCACCCCACTGCGTTGGGCCGCAACCAAGGGATGATCTGCATCATGCAGAAACACCTTCGGACGCTGATCACCGGGCTGAAATACAACATTGGCATGCAGATGCAACGAGCCGGGATACTCAGGAATGTTGTGCATCAGATATCCAAAACAGAGTTCTTCTTCATACTGGCCACTGTCATATCCATCTCGGTATAGATCCCAGCTTTTTTCCGAGACCGACATCCATACGCCGAAACAGAACTCGCTGGATAGCTGAGGCACTGGCAGAGGCAGCAAGCAACGAACAAACCGATCTGTTACCCCCGACGCACGGCGCACCTCGCAGAAATCTTCATTCTTACGAAAGGTCGCTCGAGCGGCATCGTCAAGCGTGTCCGTGTCCACGGGCGCACCGAACGCCATATCTGTTGGAAGCCCGGTATATTCCTGACCGCAACAGGCACACCGCCAGCGATATGCCTCGGCACTCATCACCAGAGACGCTAAGCCGCGCTTGCTTCGCGCGCCTCGGCCAGTGCCTTCAGGTCGGCCGGCTTCAATTCGACCGATTCGCCGCAGCCGCAGGCCGAGCTCTGGTTCGGATTGCGGAAGGTGAAGCCGGTTCGCAGTGTCGTCTGCTCGAAATCCATCTCGGTGCCGAACAGGAAAAGTGCCGCCTCCGGCGCGACATAGACATGGGCGCCATCGCGCTCGATATGGTCGTCCTTGGTGTTCGGCTCGGTCACCAGATCGACCGTATATTCCATGCCGGCGCAGCCGCCCTTCTTGATGCCAAGGCGAATGCCATGCGCATTCTCACGGGTCGCGACGATCTCGCGCACCCGGTCGGCAGCCTTTTCGGTCATCGTGATGACGGCGAAGCGTCCCATGTCTTTCCTTCTCCATTCTTTGCAGGTTCAAGGCCTGCCGAATGATTCCTCACCTAAAATGGTGAAGTTTTGTACCCGGCGCAAGTGCGCCAGCCTCCGGCTGGTCGGATGCTAATACCAGCCCACCGCCACCTGTGCCTCTTCCGACATGCGGTCGGGCGACCAGGGGGGATCGAAGGTCATGTTGACCTCGACGCCGGAAACGCCTTCGACGGCGCCGACGGCATTTTCGACCCAACCCGGCATTTCGCCGGCCACCGGGCAGCCCGGCGCGGTCAGCGTCATGTCGATCTTGACCGAGCGGTCGTCCTCGATGTCGATCTTGTAGACCAGGCCGAGCTCGTAGATGTCGGCCGGGATTTCCGGGTCGTAGACCGTCTTCAGCGCCGAGACGATGTCGTCGGTCAGCCGCGCCAATTCGTCGGCGGGGATTGTCGATCCGGAAACCGCCGCATTGGTCGTCGCTTCCGAATTGGTCTCGGCGGTGTGGCTGGCATCATCCATGATCGTCACCCGAAGAATTTTCGCGCTTTTTCCAGCGCATCGGCCAAAGCATCGACTTCGGCCCTGGTATTATACATGCCGAACGACGCCCTGCATGTGGATGTTACGCCGAAGCGTTTCAACAGCGGCTGGGCGCAATGCGTGCCGGCGCGGACCGCCACTCCCTGCCGGTCGATGACCATCGACACGTCATGGGCATGGATACCCTGCAGCTCGAACGAGATGATGGCGCCCTTGCCGGGCGCATCGCCGAAGATGCGCAGCGAGTTGATGGCGCGCAGTTTTTGATGCGCATAGTCCTTCAAATCGGCCTCGTGCGCGGCGATGCGCTCGCGGCCGATCTTTTCCATGTATTCGAGCGCGGCACCAAGCCCGATTGCCTGCACGATCGGCGGCGTGCCGGCCTCGAAACGGTGCGGCGGATCGTTGTAGGTGACGATGTCTTGCGTCACCTCCTCGATCATCTCGCCGCCGCCCATGAACGGGCGCATGCGCTCCAGAATATCCTTCTTGCCATAGAGCACGCCGATGCCCGACGGGCCATAGACCTTGTGGCCGGTGAAGACGAAGAAATCGCAGTCGAGATCCTGCACGTCGATCGGCATATGCACGGCGCTCTGGCTGCCGTCGACCAGCACCGGAATGCCGCGCGCATGGGCGATGCGCACAATGTCCTTGATCGGCGTCACCGTGCCCAGCGCATTCGACATGTGGGTTATGGCGACCAGTTTTGTCCGGTCGGTCAGCCGCTTTTCGAATTCCTCGATGTGGAAGACGCCGAGATCATCGACCGGCACCCAGACCAGTTTGGCGCCCTGCCGCTCGCGGATGAAATGCCACGGCACGATGTTGGAATGATGCTCCATGATCGACAGCACGATCTCGTCGCCTTCGCCGATGTTCGGCATGCCGAAACCATAGGCGACCGTGTTGATCGCCGCCGTGGTGTTCGAGGTGAAGACGATGTTGTCGGTGCTCGGCGCATTCAGAAATCTCTGCACTATCTTGCGCGCGTTCTCATAGGCGTCGGTCGCGGCATTCGACAGGAAATGCAGGCCGCGATGGACGTTGGCATATTCCTGGGAATAGGCGTGCTGAATAGCGTCGAGCACCGCCTGTGGCTTCTGCGCCGAGGCGCCATTGTCGAGATAGACCAGCGGTTTGCCGTAGATTTGCCGCGACAGGATCGGGAAGTCGCGGCGGATCGCCTCGACGTCGTAGGGGATGTTTTCGACTTTCTGGTCCATCACAACTCTCTCGAGGCACCGCCTCATTCCGTCCAGCACCCCTCAGTCACCTCTACCCGTGCGTCAAAAACCAATCGTCGAGCCGTGCTTCGAGCGCCTCGACGATGGCCTCGTCGTCCAGTTCCTCGATCACTTCGGCGACGAAGGCCTTGACCAGCAGGCCGCGCGCGGTCTTCTCGTCGATGCCGCGCGCCATCAGGTAGAACAGATGGCTGTGGTCGATCTCGGTGACGGTCGCGCCATGGCCGCAGACGACGTCGTCGGCGAAGATTTCGAGTTCCGGCTTGGTCGAGAACTCGCCGTCGTCCGACAGAAGCAGTGTGTTGCAGGCCATCTTGGCGTTGGTTTTCTGCGCATATTGGTGGACGTTGATGCGGCCCTGGAAGACGCCGCGCGCCTTGCCGGTCACCACGTTGCGGATGACTTCGGTCGAGGCGGTATGCGGTACGGCGTGGTCGAGCACCATAGTAACGTCGGTATGGGTATCGCCGGCGAGCAGATTGATGCCGCGCAAGGTGAATTCGGCGCCCTCGCCGGTCGTCTTCACAACGACCTCCTGGCGGACAAGCTTACCGCCGGCATTCATGACGAACAGCGTCAGTTTCGAATTCTTGCCGAGATGCGCCTTGAACTGGGCAAGATGCGTTGCCGTATCCGGCTGCTCCTGCACGACCAGCCATGTCACTTCGGCGTCCTCGCCAAGCACAAGCTGGCTGACCGAGCTGACCAATGCCGCCCCCTCGCCTGCCTGGCGTTCGACGACGACAGCCTTGGCGCCGGCACCGACACGGACGGCCAGCCGTACATGCGTCTGTCCACCGGCCTGCAAATTCTGCAATTCGAGCGGCTTGTCCAGTTGGGCACCGTCGGCGATGTCGACGAAATAGCCGTCGGCGACAAAGGCAGTGTTGAGCGCGCCGATGGCGTCGTCGCTGCCATAGGAATCCAGCCCCGGGGCGATGCTGCCGTCGGTCAGCTTCTCCGACAGGCGCTGCACGGCAACGCCTTCGATACCTGGCAGTTTCGTACTCGAAACGCCGTTCAGCACCGGCAAAACGCTGGACCCTTCGACGATCGGCGCAATGGCTTTCGCGACCGCTGCCGGATCGAAGTCCGGCACCGAAGTCAGCAGCCGGCGCAGGTCCGTATAGTGCCAGGATTCGATGCGCCGCGTCGGCAGGCCGCTCTTGATCGCCTCGATGGCGTCGTCGCGCTTTAGCATCACCGCGCCGTCGCCGGGCAGCAGCGACAGCCGCTCGCCAAAGGCGTCGATCAGCGCCGTTTCGGCTAATGTCCGCTGGGGTGTCGTGTGCATATTCATCAGTATCGCCTTGTTTGGCTTGCCTTCCGGGCCCGCTTGCATCTCACGCGGCTTGCCCGATCACGCCGGCATAGCCATTGGCCTCGAGGTCGAGCGCCAGCGACTTGTCGCCCGACTTGATCACCTGGCCCCTGTAGAGCACGTGCACCGTATCCGGGACGATGTATTGGAGCAGGCGCTGGTAGTGGGTGATGACGACAATGGCCCGGTCCGGCGAGCGCAGCGTGTTGACGCCGTCCGCGACGATCTTCAGCGCGTCGATATCGAGACCGGAATCGGTCTCGTCGAGCACGCAGAGTTTCGGCTCGAGCAGCTTCATCTGCAGGATCTCGGCGCGTTTCTTCTCGCCGCCGGAAAAGCCGACATTGAGCGGCCGCTTCAGCATCGCCATGTCCATGTTGAGCGAGGCGGCAGCTTCCTTCACGCGCTTGAGGAATTCCGGGATTTTCAGCGGCTCCTGGCCGCGCGCCTTGCGCTGCTCGTTCATCGCGACCTTCAAAAATTCCATCGTCGCCACGCCCGGTATCTCCATCGGATACTGGAAGGCGAGGAAGATGCCGGCGGTTGCGCGCTCGGCGGGATCCATTTCGAGGATCGACTGGCCGTTGTAGAGGATGTCGCCCTCGGTGACCTCATAATCCTCGCGCCCGGCAAGGATATAGGACAGCGTCGATTTTCCCGAGCCGTTCGGCCCCATGATGGCGGCGACCTCGCCGGCCCTGACCGTCAGGTTCAGGCCGCGAATGATCTCGGTGCCGTCGTCGACGATACGGGCATGGAGGTTTTTTATCTCAAGCATTTTTTGCAGTCTTTCAGTCGTATTGGATCGTGGCGTTAGCCGCTGAATGAATGTGTTACGTCAATCTCGCCTTCATGGACTCGTGCCCTCCTCAGACCAGAGGCCGGACCCGTCAATAAAGCCGAGCGCTTCCTTCCCGCCGCAGCCGAACCGACGTTTTACCGAACGCCGCGCGTCCAAACGTGAAACGCCCGACGCCCGCTGACTGCTAAGAAATTTTTCAACTTCGTCAGATGTCACGACCAAATCACGAGCCGGCTGGAGTTCGAGCCCATACCGTCCGCGAATCTCCTTGATCGTCTTAATCGGGTCTTCCCCACGAGCATTCTGTTCGCGCACAAACTCCTGCGCGTCGGTATGTGGGGATACGTCTCTGTCAACAAGGTTCATGGCGACGTTACTACCCTACACTCCCCTCGAGGCTGATCCCGATCAGTTTCTGCGCCTCGACCGCGAACTCCATCGGCAGCTGCTGGATGACGTCCTTGACGAAGCCGTTGACGATCAGCGCGATCGCCTCTTCTTCCGGAATGCCGCGCTGCATGACGTAGAACTTCTGGTCCTCTGAAATCTTCGAAGTGGTCGCCTCGTGCTCGAACTGCGCGGTCGAATTCTTGGCTTCCATGTAGGGCACGGTGTGTGCGCCGCACTGGTCGCCGATCAGCAGCGAGTCGCAATTGGTGAAGTTGCGGGCGTTGGTCGCCTTGCGGTGCGCCGAGACCTGGCCGCGATAGGTGTTCTGCGAGTAGCCGGCGGCGATGCCCTTGGAGATGATGCGGCTCGACGTGTTCTTGCCGAGGTGGATCATCTTGGTGCCGCTGTCGACCTGCTGGTAGCCGTTCGAGACGGCGATCGAATAGAACTCGCCAGAGGAATCGTCGCCGCGCAGGATGCAGCTCGGATATTTCCAGGTGATCGCCGAACCGGTCTCGACCTGCGTCCACGAAATCTTCGAGCGATGGCCGCGGCAGTCGCCGCGCTTGGTGACGAAATTGTAGATGCCGCCCTTGCCTTCGGCGTCGCCGGGATACCAGTTCTGCACCGTCGAATATTTGATCTCGGCATCGTCGAGCGCGATCAGTTCGACCACCGCGGCGTGAAGCTGGTTCTCGTCGCGCTGCGGCGCCGTGCAGCCTTCGAGATAGGAGACGTAAGCCCCCTCCTCGGCGATGATCAGCGTGCGCTCGAACTGGCCGGTATTCTTCTCGTTCATGCGGAAATAGGTCGACAATTCCATCGGGCAGCGCACGCCCTTGGGCACGAAGACGAACGAACCGTCGGTGAACACGGCCGAATTCAGCGTTGCGTAGAAATTGTCGGAGGTCGGCACGACCGAGCCGAGATACTTCTTCACCAGCTCCGGATGCTCGCGGATGGCTTCCGAGATCGAGCAGAAGATGACGCCGGCCTGCGCCAGCTCCTTCTTGAAAGTGGTGACGACGGAGACGGAATCGAACACCGCATCGACGGCGACGCGGCCCGACTTGTAGACGTTGTCGCTGGCTTCCTCGAACTCCGACGCATCGGTCTTCTGCACGCCGGCGAGGATTTCCTGTTCCCTGAGCGGAATGCCGAGCTTCTCATAGACCTTCAGCAGTTCGGGATCGACCTCGCTGAGCGAAGTCGGCCCCGGCGTGCTCTTGGGCGCCGCGTAATAGTGGAGGTCCTGGAAATCGATTTTGGGATAGTGGACGCGCGCCCATTTCGGCTCGTCCAGCGTCACCCAGCGGCGATAGGCTTCCAGGCGCCATTCCAGCATCCAGGATGGCTCGTCCTTCTTCGCCGAAATGAAGCGGATAATGTCTTCGCTCAGGCCCTTGGGGGCCTTGTCCATCGCGATTTCGGTCTGGAATCCGTATTTATACTGGTCGACATCGATCTTTCGAACTCGATCGATCGTCTCCTGCACAGCAGGCATCAGCGTTCTCCATCCACGCCGGGGTCAAGGCCCGGCAGTTTTCAAACTATGGCACCGCAAACGAGCACCCATCAGGCACCCGAGGCGGCGTAAGTTTCATATAGTGCGTTCATGCCGGAAATTCACCCGGCCAAATTCGAACGCACGGCTTCTACCAGGCCGCAAGGCCCTACATTTCGTCTGCCGCGCTCAGGCGGCTCGTTCCCTGCTTGCCTTTTCCTTGCCGGCTTGGCGCGCGACGATCGTCGCCAGCGCCGAACGGAACAGCTCAATGTCTTCGGCGCTGGTCGCGTGACCGACGGACACGCGCAACGCGCCGAGGCTGTCGCCATAACCCATGGCTTTCAGCACGTGACTCGGCCCTACTTTGCCCGACGAACAGGCCGATCCAGCCGAGAGCGCCACACCGGCTAGGTCGAAGGCAATCTGCGCCGTCTCGGCCTTGATGCCGGCAATAGCGAAGAATGTCGTATTGGCAAGCCTTGGCGCGCCGGTCCCGAAGATTTCGGCGTCCGGAACAAGCGTTTTCACGATCGCCTCGATTTCGTCGCGACGCTGCCGCACCGTTTCGATCGTTTGCAAGCCGGCAGACGCCTCGCGCGCCGCCGCGCCAAACCCGGCAATCGCCGCCAGGTTTTCGGTGCCGCCGCGATGGCCTTTTTCCTGGCCACCGCCGCTGACCAGCGGTCTTGGCATCATCAGGTCCGACGCCGCGACCATGGCGCCGACGCCCTTGGGTCCGCCGATCTTGTGCGAGGAGAGAATCAGATAGTCTGCGTAACCCGCTGACATATCGAGCGGAATGCGGCCCGCCGCCTGCACGGCATCGACAACCAGGATGCCACCCGCCGCCTTGACGATTTCGGCAATGCGGCCAACCGGCTGGATGACGCCGGTCTCATTGTTGGCGGCGTGGATCGCCACCAGCGGCAAGCCTTCGGCCTTGTCATGCGCACCGAGCGCTGCCGCCAGGGCGTCGAACCTGACGATGCCGTCGACGTCGACGCCGATTCGCGTTACCTGCCCCGTGGGGAAGCGCCCGCCATTCAGCAGGCAGGGATGGTCGGCCTCGGACACGTAAAGCCGGCTCATGCGGACAGCGCCGCGCCCCATCTGCCAGTCCGGGGTCAGCAGCGTCGAGGCCGCTTCCGTAGCGCCGGAGGTGAACACGACATGCTCGGCTTTGGCGCTGACCAGTCGCGCCACGTCGCGCCTGGCGTCTTCGATCAGCCGCCGTGCAGCGCGGCCCTCGGCATGAACCGAGGACGGGTTGGCGGCGACGTCGAGCGCAGCCACCACCGCCGCGCGCGCCGAGGCAAGCAGCGGCGCGCTGGCGTTGTAGTCGAGGTAGGCGCGTGCTCCGGCCATTTCCGTCCAACTGGTCCCTTCAAAAGCCGTTCCGCGAAGATAGCGCGTTATTTCCTTGAAATTGCAAGGCAAGACGTCCTATTTACGCGGCTTGTGGCGCGGGTGGCCGAGCCACAATTTTTGGCCGCCCAGTTTTGAACAATTCTAAACTAGCTTCTAGAAAGACGCTCGCCCTGCGTCAAGGCCTAGGGAAGACTGGGGCCAGAGGAAGAGTTGTTCCGGGCGCCACGCAATTTATGCCAAGTGGAGTATTTCATGCCTGAGGTCATTTTCACCGGTCCGGCCGGCCGCCTGGAGGGTCGTTATCAGCCCTCGAAGGAAAAGAGCGCGCCGATTGCCATCGTCCTGCACCCGCACCCCCAGTTCGGCGGCACGATGAACAACAAGATCGTCTACGACCTCTTCTACATGTTCCAGAAGCGCAATTTCACCACGCTGCGCTTCAATTTCCGCGGCATCGGCCGCAGCCAGGGCGAGTTCGACCACGGCACCGGCGAATTGTCCGACGCCGCCGCGGCGCTCGACTGGGTGCAGTCGCTGCATCCGGATTCCAAGAGCTGCTGGGTTGCCGGCTATTCGTTCGGCTCGTGGATCGGCATGCAGCTTCTGATGCGCCGGCCGGAGATCGAGGGCTTCATCTCGGTCGCGCCGCAGCCCAATACCTATGATTTCTCGTTCCTGGCGCCATGCCCGTCGTCCGGCCTGATCATCCACGGCGACGCCGACAAGGTCGCGCCGCCCAAGGACGTGCAGGGCCTGGTCGACAAGCTGCACACGCAAAAGGGCATTACCATCACCCAGAAGACCCTGCCCGGCGCCAACCATTTCTTTGCCAACCATGCTGAGCTTCTGATCGAGGAATGCGCGGACTACCTCGATCGCCGGCTGGCCGGGGAACTGTCCGACCCACGGCCGAAGCGGCTGAGATAATCGGCGATGTACCAACCGCCTCACTTCCAGGAAACACGGCCGGACGTCCTGCACTGGCTGATCCGGGCGCATCCGCTTGGCCTGCTGGTGTCGAACGGCGTCGAGGGGCCGGTCGCCAACGCGATTCCCTTTCTTCTAGACGCGGATGTGCCACCGAACGGCAGGCTGCGCGCCCATTTGGCCAAAGCCAATCCGCAATGGCGGCTTTTGGCCGACAATCCCCTGGCGCCGGTACTGGTCGTATTCCAGGGCGCCGATGCCTATGTGACGCCGTCCTGGTACGAGACCAAGCGTGAAACCGGCAAGGTGGTACCGACCTGGAACTACGCCATCGTCCAGGTGCGCGGCAGCGTCACGGTGATCGAAGACCAGGATTGGCTGGCCGAGCAGATTTCCGATCTGACGATGTCGCAGGAGGGCAGCCGCTCGGCGCCGTGGGCGGTGACCGACGCGCCGGCGCCCTTCATCCAGTCACAGATCAAGGGCATCGTCGGCCTGGAGATCGAAATCACCGAAATCAGCGGCAAATGGAAAGTCAGCCAGAACCGCCCGGCCGCCGACCGCGTCGGTGTCGCCGAGGGGCTCGAGAGCGAGACTGCCGATTCGGCCGACATGGTCCGGCTGGTAAGGTCTTACGGCGGGCTGGACGGCAAGTAATCTGGATTGCTTGCTCGACCGGTTCAGGCCGGTCGCGGGCTCAATCGACCTTGGTCATCGCCGCCTTGCGCTCGTTGGCGATCAGCCAGAGATTGCGGATGTAGATCAACAGGCCCATGGCCTGGCCGGCGATGAACACCGGATCCTGACGCTGGATGGCGTAGATCAGCAGCAGGCCGCCGCCGAACAGCGAAAAGAACCAGAAGGCGATCGGCACGACGCTGCGCTTGGCCTTTTCCGACGCCACCCACTGCACCAGAAAGCGCATGGTGAAGAAGAACTGGGCGACGAAGCCGAGCAGAACCCAGGCATCGAATTGCTTGACGAAAACATCGTGAAGCCAGGTCGCCAATTCCTGAAGCACGTTACCCATGCCTGATTTCCTCTACTTTGGGCATTCTGCGGCGCCTGCGGCGCAGCCACCAGACGCCGGCAAGATCGAGCACGCCCTGCAGGCCGCGATCGAAGATGCCGTAATTCGATTTGCCGTGACGGCGGGAGCGGTCGACGACATCGCAATGGACGACGCGGTAGCCCTCCTGGATGACCAGCGCCGGAACAAAGCGGTGGGTGCCGTCGAAGAACGGCAATTTCCGCAAAATGTCGGTGTAGATCGCCTTGAGGCCGCAGCCGGTATCCCGCGTCTCGTCGTGCAGGATGGCTTTTCTCAGCCCGTTGGCGAAACGCGACGCCAGTTGCTTGATCTTGCTGTCGCGGCGCTTCAGACGCTGTCCCTGCGCGGCCCCGACTTCGGGACCAGCCTGCCGCAGCGCGTCGATCAACACTGGGATATAACCGGGGTCGTTCTGACCGTCGCCGTCAATGGTGGCGACGATATCGCCGCGCGCCGCCCAGGCGCCCGAGCGCACCGAGAGCGACTGGCCGGCGGATTTTTCATGCCTGAGATGGCGCAGCGGAAACCGGCGAAGCGCTGCCTCTGCGGCAAGCACCGAAGGTGTATCGTCTGTCGAGCCGTCGTCGACGACAATGACCTCGAAGTCCCGCCCGGCCATGGCAGTGCCGATCTCGTCGAGCAGAAGCGGCAGGTTCGCCGCCTCGTTCCGGCAAGGAATGACGATGGATATCTCCGGCATCTCGACTCTGTCACAGGATATGGCATTCGATCGATGCCGCGCGGTCCAGTGGAAGAGCCCCGCTGGCGCGGCGCCTCATTACGCCAGCCGAAACAATGACGCAAGCAGGCCGCACGCTTGGGGTTCTCCCTTCTCCCCTTGTGGGAGAAGGTGGCCGCGCGAAGCGCGGTCGGATGAGGGGTGTTCCAGCTTGGCAAGGACGGCACTCCGTCCAACACCCCTCAACCGTCTCGGCGCTGCGCGCCAATCCACCTTCTCCCACAAGGGGAGAAGGCAAGAGGGTGTCGCAAAACCGGATTCCACTTTTGCTGATCGCGCTTGAGTGCTAAACGCCCGCCTTCATGCATCGCCGAGCCGCGTTCGGCCGGAAGCTTTTCGGGAAAGAAAATGTCCGCCTTCAAATCCGATTTCCTGCGCACGATGAGCGAGCGCGGTTTCATCCACCAGACCTCGGACGATGCCGGCCTCGACCAACTTTTCGCCACGGAAACGGTGAGCGCCTATATCGGCTTCGACGCCACCGCCAGGAGCCTGCATGCCGGGTCGCTGATCCAGATCATGATGCTTTACTGGCTGCAGCAGACCGGCCACCGGCCGATCGCGCTGATGGGCGGCGGCACCTCGATGATCGGCGATCCGTCGTTCAAGGACGAGGCGCGCAAGCTTTTGACGCCGCAGGACATCGAGGACAATCTCGCCGGCATCCGCCGCAACTTCACGCCCTACCTCAAATTTGGCGGCGGCCCCAACGACGCCGTCATGATCAACAATGCCGACTGGCTGATGGACATCAACTACGTCAATTTCCTGCGCGATGTCGGCCGGCATTTTTCGGTCAACCGCATGCTGGCCTTTGATTCGGTCAAGCTCCGGCTGGATCGCGAGCAGTCGCTGTCGTTCCTCGAATTCAACTACATGATCCTGCAGGCCTACGACTTCGTCGAGCTCTACAAGCGCCTCGGCTGCCGGCTGCAGATGGGCGGCTCCGACCAGTGGGGCAACATCGTCAACGGCATCGATCTCGGCCATCGCATGGAAGGCGCGCAGCTCTATGCGCTGACGACGCCGCTGCTCACCACCTCGTCCGGCGCCAAGATGGGCAAGTCGGCCTCGGGCGCGGTCTGGCTCGATGCGGAGATGCTGAGCCCATACGAGTTCTGGCAATACTGGCGCAACACCGAGGATGCCGATGTCGGCCGTTTCCTGAGGCTCTACACGACCCTGCCACTCGCCGAGGTCGGACGCCTCGAACGGCTCGGCGGCTCGGAGATCAACGAAGCCAAGAAGATCCTCGCCACCGAAATCACCGCCATGCTGCATGGCCGCGAGGCGGCGGAGGAGGCCAGCGAAACGGCGCGTAAGACGTTCGAAGAAGGGGCGCTCGCCGAAACACTGCCAACCGTCGAGGTGGGCAGGACCGATCTTGAAGCCGGCGTCGGCATATTGTCGCTGTTCGTCACCGCCGGGCTGGCCGGGTCCAACGGCGAGGCACGGCGGCATATCCAGGGCGGCGCCGTGCGCCTCAACGACCAGCTCGTGGCCGACGATCGCAGGATGGTGACGCTGCAGGACCTTGGCCCGGAAAACGTCGCGAAGCTGTCGCTCGGCAAGAAGAAGCACGTTCTGGTGCGGCCGGTCTGACCAGGGCCCGGCACTTCCTGTTAGATCTTTTCCGAAACCGGTTTCATCTTGCGGCGCTGACCTTCGGTTCGGAATCACCGCCGAGGTTAATCAGCTAGCTCCCGAGAATGGCCGAGATGCCATTCGTCTCATCGATCGGAACGAGCAGGTAGCGCAAATAGCGGACGTTCTGCGGCGCTTCGATGAACGTCTTGTTCGGGGCACGGAAGCGGACTTGCGGCTTGGAGGCTTGGAGGCTTGGAGGCTTGGAATGTGAGAAGCGGACGTTCAGGCGCCCCCATGCATCGACGCGATCTGACCCATTCACGACAGTCGAAATCACGGTGAACGGGTCCGCTTGCGCCGGTAAAGCGAACGTACGACGTGCTACGAATCTCGCCTGGCTGGTCCTGGGCGGACCAGAGGAGCTAACGTCTATGCTATAGCCCTCCATGGCCCTCCTGAATCCCTGGGTTTGGACACCAGTTCGAGCGGAACGCCAGAGAGATGCCCTGAGGCGCTGCTGTCACGTGGGATGGCTGCCTCGCAGGCGCCGCCCTCCGATAGCTCATGGGCGGCTTGAGGCGGCGATCGCGGGATAGTCGGTATAGCCAGCGGAGCCTCCGCCATAGAGCGTCGCCGAGTTGAACTCCGTCAGCGGCGTGCGCGTCTTCAGCCGTTCCACAAGGTCGGGATTGGCGATGAACGGGCGCCCGAAGGCGAAGAGGTCCGCCTTGCCCTCGCCGAGCCGCGACGCCGCGAGGTTGAGGTCGTAGCCGTTATTGGCGATATAGGTATTGTTGAAGCGGCGGCGGAGCGATCCGAAGTCGAACGGCGCGACATCGCGCGATCCGCCCGTGGCGCCCTCGACGACATGGATATAGACGATGCCCAAAGCATCGAGTTGATCGACGATATAGTCGAACTGCGCCTGGGGGGCGCTGCTCGAGACGCCGTTGGCGGGCGAGACGGGCGAAATCCGGATGCCGGTGCGCTCTGCGCCGATCTCCTCGACCACCGCAGTCGCAACCTCCAGCATCAGCCGGGCGCGGTTCTCGACCGATCCGCCATAAGCATCCGTGCGGACATTGGCACCGTCCTTGGCGAACTGGTCCAGCAGATAGCCGTTGGCGCCATGAATCTCGACGCCATCGAAGCCGGCCTCAATGGCGTTCGCGGCTGCTTGCCGGAAATCGTTGACGATCCCCGCAAGCTCGTCGAGCGCCAGCGCGCGGGGCTCCGAAACCTCGACAAAGCCGTTGTTCACGAACGTCTTGGTCGCGGCCCGGATTGCCGAGGGCGCGACGGGCGCGGCGCCGTTCTCCTGCAGATCGACGTGCGAGACGCGACCGACGTGCCAGAGCTGCAGGAAAATCCGCGCGTCCTTGGCGTGCACCGCGGTCGTGACCTTTCGCCAGCCGTCGATCTGAGCCTGAGAATAGATGCCGGGCGTGTCCTGGTAACCTTGTCCCTGCCGCGAGATCTGCGTGGCCTCGGAGATCAGCAGGCCGGCGGAGGCCCGCTGGCCGTAGTACTCGGCGGCAAGATCGCCCGGAACGAAGCCCGGGCCAGCGCGATTGCGCGTGAGGGGCGCCATGACGATACGATTGGAGAGCGTCAGCGAGCCGAGAGAATAAGGCTCAAAAAGTGCTTTGTTGGTCATAGGTCACCTTGTTTGTCCCGCCGCGACGAGGTCGTTATCAAATGGTTTCGTTGGTGTTCAGGCGACCTTGCGGTACCGCTCGGCGGGATGTTCGTTCCGATAGTTCGGAAGCATGGCCTGGCGCGCGGCCTGAAGCGCATCCCACTGCCCGGCATCGGGAAGCGGCGGGATGGTCACCGGTTCGCGGCGGTCGAAGCCGACCAGCGCCGCATCAACCAGATCGTCCACCTCCATCACGTTGGAAAGCGTGTTGATGTCGGCGCCGACGTGGCCCCAGATCTCCGTACGCGTCGTGGCGGGCAGCACGGCCTGGACGTAGACACCCTTCGGCGCGAGCTCGAGGCTGAGCCCCTGCGACAGAAACAGCACGAAGGCTTTGGTTGCGCCGTAAACCGTCATCCCGAACTCCGGCGCCAGCCCGACCACGGAGCCGATGTTGACGATCGACCCTTCGCCAGCTTTCGCAAGACGCGGGGCGATGGCGCTGGCAAGTCGCAGAAGCGCGGTCGTGTTGAGCGCAACCAGCCGGGCGACGTCATTGGTACTCTGCTCGATGAAGCTTCCGCCGATGGCTGTTCCGGCATTGTTGACGAGAATCCCGATGCGGGCGTCATCGCGCAGCCTCGTCTCTACCGTTGCAAGCTCGGCAGGCTGCGTAAGATCAGCCTGGATGATGTCGATCGCAACGCCAGTTTCCTGACGGAGCCGGGCTCCCAGTGCCTCCATTCGTGCCACGTCACGGGCAACCAGCACGAGGTCGTGTCCGCGGCGGGCGAACCGTTCGGCATAGGAAGCTCCGATGCCCGTGGAGGCGCCGGTGATGAGGACTGATGGAATGGTGGTCATGGCATTGCTCTTTTCTCTGATGGAACCTATATTCATGACGATCATCATGATTGCGGCTAAATATGATGGGCATCATGTAAATGTCAACGGGGCCGACGGAGAATTTTGAAATGAAGGTCAGTCGAGAGCAGATGGCGGAGAACCGTCACCGGATATTGGATGCGGCCAGCCGGCTGTTTCGCGAGAAGGGGTTCGACGCGGTCAGCGTGGCGGAAGTGATGAAGGCCGCCGGGCTCACCCATGGCGGCTTCTATGGCCATTTCAGTTCGAAGGACGACCTGATCGCGCAGACCCTTGCCCGCGTCCTCGCCGCGGACTCAGGCGGAGGGGGCGATCTTCGCGCTTATGTAGGTTCCTATCTTTCGCCCCGGCATCGGGACAACTGCGCCGGCGGTTGCCCGACGGCGGGCCTTGCCGCAGCCATCCGCCATCAGACCCCGGCTGCACGCTCGGCCATGACGGAAGGCCTACGATCGCAGATCGACCGTATCGGCAAGGCGCTCCCGGAGTTGGATCCGGCAGACAGACGCCGCGCGGCGATCGGAAGCTGGGCAGCGATGGTGGGGGCAGTAATCCTCGCCCGGGCGATCGACGATCCCGCGCTGTCGGATGAAGTGCTTGAGCAGACGCGCGCCTGGGTCGATGCCGGGATCAGCCAAGTGTCTGCCAGCTAGGTGGTCTGCGGCAGGAGTGCTCTCGTCGAGAGCAATGCGGCTATCGGCCTTGGTTGGGTGACTATCTTGCAGAATATCGCACCGCAGCATGCAATCAGCGGGATTCGCGGACCAAGAGGGTTTCGAACTTCCCTGTTGAGGCAACCATGCTGTCGCCCAATTTCCGCTAAACGGGCGAATGAAGCCGTTCAACGGCAGAACATCGAATGACCGCTCCTGGCGCAACTACGTCCTCAAGCGCGATCGCCGGTGATGTCCGCTGTAAGGCGGTGGCACAACTAACTTTAACGGCCGACATTGCTGAAGGGTTTCGGGTGCCGTCAGGCGTACGAAAGTCTCTGATGCAGGAACCCGCGGGCCGCAGGCGGTGAGCTATGGGGATTTGTGTTTCGGGGTGTGCCAGCGCCTGTCGCGAACTTCCGCATAGGACGCGGTGGGCATGTCGTGGAAGCGGCTTCCGGGCCAGGTCGCAGAGCCTGTAGCGTTGATTCCGACGGGATTGGTGTGCGTGACGACCGGCGTCACGGCAACGTGCACATAACATCCCGTTGACCGGCGCCAGCGTGGCGCGGCCGT
>NZ_JAMYLG010000021.1:0-89983 GCF_040317865.1 Mesorhizobium sp. M1365
TTGCGGTCGGCCGTTTTTTTTTTTTAATCCGCCTGGGGGCCCCCAAAAAAAAGACCGGGCCCCCCACTTCGCAGAGGACCCCACCCCCGGCCTTCGGCCGGACCCTCCCCTCGAGGGGGAGGGGACGTCCCGCCAATGGAACAACAGGCATGAGCACCATCACAGTACGCCGTCGCAACGTTGGCTCCCCCTTCTCCCCTTGTGGGAGAAGGTGTCGCCGAAGGCGACGGATGAGGGGTGCTCCAGCTTGGCTCGGACGGCATTCCTTCCAACACCCCTCATCCGTCTCGGCGCTTCGCGCCGATCCACCTTCTCCCACAAGGGGAGAAGGAGAAGGCCAGCGATGACCACCATCACAGCAACCACCGCCGCGCCAGCGCGCGCATACAAACTGGTCGGCGCCGGCCGCCGGCAGTGGATCGGCTTGCTCTATGTCGCGCCGGCCGTCGCGCTTGTCGTCGTCTTCTTCATCGTGCCGCTTTGCATGACCGCCTGGATGTCGCTGCACAACTGGCCGCTGATGGGCGCGCATAGCTTCATCGGGCTCGACAATTACTGGGCGATCCTGCGCGATACCCGCTTCTGGAACGCGCTGAAGTTCACCGGTTATTACACGGTGGTGGTGACGATCGCGATCTTCGCCGTCGCCTTTCCGCTGGCGCTGTTCATCGAAAGGCCGCGGCAGCTGACCGGCTTCTACCGCACGTCCTTCTTCATGCCGGCGGTCATCGGCTTCGCCTCGGCCAGCCTTTTGTGGTCGTGGCTGCTCAATGTCGATTCCGGCCTGTTCAGCCCGGCCGCCTTCGAGCTTGGCCTGACCGAGAAGAAATTCAACCTGCTGGCGACCTTCCAGCCGGCCTTCTGGTCGATCATCGCCATGGTGGTGTGGAAGGTGGCGGGCTTCACCATGATCATCCTGATGACCGGCCTGCAGTCGATCCCGCCGGACCTGCAGGAGGCGGCGATGATCGACGGGGCAGGGCCATTCGCGCGGTTCCGGGCGATTACCTTGCCCTTGATGCGCCGCACGCTGGCACTGGCGCTGATCCTGTCGGTTGCCGGCTCGATCCTCGCCTTCGACCAGTTCTACATCATCCTGCGCGGCGGCCCGCGCAACCAGACGCTGACCGCCGTCTACTGGATCTTCAACCAGTCCTTCGTGTCGTTCAAGCTCGGCTATGGCGCGGCACTGTCGATGGTCCTGCTGGTCATCCTGGTGGCGCTCAGCTTGATCCAGCTGCGGTTGCTGCGCAATCCGGAAGGGGTCGACTGATGGCGCAGGCAAGGAGCCGCAAACGCCGCATCGGCATGCAGATCGCCGAGCACTCGACCGGCATCATCGCGTCCATACTGTTCCTGGCGCCGATCGCCTGGACGGTGCTTTCGGCCTTCAAGCCGGCGCAGGAGGCGCGTCAGCCGCCGCTGCCGCCCTGGCCGACCAGCGGCATCTCGCTCGAGAACTACGCGACGCTCAACACCTTCGGCGACGGCCTCTGGCTGCCGGCGCAAAACAGCATCTACGTCTCGGTCATGACCGTGGTGCTGTCGGTGATCGTCAGCGTGCTCGCCGGCTACGGTTTCTCGCGCTTCCGTTTTCCGCTGAAGAACCTGCTGTTCGTCGTCATCCTGTCGACGATCATGATCCCGTTCCAGTCGATCCTGACGCCGATCTTCCTGGTGCTGACCAAGATCGGCCTGCACAACACGCTGACCGGGCTGGTCTGCGTCTACGTCACGCTGCAGCTGCCGTTCTCGATCTTCATGATGCGCAACGCCTTCGATGCGGTGCCGCGCGAGATCGAGGAGGCGGCGCGCATGGACGGCGCCAACAATGTCACCATGCTGTTGAGGGTGATGCTGCCGCTGGTCTGGCCAGGCATCGTCACCATCGCGCTGTTCGCCTTCCTTGGCGCCTGGAACGAGTTTCTGGCGGCGCTCGTGCTGATGACAGACCAGTCGAAATTCACGCTGCCGATCATGATGACGGCGCTGCAGTCCGGCCGCTTCGGCGCCATCGACTGGGGCGCCGTGCAGGCCGGCGTCACCGTCATGATGGTGCCGTGCCTGGTGCTCTTCCTTTTGCTGCAGCGCTTCTACATCCGCGGCCTGATGGCAGGGGCCGTGAAGTGACCAATCGAACCGAACCGGAGTAAATTGATGACCGCATCGCAATCCGCCAGTCAGGGCGCCAAGCCGAAACTCGCCTTCCGCCCGCTGCCGGTGCCGCAGGTCGACGTGCGCGGCTTCTGGGGCGACCGCGTCGATGCCGTCGCCGCAAAGACCGCCGGCATCCTCTACGACCGCTGCGTCGAGACGCGCATGCTCGAGCAGATCGACCCGGACCGGCCATCGCCCGGCGTCGTCATTCCGTTCCACTCACCTTCACCGGACGAGGCGGCCACCGCCGGCAACGAGTTCACCGGATCGACGGTGACGACGCAGATGTTCTGGGACTCGGATTGGGGCAAGACCATCGAGACCGCCGCCTATTCGCTCTACCGCCGCCGCAACGACGAGCTGGAGAAGAAGATCGATGCCGTCATCGACATGTATGGAAAGCTGCAGCAGCCCGACGGCTATCTGTCGAGCTGGTATCAGCGCATCCAGCCGGGCTTGCGCTGGACCAATCTGCGCGACTGCCACGAGCTCTATTGCGCCGGCCACCTGATCGAAGGCGCGGTCGCCTATTACCAGGCTACGGGGAAACGCAAGCTACTCGACATCATGTGCCGCTACGTCGACCATATCGCCGAGACGTTCGGTCCGGAACCCGGCAAGAAGAAGGGCTATTGCGGCCATGAGGAGATCGAGCTGGCGCTGGTCAAGCTGGCGCGGGTGACGGGCGAGCGCAAATACATGAAGCTAGCCAAATACTTCATCGATCAGCGCGGCCTTGAGCCGCATTATTTCGACGAGGAGGCGCGCGCCCGCGGCGCCGACCCCAAGGCCTATCATTTCAAGACTTACGAATACAACCAGTCGCACAGACCGGTGCGCGAGCAGGACAAGGTCGTCGGCCATGCGGTGCGGGCGATGTATCTCTATTCGGGCATGGCCGACATCGCCACCGAATATGGCGACGACACGCTGCGGGTGGCGCTCGACCGGCTGTGGGACGACCTCATGACCAAGAACCTCTACGTCACCGGCGGCCTCGGGCCGTCGTCGCACAATGAGGGTTTCACCGCCGATTACGACCTGCCCAACGACACCGCCTATGCCGAAACCTGTGCTTCGGTCGGCCTGGTGTTCTGGGCAAGCCGCATGCTCGGCATGGGTCCCAATGCGCGCTACGCCGACATCATGGAGCGGGCGCTCTACAACGGCTCGATCTCCGGCCTGTCGCTCGACGGCTCGCTGTTCTTCTACGAAAATCCGCTCGAAAGCCGCGGCGCCCACCACCGCTGGAAATGGCACCGCTGCCCGTGCTGCCCGCCCAATGTCGGGCGCATGGTCGCCTCGATCGGCAGCTATTTCTACGGCCTGTCGGACGACGCACTCGCCGTCCATCTCTATGGAAACGGCACGGCTCGTTTCGATATTGCGGGCCGGCAGATAGAGCTCACCCAAACGAGCAATTATCCCTGGGACGGCGCGGTCTCGATCTCTGTCGAACCGGAAGCTCCGACCGAGTTCACTTTGCACCTGCGCCTGCCGGCCTGGTGCCGCAAGGCAGCGCTCAAGGTCAACGGCGCCGATGTTGATCTGGAGGCGATCAGCAGCGACGGCTATGCCGCGATCCGCCGCGAATGGCGCAAGGGCGACCGCGTCGAGCTCGACCTCGAAATGGCCGTCGACCGCCTCTACGCCAATCCGCAGGTGCGGCAGGATATCGGCCGTGTCGCACTGGCGCGCGGCCCGCTGATCTATTGCGTCGAGGAGACCGACAATTCCAGCCAGCTGCACCGCATCGCACTACCGCGCACGGCCGACATCGAGGCGCATCAGCAGCCGAACCTTCTGGGCGGCGTCGTGACACTTTCGGCGATTGCCAAAAAGGAGGCTTTCGAAAACTGGGAAGAGGGGCTCTACCGCACCGAACCGCCGGCGCTCGAGGGCGCGAAAATCACCGCCGTGCCGTACTTTGCCTGGGACAACCGCGATCCCGGCGAGATGCTGGTCTGGCTGAGAAGCGCGGAGTAGGCTGGGCGCGGCAGCGGCTCAAAGTACCTCGACCGCAGTCGCGAATATGTAGCCGGCGCCACGCTCCGTAACAATGAGCTTCGGCTCGCTCGGATTGACCTCGAGCTTGCGGCGCAGCCGCAATATCTGCACGTCGATGCTGCGGTCGAACACCTCTTCGTCGTGCACGCGGCTGGCAGCGAGAAGCTGCTCGCGGCTCAGGATCTGTTGCGGCGATTTCAGGAACGCCGTCAGCAGGTTGAACTCGCCGGCGGTCAGCGGCGTCGTCTCGCCCGCCGCCGACCTCAGGCGCCGCATCCGCATGTCGAGCTCCCAGCCGGCAAAACGATAGCGTATGGGTTTCTTACTGCGCGGCTGCGGCTGCGTCGACCGCGATCGCCGCAGCACGGCGCGAATGCGCGCCAGCAGCTCCCTGAGGCCGAAGGGCTTGGTGATGTAGTCGTCGGCGCCGAGTTCCAGGCCGACGACGCGATCCACCTCGTCGCACCTGTGGCCGGTGATGATGATGATGGGCGCTTCCGGCGGACTGCCGAGTTGCCGCATGATGTCGAACCCGTCCTCATCGGCAAGCCGCATGTCGAGGATCGTCAGGTCTACGGGCTTTTCATTGAGGACGCGCGACATGGCCCGGCTGTCGGCGACCGCGCTAACCCTGAAGTTTTGGCTCTCCAGGTAATTGGTGAGCATATCGCGAATTTCGGGGTCGTCGTCGACGACAAGGATATGCTTCGGCGCCGCTGGCTGCTCGGTACTGCCTTTCGACTGCTGTTCGTGGCGAATGTTTTGTTCGGCTGACATCTCGCACCGTCCGCAAGCATGGAACTCATGACCGAGCCGTTGCTTTATTAAACGTCGATTTTCGGCGATTTATTGGTGAACGCCGATGATCTACGTGATCGCACACCCTGCCGCAGGCTCGCTCGATGGCACATCAGCAGATTGGTAAGGTTCGGGCGGGGCTTTTTGTTCCGCTTTGCCTGGCAATGGCGGCACCTTTTGCGTTGGCCCAGAGCAATCAGCCGGCCCCGCCGATGGGCGAGCCGATTGCACCGATCACGGCCAGCGGCCCCTCCGACCGGGCGAAGATCGCGCTTGGCGAGAGCCTGTTCAACGATGCCCGCCTGTCGCATGGCGATGTCGTCGCTTGCAGTTCCTGTCACAGGCTCGATTTCAGCGGCGACGACGGTCTGGCCCGTTCCGTGGCGGCGGATGGCAAGCCGCTCGATTTCAACACGCCGACCGTCTTCAACGCGGCGCTCGATTTTCGGCTGAACTGGCGCGGCAATTTCCGCACTTTCGAGGAGCAGAACGAGGCAGCCCTGCTCGATGACAGGCTGATGAATACGAGCTGGGAGGAATTGCTGACCAAGCTGCGCTCGAATGCCGAGTATTCGCAGCGGTTCGCGAGGGTCTACGGCGCCATTCCCGACCGGACAAGCGTGCTCGATGCGCTTGTTGTCTTTCAACGGTCGCTGATCACGCCCGATGCCCGTTTCGACCGCTATCTCAAGGGCGAACGCGACGCCATCACGACCGACGAAGAGCACGGCTATCAACTGTTCAAAGCGTATGGCTGCGTCGCCTGCCACCAGGGCGCCAACGTAGGCGGCAATCTGTTTCAGAAATTCGGCATCTTCCAGGATCCCTTCGCTCGCCAGAAGACCCTGACCAAGGCGGATCTCGGCCGCTTCGCCGTTACCGGCGCCGAGAGCGACCGCCATGTGTTCCGCGTTCCCAGCCTGCGCAACGTCGCGGTGACGGCGCCGTATTTTCACGATGGCCGCACCGCATCGCTCGCAGACGCGGTGAAGATCATGGCGCGCAACCAACTCGGCCGGGAACTCGACCAGCGCGATGCCGATCTCATCGTCGAATTCCTCGGGACACTGACGGGCGAGTATCGCGGCCGGCCGTTGACCAGCGCAGCCGATCGTCTGCAGCAATGAAGTCGCTACGCATCCTGGCGCCGATCGTTGCCTGCCTGCTCATCGCCCTGACCTACCTCCTGGTGCAGGGCACGGCTCCCGATGCGGCGCGCCACGAGCGCACGCTCGATGCGCTCAGGACCGTCATCCTCTATAACGCCGCGCTGCAGCGCGATGTGTTGCGGGCACGCGCGGGGCTGCTGCGCAGCTACGATCCGCTTGTGCGGTCGATCGAGAACCTGGATGAGGCGACGCAGACGCTGCCGGCTGCCCGCGACGCAGCAAGCGGCGAAACACGGGCGGACATCGACAAGCGGATCGCCGAAGTCATCGCCGCGATCCGCGACGAGGAAGCGCTCGTCGAGAGGTTCAAGTCCGATAACGCGCTGCTGCAGAACTCGCTGAACTTTTTCAACTATATGAGCGGTCGTCTCACGAGCGAGGGTGACGGCCTTCGAGCGGTCGAGATAGGAGCCCTGATGGTCGCAATGTCGCGGTTTATCAGCGATCCCCAGCCGGATGCGGCAAAAGCAGTAAACGCCGCACTCGACCGGCTGGCAAGGCCCTCCGTCGATGCCGTGCCTGCAAGCGATGTACTCTCGCTCGTCTCCCACGGCCGGCTTATCGTCACCAGGCTTCCGGCGGTCGACGATCTCGTCGCCCGCCTGCAGACCGCGCCGACGAGCGAGCGGGCTCGCGCGCTGCAGGACGTCTATCTCGGTGCGCATGGGCGGGCCGCGGCGCGGGCCGAACTGTTCCAGACGCTGCTTTATGTCGCCGCGTTGGGCCTCGTCGGCTATGTCGCCTACCTGTTCGCCCGCCTGCGCCGCAACGCGCGGATCCTGCGCGAGCGGCTGGAATTCGAGGGCCTGATCGCCTCGATCTCCACGCAGTTCATCAATCTGCCGCGTGACCGCATCCGCGCCGGCATCAGCAAGGGCCTCGCGCGCCTGGTCGAACATGCCGGGCTCGACGGCGCCCAGATTTTCGTCAGCCACATCGCCGATCCTTCCGGCGGCTACTTCTATCGCCGTCCGGGCGGGAGCAGGCCGGCCCGCCTGTCGAAGGACATGATCGAGCTGGCTTCACGCTGGACGCTGGCCGACCACGAGCGGCAGGGCTGCATCGACGTTCCCCGCGTCGGCGAGCTTCCCGAGGGGCGGGAGAAGGCATCCCTGCAGGCGCACCAGTTTCGATCGTGGCTGTGCATACCGATGTGGCATGCCGGCGAGCGGTTGGGTTTTCTGGCTCTCGATACCGTCACGCACGAAAAGCATTGGGCCGACGACGACATTGCACTGCTGCGCACCGCGGCCGAGATTTTCGCCAATGCCATCGTGCGCGAGCACAACGAACGCGAGCGTGAGGCACTGCAGGCGCGGCTCAATCAGTCGCAACGGCTGGAAGCGATCGGGACGCTCGCCGGCGGCATAGCGCACGAGTTCAACAACATCCTCGGTGCCGTCCTTGGTTACAGCGAGATGGCGCTGGCGGTGCTGCTGAAGGAGTCGCGCGCGCGGCGCTACGTCCAGCAGATCATGCAGGCCGGCAGGCGGGCGCAGGACGTCACCGAGCAGATCCTCGCCTTCGGCCGTCGTCACGAGCGGCAGCATCACGCGCTGCGGGCGGAAGCCGTGGTTGCCGAAGCGATCGACCTGCTGCGCGCCTCGTTCCCCGCCACGCTTTCAGTGCAGACGCGTCTTGCAGCCGCGGATGCGGCGATGATGGGCGATCCGACCGAGCTTCAGCAGGTGGTGATGAACCTCGGCACCAACGCGGCGCAGGCGATGAACAACCGCGGCGCATTGGAAATCGGTCTCGACACGACGGAATTCGTCGAGGCGCGGATGCTGTCGCACGGCAACCTGCCTGCCGGGCGCTACCTCCGCCTTGCCGTCAGGGACACCGGCAGCGGCATGGATCAGGCGACGCTCGAGCGTATCTTCGAGCCGTTCTTCACGACCAAGCCGGCAGGGCAAGGCACCGGGCTCGGCCTGTCGACGGTGCACGGCATCGTCATGGCGCACAGAGGCGCGGTCGACGTGAACAGCAAGCCCGGCGAAGGCACGACCTTCGAGATCTATTTTCCGCAGATCGAGGCCGCCGAAGCAACCCAGAACGAGGACGAGAGCGACGCCGCCGAGGTGCCGGTCAAGCATGGCAACGGCGAGACGATCCTCGTCGTCGACGACGACACGCCGCTGATGCAACTTGCGGAGGAAATGCTCGCCGCGCTCGGCTACGAGCCGGTCGGGTTCGACCGCAGCCCCGCGGCTCTCAGCGCATTCCGCGCCGATCCGGAACGCTTCGACCTGGTGCTGACCGACGAGGTCATGCCCGACATCACAGGGATCGAATTCTCCGGCCGGTTGCACAAGATCCGGCCCGACCTTCCGGTCGTGCTGATGACCGGTTACGGCCGTCAGCTGCGGTCGCGCCAACTGACGGCGGCCGGCATAAGCGAAGTCATCAAGAAGCCGCTGCTGTCGGCCGCCGTCGCACAATGTCTTGCCCGCCATCTGCATTCAGGCTGATCACGGCCGGCCGGATTTCTTCGTTACAACCGTAACCAAAATCCCAGCTGGCTGAAATCGACCCGTAGCCGGGCCAGTCGATGGTCCTCCCGCGCCCAGACCATGATCCCAAAAAACCGGGAACCGGTTTTTTGGGAGGTCATGGTCTCTTGAGGAAGGAGAAATCTTATGGACGCAACCATCACCGAGGTAACGAAACAGGCGAATGACGTCGCAGAACTGTCGCCCGAAAGCCTTATGCAACTCGGCCTCGGCTTCTGGGCATCGAAGACGTTGCTGAGCGCCGTCGAACTTGACCTTTTCACGGAGTTGGCGGCCGGACCCCTCGAAGGGGAAACACTGAGAAACCGGCTCGGACTGCATGAGCCGGGAGCGCAGGATTTCTTCGACGCACTGGTTGCGCTGCGCATGCTTGAGCGCGAGGGCAACGTCTACTGCAACACGCCCGTGACTGACCGCTACCTTGACCGCAACAAGTCGACCTATGTTGGCGGGATGCTCGCCAGGGCCGGTCAGCTGCTTTACGCGAACTGGGGCTCGCTCACCGACGCGCTCAGGACGGGCAAACCGCAAAACGGCACCCAGGACGGCGAAGATCTGTTCGACATGCTGTTTTCGGACCCGGACAAGGTAAAGATGTTCGCGCAGGCGATGACCGGCGGCAGCCTCCAGGTGGCGGAGGCGCTCGCCCGGCATTTTCCCTGGGCGGACTATTGTACCTTCATCGATATCGGCACAGCCGAAGGCAGGCTTCCGGTCGAGGTCGGCCGCGCCCATCCGCATCTCACCGGCGGCGGTTTCGACCTGCCGCCGATGCGGCCGGTGTTCGAGGCCTATGTGGAGAGGCACGCACTTGCAGACCGGCTTCGGTTTTATCCCGGCGACTTCCTTGCCGAGCCGCTGCCTTCCGCCGACGTGCTGGTGATGGGTCATATCCTGCACGACTGGAACCTGGAGGTGAAGCGCGCGCTGCTGGCAAAGGCCCATTCCGCGCTGCCGAAGCAAGGCGTGCTCATCGTCTACGACCAGATCATCGATGACGAGCGACGGGACAACGCTGCGGGTCTGCTGATGAGCCTCAACATGCTGGTCAACACCAATGGCGGGTTCGACTACACGCGCGCCGACGGCATGGGCTGGATGCGGGAGGCGGGCTTTGCGGAGGTCCGCTGCGAGCATCTCGCCGGGCCTCACTCGATGATCGTCGGCATCAAATAGCAGCGGAGAAGCTGATGACACGAAGAGCTCTCATCGCAATTGCCGCCCTTGGCCTGGCCGCAGCATTCACCGCCGCAACGCTCAACCAGGGTGAAGTCGGCGCGGCGTCCGCGACCGCTTCGATCGAGCACGGTCGATACCTGGTGAAAATCGGCGGCTGCAACGATTGCCACACGCCAGGGTACCTGGAGAAGGCCGGCAACGTTCCGCAGGATCGATGGCTGATCGGCGACTCGCTCGGCTTCAACGGGCCCTGGGGTACGACTTACCCGACCAATCTTCGCCAATTTTTGCGGACCATGGACGAGGACGACTGGGTACAGTTCGCGCGCACGATCGAGACGCGCCCGCCCATGCCATGGTTCAACCTGCGCGCCATGAGCGAGCCCGACCTGCGCGCCATCCACCGATATGTGCTTTCGCTCCCGGCAGACGATACGCCGGTTCCGGACTATGTGCCGCCCGGTCGTCCGCCGAAGACGCCGCATATCGTGTTCGTTCCGCGGGCGCCGAAATCATAGTGGCGTCCGAACGCCGGGCGCAGGGTGGTTCTCCGCTTG
Source organism: Mesorhizobium sp. M1365 (assembly GCF_040317865.1). Lineage (NCBI taxonomy): Bacteria > Pseudomonadati > Pseudomonadota > Alphaproteobacteria > Hyphomicrobiales > Phyllobacteriaceae > Mesorhizobium > Mesorhizobium sp. M1365. The sequence goes on from NZ_JAMYLG010000021.1 coordinate 10,381, forward strand.
CGTGGTACGCCAGGCACGGGCGCCTGTTTCATTCGTAACGCAATTCCCGATTCCGGAAATCACGTTGTAGCACCGATCTCCGATGGTGACGGTCGGGCCCCGGGCGGTCATCAGGCTGCCCAGCGGTCACAAATCCCGGATAAATCGATCATGGAGTCAAAAATGTACAATCTGCTTGCCGAACATGCGCCGAAGACCGGCCGTGATCAGAGCCCCATGGATCCGCGTCCCTATGCGTTGGGTTACACGCAAAGCGAATTCAAGCGCCTGGAGCTGCAGGGAGCGCTCATTCACGACCTTACCGAGCATGTCCTGCGCAGTGCGGGCATAGGACCCGGTATGCGCGTGCTCGACATTGGCTGCGGCGTAGGCGATGTCTCCTTGCTGGCCGGAAGGCTGGTCGGACCGGCGGGAAGCGTGCTTGGTGTCGATCGCTCGGCAGAGGCTGTGGACATTGCCGAGCGGCGCGCCACTGAATCCGGCCAGTGTTACTGGACTCGTTTCACGACGGCCGAGCTTGATACATTCTCGCCCGACGGGAGCTTCGATGCGGTGATCGGCAGGCTTGTCCTGATGTATCTGCCCGACCCGGCCGCAACCCTGCGCAGGCTTGCCGGTTTCCTGCGGCCTGGCGGCATCGTCGCCGTTCAGGAAATGGCGATGCCGCTCACCCGCAGTTTTCCAGAGGCGCCGCTGTTCGGCAAATGCCGCGGCTGGATCATCGACACGATCGAGCGCGCGGGTTTCGAGGTCGACATGGGTGGCAGGCTGCCCATGGTGTTCGCCGGCGCAGGGTTGCCGGCGCCGCGGATGAACTCCGCCGGCCTCGCCGGCAGCGGACCCGACTCGCCGATCTACGACTACATTGCCGGCACGTTGCGCAGCCTGTTACCGATGGCCGAGGCAGTCGGTACCGCAACCGCCGCCGAGGTGGAAGTCGATACCCTCGCCGAGCGGCTGCGCAACGAGGCTGTCGAGCAGCAGACGTGCATCATGCTGCCGCCCTTTGTCGGCGCATGGGCGAACACACTGGCATAGAACCGAAGGAAGGACACACGATACTCGATACTGCCATCGGCGAGCGCGCGGGACATCTCGTCGACCTGCACAACATCGATTTCGCCTGGGAGCCTGACGAGATGCTGGTCTGGCTCAGGGACGAATGAAGCCCGACCGCAGCGCCCGACCGATCTCCTCGGCCACAAGTTCCTGCAACTGCCAGAGATTGCGGTCGCGGATGCCGCAGGCGTCGAGATGGCGAATGGTCTGGAACAGATATTCGGCGCCCGAACCCCAATGGCCGACGGCCGTGGCCAGGGTCGCCGCTATCGCTCGCTTTTCGAGCTTGCCGGCATAGCGCGGATTGGCGGGATCGACAACGAAACCAAGCGCTTGGCCCGTGCCGTCGCCCGTCCTGACCTGCAGCCAGCGCGGCACGTTGACGGCCGGCAGGATGGTCATCTCACGTCGCAGCAGCGTTTCGAGATTGGCCCCCAATGGCTCGGCGACCTCGAACACCATGCCCTGACATTGGCCGCCGCGGTCGAGCGCCATCATCAGGCCGGGCTGCTCGACGGTGCCCCTGAAGCGCTGCACCGTAAAACAGAACGAACGGTGCCAGCCCGTCGCCACGGCCCGTTCGCCACCCCTGACCTCGCCGGCCGGCTTCCACAGAAGCGAGCCATAGGCGAACAGCTTCACCGGCCCGCCCGGCGCGCCGGCCAGCACCTCGTCGCGAATGCGCGCGTAATCGGCATCGGTCATGTAGACCATGCCCGGCGTCGGCCCGGCATCCTCGACCGCACGCAAGGTGCGGGCGACCAGCGCCTCGGTCAGCGCCATCGGTGTCTTGCGCGGCGAACGCCGTGATGCGGCGGAAATGACCTTGCTCATCCTCATGCTCTCAGCCTCGCCGCCATGTTGCCGAAGGCTGAAGGATTCTCAAGGGCCGAGTAAACCAGCGCGGTATCGGGATTCGAACTATCGTGTCCAACAGCCTGACTGGCTTAGTGCGGAGGCTGATCTGGCCGGACGGTGTCGTTGCAGCCGTCAACATAGGGATGGACCGACCACCGGGAGCCGGGCCGGGCCTGTTGCGCCTTGGTGAGCGGATCCTGAGACTGCGCGTAGCCGTCCTGGTAGCCCCGAACGATTTCGTCGATATCGTCGGGCCAGTCGCCGTCCCATGGCCGTCCCAGAATCTGGGCCTGCTGGACCGGATGCAGTTCGTTGTGGCCTTCATGAAAGCTGTCGTGGATGTGTCCGGCATCATAGACCCACCGGCCCGTCACCCCCAGGATTGTCGCTCCGGTTCCGTCGCCCTTGTTGGTCTCGATGCTCGGCAGGCCGGCATCGCTCGGACTGGCGGTGTCCGAACTGCTGAAGGCCGCGCCGAGCAGCGAAGCGAGCAAGGCGAGAAGCGCCAATACGTAGGCGACGACCGCGCCGACGCCCGACATGCATACCGCCAGCGCAATCAATGCCGCGGCTAGGGCGAGGATGTTGACGGTCTGCAGGTCATGGATCGATGCCCCTTCGAACTCCACATGCAGCGCCTCTGACTTTACTCCGGTCACCTTGTCCTCCGCCGGGTTCCCCGTGAACAGAAAGCCGTGCGAGGAGGTGATTGCGTTTTCGGCCATCAGATAGCCGAACGGGGCACTGGCGGCGGCAACGGCCTGGGAGACGCCCACCGGGTTGTTCGGCAGCAGCAAATTGAGGCTGTAGTCGGAGTCCAGGCTTCCTGGCCAGGTCTTTTCCGACGGCGGCTCGATGCTGATGACCATGCCGACGATACTCACCGGCTCGCCCAGGCAAACCAGCCGTTTGTTGAGCCACCAGTCGCAATAAGCGAGAATCCACACAATCTCAGTCACCACCAGCGCGATCGGTATGCACCACGGCTCGCCCATCGCGACCACCACCACGACCATCACGGCTGCGAATATGCCGCTGGTAATCGCCGCGCTGATGTACTGGTTGACCGAAATCACCTCGTCGGCGGTCGTGCACTTGGTCCAGGATTTGTCGTCGGTGGCCATCACGGCTCCAAGCTGCTGAGGACGGTCAAGGTGACGCCGCCGCTGGCGCGGTCACCCTCGTCAAACGCATTCAGATTGAGGGCCTGCCGGCCGGTCCAGCCGTCCGGCGGCGTAGCGACCGCCGTGATCGTCACCTGTTCGCCCGGCGCCAGCGACGGCAGGTCAGGCGAAATCTCGACCTTCCAGCCCGGCGGCAGGGGATGAGCCGACGGCAAGTGTGCCGCCAGCCGGCGCTTTTGCTCCGCCTTGGCGGTCTCTTCCGTTGGCTGCCGGTCGTCGCGACAGGGGCCGAGCGGCGGAATGGTGTAGGCATCGACGGTGAACCGGTACCGATGCGGCCGACGGGTAGCGTTGCGCAACTCGAATTGAAATGTTGCTGGCGACTGCGCCAGTCCGACATCGGTATTTTCTTGCCCGAGATTGTTGGCGAAGTTGGCGTCATCGGCCGGGTCGAGCAAAGCTTGCAGGCAATAGTGACCTGCTTGCCGCGGCGTATGCCAGTCGAAGGAGACGAACCCAGGCTGGCTGGCGGATCCGATCACCCCGACCGAGACCGGCCTGGTGGCTATCGGATTCGACACGGTTCCGATGCCAAACGACAGATAGGACAGATGGACCGGCATCTTGACGACGACGGCATCCGGGGAGGCGTTCCAGACGCGAACCCGCACCTCGTAGTCGGTATCCGCCTGCAACCTGCCGGCGGGAACGGGCACACCACCCTGGCGTAGCTCGATATCGGGATTATCCCAGGTGACCGCGAGACCAAGGCCGATCAGGTAATATTGATCGTAGATCAGCGGGTCAGGCCGGCAGAAAGCAGGGTGATCGATCGGTACGCAATGCGCCCGGGACCCTTTCTGGTCGACCCGGCGGTCGCCCCCTAGCCGCCACCGGCGACAGAAACGGCGAGCCATCTCGATCAGTGCCGGAATCCAGGCGGAGAACAGTGCTCGCAGGATTGCCGCTATTCCTCGCATCGACTTCCCCTCTGAAGCTAACGCAGGGCAACGCTCTGATAACAGCGGGATTCGCGCGGCAACAGTGTATTGGCGTGTCAGACGACTGGTGCCGTTTGTACTCTGGTCAGACGAATAAAGCTGGGCTCGAACGGTACGCGGGCTATTTCCGCGCGAAGAAACCGCGCGCGAACTGCACGATGTGCTTGTGGAATGCGAGCGCCAATATTGCGACAACGGCAAGTATGTAGAGAGCTTCGGTCGATCCGTCGCCGCCGTCAGGGGAAATACCAAACCAACTCTCGATGAAATCCATGAACAGATTCCCTCCGCGCAAACTTGCGACCGATGTTCAGCATAGCTCTTCAGCTTGTCCCGGTGTCAAGTAGGGATGCATTGCCATCCACATAAATCCAGTAAAGACCGTTGTGCCGAATTGTCTGCTGCCGAATTGTCTGCTGTTTGTCGATAAACCTGAGAATTTGCCTAAAGATTGCTAAAAAATTGTCGCGGCTTATTGATGCACAACTGAAGGAAAGCTTTGTATCTCGGTCATTTCCGGGTCATTTTGTCGATCATGTGCGAACGATCCAGTCAATGATGGTGTCGCCAAACAGGTCCGGACTTGTGCATGGACAGTACGCGGCCCACCACGATCAGAAGCGCGGGGTAGCCTGAAAAGCAGCCCGGCATGGCTCATTGGACGCCACTCGGCGGTCGTCTGGCCTGGTTTCAAATGTAGTCAGCTCTCGAACGTGCCCGGCGGCGTCACGCTGTCGGCTGTTGACAGGAAAGAGGCGTTTGAAAAATCACCGGCGGTCGAGGCAGCAAAAGTCACCGTGCCGTATTTCGCCCGGGACACCACGATTCCGGCGAGATGCTGGTCTGGATCAGAGCGTCCTGACCGGCAAGCTATCGTACCGGCCGAGCCTTAGCTGGGCCGGCCGGTACGCTTGCCGGCCTGACGAGAGCCGCCGTCAAGCAGCCGGTCGAATGTTTTGGTTCACCCGGAAGAGGTTGTTCGGGTCGTATTTCTTTTTCAGCGTAGCGAGGCGCTCATAGTTGTCGCCATAAGCCGCCTTGAGCCTTGCATCGCCCTCGTCATCCATCATGAAGTTCAGGTAGGCGCCACCCAGATCGAACGGATGCACGGCCTCCCAGTAGGCCTTGGTCCAGCGCGTCACCGGCCCCGCTTTCTGTGGGTCCGGATCGATCCCGGCGATGACCATCGACCAGGTCGCATCACGGTAATTCCAGGGCGTCTCGTCTTTGCCGACGCGATGGACCGCACCATCGATCGGGTAGAGATGCATGAGCGATAGCTCGCTCGGCGTCTTCGCCGCCTGCTCGAGATGGGCGTCGATCGCCTCGTCGGACAGCGTCTTGACGAAATCGCCCCGCCAGTACCACTGCATTCCCTTCGGGTAGAGCCCATCGAACATGCTCTGCACCGCGGGATAGGGCATCGTTCCCATCCAGTTGAACCAGGGCGCGGGCAGCGCATCGAGCAGCGGGGCCAGCGCCTCTCTGCCCTTTTCCTCCGGGCCGTTGTAGCAGCACATCAGCAGACACATCCGCTGTCCCCAAAACTCTTCCGGGAAGGGTGCGCTCGAGAGGACGGTCTTGAGCCCGAGAAAGATCCCGAGTTCTTCGGGCGCGTTCGGCAGGAACTCGCGATAATGCTGCATGATGGTGCGGGCGTGGCGCTGATCCCATGCGATCGGTCCCGCAAAGACCATGCTGACCCGGTGGAGCCTGAACACAAAGCTGGTGACGATGCCGAAATTGCCGCCGCCGCCGCGAAGCGCCCAGAACAGGTTGGGGTTCCGTTCCTTGCTGGCGGTGACGAAGCTTCCGTCGGCAAGCACGACATCGGCCTCGACCAGGTTATCGATGGTCAGGCCATATTTGCGCGTCAGATAGCCATGGCCGCCGCTCAGCGTCAGTCCGGCGACCCCGGTGGTCGAGATGATGCCCGCCGGTACGGCCAGGCCAAAGGCATGGGTGGCATGGTCGAGGTCGCCCTGAGTGCAGCCCGGGCCTACCCGCGCCGTGCGAGCATCCGGATCGACGCGCACGCCGTTCATCGCCGACAGGTCGATCACCAGACCGTGGTCGCAGCTCCCCAATCCTGGTCCATTATGGCCGCCGCCACGTACCGCAACCAGCAAATTGTTGTCGCGGCCGAAATTCACCGCTGTGATTACGTCGGCGACGTCGACACAGCGGGCGATGATCAGCGGCCGCTTGTCGATCATGCCGTTGTAGAGCTTGCGGGCCTCGTCATAGCGGGCGTCGCCGGCGCGGATGACTTCGCCTCGCAGGCTTGCTGCGAATTTGGTGATGTCTTCATCGTTCATGACATTCCTCCCTGTTATTGGACCTGTCGGCCGGCCGATGAAACGCTAATCCCGTCCGCTGTTCCCGCAAATGTCACATCGTCCATTTCTGTTGCCCGATCGTTCAGAGTAGGATTAGACCGGATGGATAGTTGCTCGGGCGGCCATATTGCCGGATAGTTCGAGATGCCTGGCGGAAAAACTCGTTGTCAAAGGGAGTAGCCGATCGTTTCCGGAGGTGTAGTGCATGGATGTCCTTTCCGATGTGCTCCGAGCCGTTCGCCTCACCGGGGCGATCTATTTCGACGTCGACGCCAGCTCTCCCTGGGTTGGCGAGTCGCCGGGCACGGCCGACATTGCCGCCGCCATCATGCCGGAGGCAGAGCACATCATTTCTTTTCATGCCGTGATGTCGGGCTCGTGCTGGGCCGCGCTGGGAGACGATTCGGTGCCGCCGGTGCTCGTGAACGCCGGTGATGTCGTTGTCTTCCCCGGTGGTGTTCCGAACGTGTTGAGCTCCTCGCCGGGGGCGCGGGGCGAACCCAATATGGCGATGTATTATCGGCCGATAGACGAGAGCCTGCCGTTTGCGGTGATCCATGGTGGCGGGGGAGACGAGCGGACCCGGTTCATTTGCGGGTATCTTGGCTGCGATGCACGTCCCTTCAATCCTCTCCTGGCCGCATTGCCGGCCATCCTGTGCGCCCGCAAGCCCGCCGATGGAAGCAGCTGGGTTATCGACCTTTTTCGGCTGGCGCTGGCAGAAGGTGGCAGTGGGCGGGCGGGCTGTGAGACGATACTCGCCAAGCTGAGCGAGCTGATGTTTGTCGAGATCATCCGCCGCCATCTCGAGACCCTGCCCGACGATTCGCGCGGCTGGCTGTCAGGCCTACGGGATCCACATGTCGGCGAGGCGCTCCGGCTCATCCACGCTCGCCCCAGGGAGGAATGGACATTGGACCGGCTCGCCCGCGAAGTAGGGCTCTCGCGCACGGCGTTTGCGAGCCGCTTTACCCACTATGTCGAGGTCTCTCCCATGCACTATCTTGCTCGCTGGCGTCTGCAACTGGCAGGACGCTTGCTCGAACGCCCCGAAATGAGCATCGCGCAAGCGGGTGCCGAGGTCGGCTACGAGTCGGAAGCCGCCTTCAATCGCGCCTTCAAAAAGTTCGTCGGCATTCCACCTGGCACCTGGCGAAAGGGACGGTCGGCGTTGCTCGAGGCTCAGAGATTGCCCGCTGGCGTCGTGCAATAGGAAAGAACTGGCAGGGCGTTGACGCTTCGGTCCGCGTAAAGCGTCCCAATGCTCGAAAGCCCCTGGCACAAAGCGGGTAGACGATGACCGGCCGCCGCGACGCCTTCGGCGAGGCGTGTCAGACTTCGCGCCTTAATCTTTCGCGCGCTCGACATAGGCGCCATCGGCGGTCATCACCACCACGCGGGTGCCAGCGCTGATGTGTGGCGGCACCAGGGTACGCACGCCGTTGGACAGCGTTGCCGGCTTGTAGGACGAGGACGCCGTCTGGCCCTTGGTCACCGGCTCGGTCTCGACCACCTCGAAAGTGGCGCGCTGCGGCAGTACCAGCGAGATGGCGATGTTGTTGTATTGCGAGATCTGCACCGGCATGCCTTCCACCAGATAGGGCGCCATGTCGCCGACCACGCTTTCCGGCACCGCGACCTGGTCGTAAGTCTCCGGATTCATGAAGTGAAAGCCTTCGCCGTCACGGTAGAGGAACGTGTGCTCGCGCTCCTCGACATAGGCGCGCTCGACCTGCTCGGTGGTGCGGTAACGCTCGGAAACCTTTACCCCGTCGGAGATACGCCGCATGTCGAGCTGGGTGACCGGCGTACCCTTGCCAGGATGAATGTTTTCGGCAAAGAGGATCACATAAAGCTTGCCGTCCTTTTCGACGACGTTGCCTTTGCGTAAGGAGCTGGCGATGACCTTCACGGGTTTCCATCCTGATAAAATTTGTTGGCGCAAATCGGCTGGAGAGGCCGTTGCGTGCGGCCTAGCGCATCTTGGCCGCAATCGCCAGTCCTCTGTGCAATTCCCCTGAAGCCGATGACCGCCGCCTCGCCGTGGTGGACGCCGCATGTCCACGCCGACCGCCGGCCGCGGCTGATCCTGCGCAATGCCATTGCCGCCGGGATGCGCGACTGGTTCGCCCGCCGCGACTTCGTCGAGGTGGATACATCGGCCCTGCAGGTCTCGCCCGGCAATGAAGCGCACCTGTCGGCCTTTGCCACCGAGGCGATCGGGCCGGACGGGCAGCGCCAGCCGCTCTACCTCCACACGTCGCCGGAATTCGCCTGCAAGAAGCTGCTTGCCGCCGGCGAGGAGCGCATCTTCAGCCTCGGGGCTGTCTGGCGCAACCGCGAGCGCGGCCCCTTGCACCATCCTGAGTTCACCATGCTCGAATGGTACCGCGTCGGCGAGACCTATGAGAGCCTGATGCGCGATTGCGCCGAGCTCGTAGCGCTGGCGGCCGAACGGGCCGCAGCGAAGCGTTTTAGCTTCCGCGGCCGTGAGGCCGATCCGTTCGCCGGGCCGGAACGGTTGAGCGTCGCCGAAGCCTTCATGCGCCATGCCGGCATCGATCTGCTGGCGACGGTTGCAGCCGATGGCAGCACCGACCGCGCGGGGTTGCATGCCGCCCTGGTCCAGGCCGGATTGCGGACCGCGCCCGACGACAATTGGGCCGACCTGTTCAGCCGGGTGATGGTCGAAAAAATCGAGCCAGCGCTGGGGCAGGGGCGCGCTACCATTCTTTTCGGATATCCGATCTCGGAGGCGGCATTGGCCCGGCCGAGCGCCGACGATCCACGCACCGCCGAGCGTTTCGAGCTCTATTGCTGCGGCATCGAACTCGCCAACGCCTTTGGCGAATTGACCGATCCGGCCGAGCAGCGCCGACGCTTTGCCGCCGAAATGGATGAGAAGCAGCGCGTCTATGGCGAACGCTACCCGATCGACGAGGATTTCCTCGCCGCGCTCGCCATCATGCCGCAGGCGAGCGGCGCGGCGCTCGGCTTCGACCGGCTGGTGATGCTCGCCACCGGCGCGCTCAGGATCGACGACGTGATCTGGACGCCGGTGGCTGGTCCCTGAGGAAGGTTGGACAAGCCGATCTCGCCCGGCTTGAAAGCCAGGATCAGATGGTCGGTCCAGGCCGCCGCCGGCTCCGTCGAGCCAGAAGATTGGCGACGACCAGGAGGATTATCGACAGCCCCATCATCAGCGTGGCGGCGGCGCTATTGCCGGGGAGAGCTTTTCGCGCAAGCCGATGAACATTTCGAGCGGCATGGTGCGTTGGTTGGCGCTGGCCAGGAACTGCACCGCGACGACCTCGTCATGTGCGAGACGCTGCAACCGTTCCGTGTGTTGCCACGATCATGGTGGGCCGGCATAGTGCTGGCGGGGTTCTCGGCGCCGCGGAGCTATCGGCCGTCGTACTCAGAATGGCCTTCGGCACAATGCCAGACAAAAACGCGCTGAACGCAAAACATAGCAGCGAATGGACAATGTCCTGGCGCCTGGTCATACTTGCGGCCGTGGCGATTAATGTTGTGATGCTCTTGGCCGCGCTGTTCGTCGCGCAAACTCTTGGTCTGGACGCTACAATCTTCTATCGAGATCCATCTGCAGCCGCGGATGTCGGCTTCTATACGGGGTGGATTTCGTCCCTAGGTGCTTCACTGTGGATCGGCACCGGCGCGGCGACCCTGTTTGCCGGTCTGCTCACGCACCGATGGGATTGCACGTTTCTCGGCGGCCTTACCTTGGTCATGGGCCTCGATGACCTGTTGTTGATCCATGAGGACGTGCTGCCGTTTGTCGCGATACCAGAGATTGTTACGATGATTGCCTACGCCGTCGCCGGGTTGTTCTGGTTCTTTCGGCTGCGACGGAAGACATTCGACGGCTCGATCGTATTTGTGGCCGCAGGCTTCTTACTCGCGATGTCAGCAGCGATCGACCAGCTGGGAGAGCTGTTTCCTAGCCCGGGTTCGGCGGTCGACATCGCCGAAGACGCTGTCAAAGAGCTTGGCATCTTCCTTTGGGCGGCAGGTGCCGTCGGGTACGCGGCGATGGTGACACGGTTGGGCCGCCCGTGGGTGGATCCAGCCGATCCCAACTCTACAGGCTGACGGTCGCACGCGCCGCATCTTCGACTCGTCGCCGGCAGCGGTGCCGCCGTCGCGGCTTTCGGTCACGGCCACCTCGGATCTAAGCCGTCCTTTGTGCGTCTGGAAGGACGCACCATCTCTGGATCGGTCGCGCTGACCTGGGGCTAGATGCCTCCTGATTGTCCGCTTCTCCCATTGCAGAAGCGGCATCGGGACAATAGATGGTGCAGCAGCGGCTGCCCTTCAGCCGGCCGGAAATAACAGGATCATGCGCATGACCGATACGCTCGACGCAGCGAAACTGACCGATCGCGTCGCGGCCCTGGTCGAGGCTGCCAAACGGGCCGGCGCCGATGCCGCCGATGCCGTTGCGGTACGCGGCCGCTCGACCGGCGTGTCGGTGCGGCTTGGCAAGGTCGAAGGCACAGAGGCGTCCGAGAGCGAGGACGTCTCGCTGCGCGTCTTCGTCGGCAAGCGGGTAGCCAGCGTTTCGGCAACAGCGGCATCCGACCCCAATATGCTGGCCGAGCGCGCGGTCGCCATGGCCAAGGTGTCCCCCGAGGATCCCTATCAGGGCCTCGCCGACCCGGCCTTGCTGGTCAAGAAACCGCGCGACCTCGATCTGTTCGACGCCACCGAGGTGTCGGCGGACCAGTTGAAGGAAGCAGCGCTTGCCGCCGAAGCGGCGGCGCTTGCCGTCAAGGGCGTCACCAATTCGGCCGGCAGTGGCGCCAGTGCCGGGCTTGGCGGCCTGGTGCTCGCCACCTCGCACGGCTTCGTCGGCCACTACGTTGCCTCGCGTTTTTCGCGCTCGACCAGCGTGATCGCCGGCGAGGGCACCGGCATGGAGCGCGACTACGAATTCTCCTCGCGCCAGCATTTTTCCGATCTCGACGCGCCGGAAGACATCGGCCGCAAGGCCGGTGAGCGCGCTGTACGCCGCATTGGCGCGCGCAAGGCGGCGACCGGGCCTGTCGACGTGGTGTTCGATCCGCGTGTGGCGCGCGGCATTGCCGGCCACCTTGCCGGTGCCATCAATGGCGCCGCGGTGGCGCGCAAGACCAGCTTTCTCCGCGACATGATGGGCAAGAAGATGGCTTCGGCCGCAATCACCGTCACCGACGAGCCGCTCCGGCGCCGTGGACAGGCCTCGCGCCCGTTCGACGGCGAAGGCGTCGAGGGCGAAAAACTGTTCATGGTCGACAAGGGCGTGCTCAACCACTGGTTCCTGTCGACTTCGGCGGCTCGGGAACTCGGCCTCGTCACCAATGGGCGCGGCTCGCGCAGCGGCTCGTCGGTCTCGCCGTCGTCGACCAATCTCGCCATCGAGCCCGGGGAAAATACGCCGGAAGAGCTGATCAAGTCGCTCAAGACCGGCTTCTACGTCACCGAAGTGTTCGGCCAGGGCGTCGACATGGTGACGGGCGAATATAGCCGCGGCGCTTCCGGCTTCTGGATCGAAAATGGCGAGCTGGCCTATCCCGTCGCCGAGGTGACCATCGCCTCCAATCTGAAGACGATGTTCCTCAACATGGTTCCGGCGAGCGATCTCGACCGCAATTTCGGCACCGCCGCGCCCACGCTTTTGATCGAAGGAATGACCCTTGCCGGAGCTTGACCCGGCCGTCTCGGCCGGCGCTACTGAAGACCTGCAGCTGTTGCGCGATGCCGCCCGCGAGGCGGGGCTCATCGCCATGCAATACTTCAACAACAATCCGCAAGTGTGGATGAAGGGCGGCACCTCGCCGGTCAGCGAAGCCGATCACGCCGCCGACAAATATCTGCGCGAGACCTTGCTGGCGGCCCGGCCGGATTATGGCTGGCTGTCGGAGGAAACCGTCGACGACCCGGTAAGGCTCGTCGCGCGCCGCACCTTTGTCGTCGATCCGATCGACGGCACGCGCGGCTTCCTCGAAGGGCTGCCCACATGGTGCGTCAGCGTCGCGGTGGTCGAGAACGGTCGAACGCTTGCCGGTGTACTCGACTGCCCGGCGAAGGGCGAAATCTATTGGGCGCTGCCGGGCGAGGGCGCATTCCTGAACGGCAGGCGCATCAGCGTGCGTCCGCCGGCGGAAACGGCCGAAATCGCCGGACCGAAGGCGATGATCGACCTGATGCCGGCGAAATGGCACAAACGGCTGAAGCGCGTGCCCTATATTCCTTCGCTCGCCTACCGGCTGGCGATGATCGCCGGCGGCCAGCTCGATGCCACCTTCGTCAAGGCCAACGCACATGACTGGGACATCGCCGCGGCCGATCTCATCCTGCGCGAGGCAGGCGGCGCCTTGCTCGATCGGCATGGCCGCGCGCCGCTCTATGCCGGCGAAGTGATCCGTCACGGACCGCTCGCCGCCGGCAGCGGCGAACTCCTCGCCGTGCTCGCCGGCGTCATCGCCGGGCTGACAATTGACCACTATCAATAGTTCCAAAGTCGGCGGCTTTGGTCTAGACCTGTCCCAAACTCACGATATGTGAAGGATCGACATGGCCGCTGAAGACGGAAAGAAGCAGCTTTTGCACCTGGTGTTCGGCGGCGAACTCAAGAAGCTGGGCGGCACCGAATTCCGCGATCTCGACGCGCTCGATATTGTCGGCATCTATCCGGACTACCAATCGGCGCACGCCGTCTGGAAGGCCAAGGCGCAAGCGAGCGTCGACAACGCTCATATGCGCTATTTCGTCGTTCACCTGCACCGCCTCCTCGACCCCGAAAACAAGGCTGTCGGTTGACATCGATGAACCATGAAGCGGTCAAGCGATCAGCCCCGCGGTCGGCGGTCAGACGTCGCAAGCCGAAGACGTTCTGGCGCAAGATCCGCGAACCGCTGGCGCAGTCGCGAATCGTCAAGAATGTGCTTGCCGCGCTGTTTGCGTATTTCGTCCGCCTTGTCCGCTTGACCAACCGCATGGTCGACGGATCGGCCAAGTTTTCCGGCGGCGCCTATGCGCAGCTCGAGCCTGGCATCATCGCGCTCTGGCACGGCCAGCACCTGCTGACCCCGGCCTACTATCCCAAGGGACGGCCGCTGGTTGCCATGGTATCGCGCAGCGCCGATGCCGAGCTCAACGCGCTGATGGTCGAGAAATTCGGCATCGAGGCGGTGCGCGGCTCTGGCGGGCGCGAAAGCGCAAGGCATCTCGACAAGGGTGGGGCCAAGGCGCTCATCGCCCTCAAAAAGTCGCTCGCCACCGGCAAGAATGTCGCCATGATTGCTGATATTCCCCACGGCACGCCGCGCGATGCCGGGCTCGGCGTCGTCCTTCTGGCGCGGCTGTCCGGCCGGCCGATCCTGCCTGCCGCGATAGCCACCAGCCGCCGCAAGGTGATCGAGGGCAGCTGGGACAAGACGACGATCAACCTGCCCTTCGGCCGCTCCTCGATCGTCGTCGGCACGCCTGTCTTCGTGCCGGCCAACGCCGACGCCGCGGAAATGGAACGCAAGCGCCAGGAGGTTACGGCCTCGCTCAATGCCGCGACCGCCGAGGCCTATCGCCTTGTGGACGGTTCGAAATGAGTGTGCGCTGGGCGCGCGCCTTCCTGACCGCATACCGTTTCGCGGGGGCGGCCGCCTACCCGTTGGCCGGGCCTTATGTCGCCTGGCGCACTTCCAGAGGCAAGGAGGATCGCATTCGCCGGCGCGAACGCTACGGCGTCGCCGGACGCGAGCGCCCCGAAGGCCCGGTGATCTGGATCCATGCAGCCAGCGTCGGCGAGACCATCGCCGTCGTGCCGCTGGTCGAGAGCATTCTCGATTACGGCGTCAACATCGTGCTGACGACGGGCACGGTCACCTCGGCGCAGGTCGCCGAAGAACGGCTGGGCGACCGCATCATCCACCAATATGTGCCGCTCGACCTCAAGCCGGCGGTCAGCCGCTTCCTCGACCATTGGCAGCCGGACCTGGCGATCATCGCCGAATCGGAGATCTGGCCGATGACCATCCTGGAACTCGGCGCCCGCCGCGTGCCGCAGGTTCTGGTCAACGGCAGGCTGTCCGACCGCTCCTTCAAGTCCTGGAAGAAGCGCGCCAACATTGCCGAAGCATTGTTCGAAAATCTCGCCCATGTCGTCGCCCAGTCGGACCTCGATGGCGAGCGCTTCCTTTCGCTCGGCGCCCGGCCGGTCACTGTATCCGGTAATCTCAAGGTCGACACCGCGCCGCCGCCGGCCGACGAGCGGGCACTGGCGGCGCTGAAACGCCAGATCGGCGGCCGCCCGACCTGGGCGGCGATCTCGACCCATGACGGCGAAGAGGCGGTCGCCGCCGAAGTTCACGCCATGCTGCACAAGCGCCACCACGGGCTTTTAACGATCATCGTGCCGCGCCATCCCGATCGCGCCGGGCAGCTGGCCGCCCAGATTTCCGGCATGGGCCTGAAGCTGGCGCAGCGCAGCAAGGGCGACAGGATCACCGCCGACACCGATATTCTGCTCGGCGACACGATCGGCGAGATGGGGCTTTATCTGAGGCTGACGGAAATTGCCTTTGTCGGCCGTTCGCTGACTTCCGAGGGCGGCCAGAACCCGCTGGAACCAGCCATGCTGGAGACAGCGGTGCTTGCCGGCCGCAACGTCCAGAATTTTCGCGAGGCCTATCAGCGCCTGCTCGATAGCGGCGGCGCCAAGCTGGTGCGCGACCGCGATATGCTGGCCGGCGCCGTTAATTTCCTTTTGACCAACGAGGCGGCCCGCCATGAGATGATGGCGGCGGGTGCGGCGACGGTCGACGAGATGCGCGGTGCGCTGGCGCATACGCTCAGGTCGCTCGAGCCCTATATCCAGCCGCTGGTCGTCAAGTCGCGCCTGAAGGGCGCGAACGGGCGCTGACGTGACCTCGGAAGCGCCGCCCTTCTGGTGGGAAGAGCCGGACTGGCGGGTCACGGCGCTGTCGCCGCTCTCCGCCGTCTATGCGCTTGTCGCCGGTCGCCGCATGCGGCACGCGCCGCGTGAAAAGGTCGAGGCGCCGGTGCTCTGCGTCGGCAACTTCACCGTCGGCGGCACCGGCAAGACGCCGGTGGCGATCGCGCTGGCCGAGCAGGCCAGGCGCATGCAGCTTAATCCGGGTTTCCTGTCGCGCGGCCATGGCGGCTCCTTCGCGCGGCCGCATATCGTCGATCCGCACCACGATGCCGCCAAGCATGTCGGCGACGAGCCGCTGCTTCTGGCCGAACACGCCCCGGTCGCGGTGACGCCGAACCGGGCCGCCGGCGCCAGGCTTCTGCTGGAGAAGCTCGGCTGCGATTTCCTGATCATGGATGACGGTTTTCAGAGCGCGCGCATCCACATCGACTATGCGCTCGTCGTCGTCGACGCGCGACATGGCATCGGCAATGGCCGCGTCATCCCCGGCGGGCCGCTGCGGGCAAAGATCGTCGACCAATTGGTCTTCACCAGCGCCTTGCTGAAGATGGGCGAGGGCACCGCGGCCGACACGGTCGTGCGCCAGGCAGCGCGCGCCGGCAGGCCGATCTTCGAGGCGCACACTGCCCCGAGCAGCAAGGTGACGCTGGCCGGCAGGCGTTTCCTGGCGTTCGCCGGCATTGGCCATCCCGACAGGTTTTTCGACACTGTCCGCGAGGCCGGCGGCGAGCTTGCGCTGACCAAATCGTTTCCTGACCATCATTTCTATGGGGAGGACGAACTTGCCGAATTGGCGGCGACGGCGCGTAAAGCCGGGCTTGGCCTCATTACCACCGCCAAGGACGCTGCCCGCCTGCGTCACGGCGCGGCGCCGCCGGAATTCCTCGACGGGCTCGATGTGCTGGAGATCGACACCGTCTTCGAGCTCGACCATGTGCCGCAACGCATCATCGACGAGACGCTGGATGCCTGGCGGCAGCGCCGGCTTAAAGGCTGACCAGAAGCGTGAGCACCGAGGCAATGCGGGACTGGAATTTGCGGCTTTCCGCCGGTCGAACGTATTTTGTTCTTGCTTTGTGCCGGCAGCTATGCTAGTAATTTGGGTATGGTGATGATTCGCCGGTGGCCCGCCCTCGAACTTGAGGCGGGTTTTTTATTTCATGGCCTCTAAGGTTTCGGTGTTGCCGGCCTGACGCCGCGGCAGAGGGCGCAGGATCGCAACGGGGCTGCTTCCATTTGCGCTGGACTAGCGTCGGCGGCGCAGTTCCGGATGCGCTTCGATCTCGCGGCGCAGCGAGGCAGCGGCGTTCACATAGGGTTCCTGCCTGGCGACACTCCAGTATTTAAGCTCGTCGAGCGGGATGCTCTCGCCGGTCACCGCGCAGCGCACGAAGGCGCCGGGGCTGGTCACCTGGAAGTCGCCGTCGAGATAGCGGATGCGGGCTTCCTTGCCGCCGGGTCCTTCGAAACGGTTCATCATGGGGTGGTGCCGAAATTCATGACGATGTCATCGCCACAAATTGCGGCGAGGTCAAGCTCGGTTGGCCTTGCCTGGTTCTGTTTCTGGTGACACTTGCTCGAACAAGCCGGCAAAGCGGATGCCAATGCATGTCGCGCAAAAGTGTGCAGCGGTTTTGCGATAACGACATGCATAAACACAAGAACCTGAAGCACGTCGCATCAGGCCGGTCGAACGCGACGCGCCTTAGGCATCTCATTCCTCGGCGATGATAAACTCTTCGATCTTCTCCGCTGGCAGCCCGGCCTGGACCGCGATGCGCCGGGCGAGTTCGGCGGCGGCGGCGCGCGGGCGCCCCAGCGGCCGGTCGAGCCAGTAAGATATCGGGCTCAGCGCACTGCGCTCGTCTACGGCGACGATGCGGCCCGATTTCAATTGGTCCACCGTCAACGGCGGACGTGCCAGCGCAATACCGAGCCCGTGCGCGGCGGCGTCGAGCACGAGGTTGTAGTCCTCGAAACGGCGGTCGTGCGGCCGCGGCCGATAGTCCATCTCCTGCGCCGCAAACCAGGCGCGCCAGGCTGAAGCGTCGGAATCATTGATCACCGGAAATTCGAGCAGTCGGGCGGGATCTCCGCGACCGATCTCCCTGGCCAGTCCCGGCGAGGCGACCGGGAACACATATTCTTCGAAAAGCTGCACCGAGATCCGGCCCGGAATGCGACCGCGCCCGCAGCGGATCGACAGGTCGATGCCCTCGTCGGCAAGATCGCCTTGGCGGATGTCGACGTCGAGCACGATACGCAGCTTGGACGGGTGGTTCTCCAGCGCCGCCATGCGCGGCATCAGCCACAGCCCGCTGACCGAGGGGATCGAGGTCAGCCGCACCACCGCCGTGCCGCGCGGCTCGACCCAGCGGTCCGAATTGCTGGCGATCAGGGCAAAGGCTTCGGTGGTGCGCAGATGCAGGCGGTTGCCCTCGATGGTCAGCGAGACGCCGCGCGCGCCGCGATCGAAGACTTTCAGCCCAAGCCAGCCCTCGAGCTTGGCGATCTGCCGGCTGACGGCGCCGTGGGTGATGTTGAGCTTCTCGGCCGCCGCCGAAAAGCTGCCGGTCCGAGCCGCGGCGTCGAAGGCGCGCAGCGTTTCGAGCGGCAGCATCGGGTCTAAGCTGTGATCCATAGTCACAGGTGATCCTCGATTTGTTCGTTTGTCAACCGACCCGCAATGGCGTTTCTCTACTTCACGGCATTGGATCGCGAGGACACCCAGATGAGCGCTTACACCGGCACGTTGAATACGACACAGCGCATGGATGCCACGGCTGCCATCGCGGTGGCGCTGACGGTGGTCGGCTGGGCCTCCGCCTTTCCGGCGATCCGCGCCGGCCTTGCCGCCTTCGGGCCGCTGGAACTTGGCGCGCTGCGTTTTGCCATCGCCGCGGTTCCGGCGGCGATCTTCCTCGCGGTCAAGCGGCCGGCACTGCCCAGGCTCGATGAACTCTGGCGCTTTGTCTTCGGTGGTGCCGTCTTCGTCGCACTCTACACCGTGATGCTCAATTTCGGCGAGCTGACCGTTTCGGCCGGTGCGGCCGGCTTCATCATCAATGTCAGCCCGATCTTCACCGCCATCATGGCCATGGCGCTGCTCGGCGAACGCTTCTCGGGCCTGGCCTGGGCCGGCACATTCCTGTCCTTCGCCGGTATCGGGATCATCGCCATGGGCGAGGGGCAAGGGCTGCATTTCAACAGCGGTGCGCTGCTTGTCCTCGGCTCGGCGCTGTGCTCGGCCGTCAACACCATCGTCCAGAAGCCGCTGTTTGCCCGCCATCACCCGCTGACGATCTCGGCCTCGAACATGGTGCTTGGCGCGCTCTGCCTGTCGCCGTTCCTGCCGAGCGGTCTGGCGCAGGCGGCGGTCGCCGATACGGCCGGGCTCGGCGCCGTCATCTTTCTCGGCATCGTACCCAGCCTGATCGCCTACGCTGCCTGGGCAACAGCGCTTTCCCGCCTGCCCGCGGCGCGTGCCTCGAACTTCCTCTATCTGGTGTCGCCGATGGCGACGCTGATCGGCTTCTTCTGGCTGGGCGAGGTGCCGACGCTGCTTGGCATCTTCGGCGGCGCGCTGGCGCTGGGCGGCGTCATCGTGGTGAATTTGAAGAGGTGAGCAAAGGGTTTGGGGCTGTGCCTGACTCGAAAAGAGCCGCTGTACAGCGGCTCTTTTCGTACCCCCACCCCGCTGCTTCGCAGCGACCCTCCCCACAAGGGGGAGGGTAAGCTCCTCGCGAGGCGTCGGCGGGTAGGCTCCCTACCTCCCCCTTGTGGGGAGGTCGGACCGAAGGTCCGGGTGGGGGCTGCGCCCTGCGAGTTTCTTATCGCCGCCCGAACAACCGCTCAATATCCGCCAGCTTGAGCTCGATGTAGGTCGGGCGGCCATGGTTGCAGGTGCCGGAGCCCGGCGTCGCCTCCATCTGCCGCAGCAGCGCGTTCATCTCTTCCGGTTTGAGCAGGCGGCCGGAACGTACCGAGCCGTGGCAGGCCATGGTCGCGGCTATTCTGTCCAGCCGCTCCTTCAGCGTGTCGACCGTGTCGTTGTCGGCGATCTCGTCGGCGAGATCGCGCACCAGCTGCTGGACGTTGGTCTCGCCGAGCATCGACGGCGTCTCGCGCACCGCGACGGCACCGGGGCCGAAGCGCTCGATGCCGAGGCCGAAGCGGGCCAGCGTCTCGGAATGCCTGGCAAGCCGCTCGGCATCCTCTTCCGACAGATCGACAATCTCGGGCAACAGCAGCATCTGCGACGGCACCGAGCGTGAGTGGAGGGCGTTCTTCAAGGCCTCGTAGACCAGCCGCTCATGTGCCGCGTGCTGGTCGACGATGACCAGCGAATCCCTGGTCTGGGCGACGATATAATTCTCGTGCACTTGCGCGCGCGCCGCGCCCAGCGCCGTGCCGAGCAGCGTTTCCGCCGCTTCGTTTTGCCCGGCGCGCGCATCGGCGCTGTGCAGCGGCCCGGCGTCGAAGGCCGCCTGCTCGTCCTCGCCGAACCCGTCGCCCATATTGAGCGGCCGCTGCGGCGAACGGGCAGGATCGAACCCGGCAAAGCCCGATGCCCGATAGGCGGCCTCGTAGCTGCGGTGACCGTTGGCCGGGCCACCATGCGCATAGGATGCGGCGCCTGGCCGGAACGCCGCCATCATGCCGGCGGCCCCTGTGGTGGCGGGGCGGATGCCGGCATTGGCCAGCGCTTCGCGAATGGCGCCGACGATCAGCCCGCGCACCAGCCCCGGGTCGCGGAAGCGCACGTCTGCCTTGGCCGGATGGACGTTGACGTCGACGATCGCCGGATCGAGCGCCAGGAACAGCACGGTGACGGCATGGCGGTCGCGCGGCAGCACGTCGGCGAAGGCGCCGCGAATGGCGCCGGCGATCAGTTTGTCACGCACCGGGCGGCCGTTGACATAAGCGTATTGCTGCAGCGCGTTGGCGCGGGTGAAGGAGGGGACCGAGACATGGCCGGCGAGATGCACGCCGTCCCGCGTCGCGTCGATGGCGATCGCATTGTCCGGAAAGTCGGCGCCCATCACCTGCGCCACCCGGCGCAGCCGGCCTTCCGGGCTGTCGTCGGTCGCCGGCAGTTCCAGCGTCGAGCGGTCCGGGCCGGCCAGGGTGAAGCGCACGGCGGGAAAGGCGATGGCGATGCGCTTGACCACGTCGCCGATGGCCGAGCTTTCGGCGCGCTCGCCCTTCATGAATTTGAGCCTTGCGGGCGTGGCGAAGAACAGGTCGCGCACCTCGACCGTGGTTCCGCGATTGGCCGCCGCCGGCCTGACCGCGGAGACGCGGCCGCCCTCGATGCCGATCTCGGCGGCGTTTTCACTGGACGCGGTGCGCGAGCGGATCGACAGCCGTGCCACCGAGCCGATCGAGGGCAAGGCCTCGCCGCGAAAGCCGAGCGAGCGGATGTCGTGAATGTTGTCGGCGAGCTTGGAGGTGCAATGGCGCGCAATCGCCAGCGCCAGTTCCTTTTCCGGAATGCCCGAGCCGTCGTCACTGACGCGGATCAGGTTCAGCCCGCCGCCGGCGGTGACGATCTCGACTCTGGTAGCGCCTGCATCCAGCGCGTTCTCGACCAGTTCCTTGACCACGCTTGCCGGACGTTCGATGACTTCGCCGGCGGCGATCTGGTTGATCATCGTTTCGGAAAGCTGGCGGATCGGCATGGGGCACTATAGGCGGATTCGTGGTCGATGCGGGAGGGCGGAATTGAGGAAATCCACGCAGCTGATCGCGACTGGCCGCTCGTGCACTTCAACTCATGAGCTTGGGCAGCGCTGCCGACAGTGCATCGACGGCAAGGCGGACTTTCATCGGCAGATGAGGCGTCTGCAACCACAGGGCATGAACGTCGTAGAGAAACCAGGATTGTTCCGACAACAGCGGGACAAGTGCGCCCGCCTGGATGCGCTGGCGAACCAGCCAGTA
Organism: Mesorhizobium sp. M1365; assembly: GCF_040317865.1. Classification (NCBI taxonomy): domain Bacteria; kingdom Pseudomonadati; phylum Pseudomonadota; class Alphaproteobacteria; order Hyphomicrobiales; family Phyllobacteriaceae; genus Mesorhizobium; species Mesorhizobium sp. M1365. Next base: position 31,658 of record NZ_JAMYLG010000021.1, read on the forward strand.
TGGCAGCCAGGCGAGCCCCATGCCGGCGGCCGCGGCATCGGCGATGGCATCGAGGTCGTCGAGCCGCAATCTGCTGACTGGTCTGATCTCAATCGCGGGGTGGCCATTGCGCGGAAACAGCCACGGCTGAACGGCACGCCCGGAACGGCGGTAGATGATCGCGTGACGGCTGCCGAGGTCATCTATTTCCTGCGGCTGGCCGTGCCGGTCGAGATAGGACGGCGACGCGCAGACGACCATGTGCTGGCGCGCGATGCGACGCGCCATCACCCCGGCCTGGTCCTCCAGGTCGCCCGTTCTAATGGCAAGATCGCAGCCGTCCTCGGCGAGGTCGGCGATGGCATCGCTGAACGACAGGTCAAGTTCCAGCGCCGGATATTGCTGCGCAAACCCGAACAGGATCGGGGCAACGCAGCGCCGGCCGAAATGCACCGGCATGAGGACACGCAGCTTTCCGCGCGGTTCGGCAAGCTGGTCGGCGGCGAGTGCATCCGCGGCCTCCGCTTCGGCAAGCACCAGCCGGCAGCGTTCATAATAGGCGCGCCCGAAATCGGTCAGGCTTTGGCGGCGCGTCGTCCGGTTGATGAGGCGCACGCTCAGGCGCTCCTCGAGAAACCGGACATGCTTGCCGACCATCGGCCCGGACAGATCGAGAGCCGCCGCCGCGGCTGCGAACGAGCCCAGGTCGACGGCTTTGACGAACACGGCCATGCTCGTAAGGCGATCCATATTCAAAACCTGCAGTTTCTGCTGATCTACTCAAGCGGCTATTTATCCGCCTGATGAGCGCTGGCATAGCTGATTCAGTTCAAATATTTTGGAGTTTGACCGATGGCACGTGTCGTTCGCTTTCATGAGCTCGGTGGTCCCGAGGTCCTGCGCATCGAGAATGTTGACACGCCTGCGCCCGCGAGCGGTGAGATTCAGATCCGCGTCAAGGCGTTGGGTATAAACCGCGCCGAGGCGCTGCTGCGTTCGGGGACCTACATCCAGACCGCGCCGTTGCCTTCCGGTCTTGGGCTCGAGGCCGCGGGTATAGTCGAGATGGTCGGCGAAGGCGTGGACGGGTTTGCGCCTGGCGATGCCGTCAGCATCGTGCCGCCATTATCGATGGCCCGCTGGCCTGCCTATGGTGAGATTGCCACATATCCCGCCGAGCTCGTCGTCAAGCATCCACCATCGCTGAGCTGGGAAGAAGCCGCCGCAGCGTGGATGCAATATCTCACGGCCTACGGTGCGCTGATCGACATTGCCAAACTTGGCAGGCAGAACGTTGTCGTCATCACTGCGGCCTCGAGCAGCGTCGGACTTGCCGCGATCCAGATCGCCAACATGGTTGGCGCGACCCCGATCGCGGTCACACGGACATCCGCCAAGAAGCGGGCTTTGCTTGAGTTCGGCGCGGCCCACGTCATCGCCTCGGCAGAGGAGGACCTGGAAGCCGGGCTGAAGCGGATCGCCGGCCCGGACGGCGTGCGCGTGGTGTTCGATGCCGTCGGCGGCCCGATCTTCGAGCCACTGACGGCAGCGATGGCACCGGGTGGCATTCTCATCGAATATGGCGGCTTGAGCCTCGACCCGACACCCTTTCCGCTACCTGCAGTGCTGGCCAAGACACTGACGCTGCGCGGTTATCTCGTCCATGAGATCGTGCGCGATCCGGTCCGGCTGCAGGCCGCCAAGGCGTTCATCCTTGACGGACTGAGCTCGGGTTCGCTGAAGCCGGCAATCGCCAGAACCTTTCCGTTCGACCAGATCGTCGAGGCCCACCGCTATCTCGAATCGAACGAGCAATTCGGCAAGATCGTCGTGACGGTTTGACCGGGCATTTATCGGCCTCACGCCTGCGCCGCCAGCCAGTCCCGCACCTTGCGGGCGTTGTCGCTGAGTTCGCGGTTCTTCGACCAGATGACATGAAAGCCCTTGCCGGTCGTCATCGCGTGGCCGGTGACGCGCACCAGCAGCCCTGATGCCAGCAGCCGCTCGGCGAGGTGACCCCAGCCGAGCGCGATGCCTTGCCCTTCCATGACTGCCTGGATCACCAGCGCATAGTCGTTGATGCGCAAGCCGCGTCCGGCATCGGCGATGTCGACACCGGCCGAGGCGAACCATTCGTCCCAGCTCGCGGCCTCGCGAAACGGCTCTTCGAGATGGATGAGGCGGTGCGATTGAAGGTCCGCGACACCCTCCGGCAGCCCGAACCGTGCCACATAACTAACGCCGGCAACGGGGAATATCACCTCATCGGCCAGCGGCAGCGAATGATAATCCGGCCATTCCCTGGGCTCGCCGCCGCGGACGCCGAGCGGGATGTCTTCGGCGATGATGTCAAGATCGCGGTCGGCGGTCTGGATGCGCAGGTCGATGCCCGGCAATTCGTCGCGAAACTGCTGCAGGCGCGGCATCATCCAGAACGAGGCAAAGGCGGTCGAGGCGGCGAGTGTCACATGCGCGCCGACGGCGATCTGGCGCAGATCCTCCGCCGACTTGCGAATGTGCGACAGGCCGAGCGAGACGTCGGCATGGAAGCGGTCGCCGGCCTCGGTCAGGCTGACTTGCCGGTGGCGGCGCTGGAAGAGTTTGGCGCCGAGCTGCTCTTCGAGCCCGCGGATCGCATAGGAGACGGCAGCCTGCGTCATGCCGAGCTCCCGCCCGGCGGCGGTAAAGCTCGACAGCCGCCCGGCGGCCTCGAAAACGATCAGGCTGCCGGCCGACGGCAGCAGGTGGCGCAAGCTTCGCATAAGCTGAGCTTATACAAGAGATCAGGATTTTCCAGCGTCACAGCCGCATTTTGTCTGGCTAGATTGGTCGAGACAGGAAGATGGAGTCTCCATGAACGCACCGGCCGTTGAAGTGAGCGAACACACCAACCGCCGCAGCGGTGGCCGCCTGGGGCGCAAGGCGCTGCGGGGCGCACCCATAGCGTCGTTTCCAACCCTGGTCCGCCAGATTCCCGTCTATCAGATGGTTCCGGACGAGGCGGTTGAGCTGATCCACCAGGAGTCGCTCTCCATCCTCGAAGAAGTCGGATGCGAGTTCCGCGACGACGAGGCGATCGCAATGTGGAAGGCGGCGGGCGCCGATGTCTCGGAGACAAGGGTCCGGATCGACCGCGCCCTGCTGATGGAGCTCATCTCGAAGGTCCCGTCGGAGTTCACGCTCAATGCGAGGAACCCCCAGCGTTCCGTACGTGTGGGTGGAAACAACTCCATCTTCGTGCCGATGTACGGAGCGCCTTACGTGCGCGACCTCGACAACAACCGGCGCTACGGCACACTCGCCGACCTCAACAATTTCCACAAGCTCGCCTACATGGCGCCGGCGCTGCACTCGTCGAGCTCGATCATCTGCGAGCCGATGGAAATCGCGGTGCCGAAACGTCACCTCCACATCATCCATTCGGCGCTGAAGCACTCCGACAAGCCGTTCATGGGCATCGTGACCTCCAGGGATCGAGCCGAAGACACGATGGCGATGGCAGGCATCGTGTTCGGCGAGGATTTTGTCCGCGACAACCCGGTTCTGGTGTCGATCACCAACTGCAATTCGCCGCTGGTGTGGGACGCCACCATGCTGGACGCGATGAAAGTCTATGCGCGCCACAACCAGCCGCTGATCCTCGCCCCCTTCGCCCTTTGCGGCGCCTCGACTTCGGCCTCTGCCGTCGGTGCGGTCGCGCAGGTCAATGCCGAAGCGCTGGCGGGCGTCGCGTTCACACAGCTCCTGCGTCCGGGTTCGCCGCAGATCTACGGACAGTTCATGGTGACGGTCGACATGAAGACCGGCGCTCCCATGGGCGGCACGCCGGAGGCGGCCCAGATGATGTATCTCATGGGCGCCCTGGCGCGGAAGTATCGTCTGCCGTGGCGCACGTCCGGTTTCCATGTCGGCTCGAAGCTGAACGACGCCCAGGCGGGCTACGAGGCGAACATGCTGATGCATGCCGCCATCCTTGCCGGCGCCAACTACATCTGGCACTCCGCCGGTTGGCTCGAGGCCGGCCTGACCTGCGGCTATTCGAAATTTGCCACCGACTGCGAGCAGCTTGTCGGCTGGTACAAATATGCTGGCGGGCTGCCATTCGACGATTTCAAGGAGGCTATGGCGGCTATCCGCGAGGTCGGACCGCAGGGCCATTTCCTCGGCACCCAGCACACGCTTGAACATTTCGAGTCCGCCTTCTTCATACCGAGCATCATGGACTTCAATTCGTTCGAACAGTGGAAGGCGGAAGGAGCAAAGGACCACGACACCCGCGGCCGCGAGAAAGCGCGCAACATGCTCGCCGATTATGAGGAGCCGAAGCTCGATGAGGGCATCGCCGATGGTCTCCAAGATTTGATTGCGCGGCGCGAGGAGAAACTGCCGGACAGCGTTAGTTGATCACGGGCGAAGACCCGATGCGAACCATAAGGGAGGAAAAAATGACACTCTTCAGAAGCAACGGCGATCGCGTACCGAGCGCCATCGAAGCAATGGCCAGCGAGGCGCGCGCCGGTCGCGTCGACCGGCGGGAGTTTCTGGCCCTGGCAAGCGCTTTCGGCGCATCGACGGCCCTTGCCTACGGCATGATTGGACTTGCCGTGCCGGAGCGGGCTTTGGCTGAAGAGCCGAAGAAAGGCGGAACGCTGCACGTTTCGATGTCGGTGAAGGCGCAAAAGGACACGCGCACCTACGACTGGGTGGAACTTGCGAACATTTCACGCTGCTGGCTCGAGCCGCTTGTCCGCTACACCCGCCAGTTCACATTCGAGCCGGTTCTGCTCGAAGGCTGGGAGGTCAACGACGACGCCACCGAATACGTGCTGCATGTGCGCAAGGGCATCGCCTGGAACAACGGCGATGCTTTCAACGCCGATGACGTGGCCTACAATCTGACGCGCTGGTGCGAGAAGGCTGCCGCCGGCAATTCGATGGCCGCGCGCGTCGGTGCGCTGATCGATGCAAAGACCGGCAAGGCCAGGGAAGGGGCGATCACCAAGGTCGACGACAACACGGTGAAGCTGAAGCTGAACGAACCGGACATCTCGCTGATCCCGAACTTCACCGACTATCCGGCGCTGGTGGTCCATCGCAACTTCGACGCCGACGGCGCCAATCCGATTGAGAAGCCGATTGGCACCGGGCCGTTCGAACTGGTGTCTTATGCGGTCGGCCAGAAAGCGGTCGTCAAGCGTCGTGAGAATGGCAAATGGTGGGGCGGTGAAGCGCTTCTCGACGGCGTCGAATTCATCGACTACGGAACCGATTTCAACGCCTCGATAAATGCATTCGACTCCGGCGAAATCGACCTCAACTTCGAGACGCCGGCCGACTTCATAGACATCCTCGACAAGATGGGGCTGGTCAAATCGGAGGTCGCGACAGCGACCACGCTCGTCGCCCGGACCAACATCACGAACAAGCCCTATGACGACAAGCGGGTTCGCAACGCCCTCCAGATGGCCGTCGACAACAAAGCGGTGCTCGAACTTGGCTACGCCGGGCGAGGCACTGTTGGTGAAAACCACCACGTCAGCCCGATTCATCCGGAATACTACGCGCTGCCCAAGAAGACACGCGACGCCGCGGGCGCCAGGAAGCTTATGGCCGATGCCGGGCAGGACGACTTCGAGCATGAACTGATCACCGTCGAGGACGATTGGCAAAAGAACACCGGCGACGCTATTGCCGGCCAGTTGCGCGATGCCGGGATCAAGGTGAAGCGCACCGTGCTGCCGGGGTCGACCTTCTGGAACGACTGGACGAAATACCCCTATTCGATGACCATCTGGTACATGCGCCCGCTTGGCGTACAGGTGTTGGCGCTCGGCTATCGCACCGGCGAGGCCTGGAACGAAACCGGCTACTCGAACCCTGATTTCGACGCCAAGCTCAAGCAGGCTCTTTCGCTCATCGACGTGGAAAAGCGCCGCGAGGTCATGAAGGACATCGAGCAGATCCTGCAGGATTCGGGCGTCATCATTCAGCCGTTTTGGCAGAAGCTGTTCAGCCACATGAATGAGAAGGTGAAGAACTACGGTGTCCACCAAACCTTCGAGATGGATCTCCAGGATGTCTGGCTGAGCGCCTGAGTTGCCAGCAGACGAGACGTTGCAGGATTTCATGGACCGCAAGAAAGCCGACGGGCAAGATGCGTGGTACTGATAGCTTCCGTCAGTGAACAATCGGGGACACCCATGAAACTGCCACTTTTTGTTGCCGCGCTTTCGATGGCCGTGCCGGCGGCCGCGTTTGCCGGCCCTGCTGCCAACGCCGTGAAGTTCTTTTATGTCCCGTCGGTCAAATTCGAGGCCGATGCGCAATATCGCGACCGCTTCACCGCACCGGTGACGAAACTGTTCGAACTGAACGACAATGCCGCAAAGAACCATCCGGATGAAGTTCCCTGCATCGACTTCGCCCCTGGTCTCGATGCGCAGGACTATGACGAGAAGACCGTGGCCAAGACGCTGACGCTGGCCGAAACGCTGGATGGCGACAGCGCCGAGGTGACGGCGACGTTCAACCTTTTTCCGGAAGGCGATGATTCCAAACGCGAAATGGTCTGGTCGTTGAAGAAGATCGACGGCCATTGGAAGATCGCCGACATCACCTCGAAGACCAGCGGCTGGACCCTGAGTGCGCTCGAATGCCTTGCCGGGCAGTCGCCGGAGTGATGCCGTGCTCCGCTGCCGTCCCTGGGTTCTGGCGACTGCGTGCCTGCTGGCCGGATTGAGCAGCGCCGCCGCTCAGGGCCTGTTCGGCGCGCCGCCCGCAAACGCGCCGGCCGACAGTGCGGCACCTCCGCCGGCAGTTTCGCCGCCGGCAGAAGACGCGCCGGCCGCAGCCGTGCAGCCGGGCTCGCCGACGGCGGTGGTGAAGCCGTTCTACGAGCATGCCGGGCTCGAGGTCGATCCGGCTCAGCGGGGCCATTTCACCGACCCGGCAAAGTCGGTGCTGGACAAGAGCGACGCGCTGCGGAAGTCGGGGCAGGGCGAGTGCCTCGATCCCAACATGGCGCTCGACAATTCCGAATACGAAAAGGCGGAGATCGACAAAAGCCTGAAGACCATCGAAGCGATCAGGGGCGACGAGGCCAAGGTCGTCGTCGCTTTTGTCGTCTCCGGCAATCCGCACCGGCTGGAATGGAAGTTCAAAAAGATCGATGGCGACTGGAAGATATCGGACCTGCTCTCGGTGACCGGCGAATGGGCGCTAAGCCAATACCAGTGCGAGTGAGAACGGAACCGATGAAGATCACCAACGTCCGCGTCACCCACGTCAACGTCCCGCTCGATGCTCCGTTCTGGTGGACGGCTGGTCTCTACGGCGGCGCCTCGAAATCGATCATCGAGGTCGAGACGGACGAAGGCGTGGTCGGACTGGGCGAGGCGCCATGGTGGCATTTCGGCGAGGTGATCAAGGCCGAGATCGCGCCGGCGCTGATTGGCGCCGATCCGCTCGACATCGCCGACTGCGAGGCGCGCTGTGTGCCGCCCTGGCAGATTACCGCCAACACCGGCGAGAATGCAGCCACGGTGGCGTTCGGCGCCGTCGAACTGGCGCTGTGGGATATAAGAGGCAAGGTCTTCGGCATGCCGCTCTACAAGCTGCTCGGCGGCGCGGTGCGCAAGGACATTCCGTTTTCGGAATATTTCGCCTTTCGCCCCGCTCACGGCGGAGCCGGCGGCGAGATGACCGCCGAAGCGATCGTCGACTACTGTCTCGGCATGCGAGAACAGCACGGCTCGACGATTTTCGAGGGCAAGCTGATCATGGGCGATCCCGAGCTCGAGATCAGGACAGTGCGCATGCTGCGCGAGGCGCTTGGCGATAAAGCCCAGATCAAACTCGATTCCAACATGCAGTGGTCGCTGACCACAGCGCGCTGGGTGCTGCGCGAGATCGAGCCGTTCAACATCCGCAACTACGAGGATCCGGTCGCGACCTTCGAGGAGATGGCTGCGCTGCGCCAGCATTCGCGCATTCCGTTCTCGACGCACATCCCGGATCTCAGACGGGCAGTCGCGCTCGGTGCGCCGGATTACTTCGTCTGCAATTTCGCAGCACTCGGCGGATTGTCGAAAACTCTGAAATTCATCGCCGCCTGTGAGGCGATGGGCAAGGGGTTCTGGTGCTATTCGAACGATCTCGGCATCATGACATCGGCTTATCTGCACGTCGTGGCGGCGACACCGTGGATCACCGAAGCATCGCAGTCGTTGTTTCGCTGGCAGATCGGCGATGTCATCAAGGACGGTCCTTTCCGCCAGACGGGCAATACGGTGCGCGTGCCGGAGGGTGACGGGCTGGGCGTCGAACTTGATCCGGCGGCAATGAAACGCTGGTCAGCGCACTTTGCCGAACACGGGCCGATGCACCATTTCAGCGACCCGAACAACCCCAGCCGCTACCGGCGGCTGCCGCTCAACTGATGCGAAGTGCATGTGACCGATCGATGAGAAGAGGTCCTGTCGTGGTTGCTTTATTCGCGGCGGTTTGCGTCCTGGCCTGCGCTGTCACCTGGGAGGCAGGAAGCCGCGCGGTGGCCCGCGTGCCTCAGCAAAGCTTCACGCTGCCTGTGGGGTTACCGGGGGAGCGCATCGTTCTGAAGCAGGAGGGCGCGCCCGACCTTGCCGGTTGGGTGGCGGATCGGCAGGACAGTTGCGGAACAATCGTGCTGTTACACGGACGCGGTTCAAACAAGCTGGCCATGGTTCCAAGAGCGAAGCTGCTTTTCGAAAGCGGCTACTCGATCGTGCTGTTCGATCTGTCGGGACATGGCGAAAGCGGCGGCGATATCAGAGGCTTTGGTTACATCGAACGGCAGGACGCCAGCCGCATCCTCGCCTTTGCGCGGCAACGCTTCGCCGGTCGCAAGGTGGCGGCCATCGGCTCGTCGCTCGGTGCGGCTGCTTTTGTATTTGGCGCTCAGCAGGAGCATGCCGATGCCTATGTCCTGGAGCAGCTCTACGCGACTTTGCTGGAAACCACGGCGTTGCGAGCGCCCTTGCCTATGTTGCGCGACGTACAGGCGACCGTCCTCTTGGCGCAGATGCAGCTCCGCCTTGGCTTCGGGGTAGATGATGTCAGGCCGGTCGATCGCATCGGCGCGATTGATCGGCCGATATTGCTGCTAGCAGGCAATTCGGATCCGTTTGTCGCTCGCAGCCAGACACTGGCGCTGAAAGATGCCGCAGGCGCTGCCGCAAAGCTGGTCTGGTTCGACGGCGCGCGGCATGTTGATCTCTATCGCTATGACCAACAGCGGTACCGCGACGCGGTGATGCCTTTCCTGGAGACCAACCTGTGCCGGACCGGGATCAGGTGAGCCGCTCCGTCCGATCAGCCGCGCCCGCGATAGGGGGCGACGCCGGTGTCGGGCAGCCACACACCTTCCGGCGGCGCGCCGGTTTGCCAGAACACGTCGATCGGAATGCCGCCGCGCGGATACCAGTAGCCGCCGATGCGCAACCACAATGGCTTGGTCGCGGCGATGATGCGGCGGCCGATCATGACGGTGCATTCTTCGTGGAAGGCGCCATGGTTGCGAAACGAGGTCATGAACAGCTTGAGCGACTTCGATTCCACCAGCAGCGCATCGGGTGCGTAGTCGATGACGATATGGGCGAAGTCCGGCTGGCCGGTGACCGGGCAGAGCGAAGTGAATTCCGGGCAGGTGAAGCGAACGATGGCCGGCGGGCCGTCGCCGCGCGAAAACGGCACGGTTTCCAGGACTGCCGCTTCAGGGCTCTGTGGCGCCTCGACGTTGGTGCCGAGCTGGGTGAGGTTTTTCGTATCGGTCATGAGCAGGTTCCTTGCTGCATGTCGCCCAAAACTGCGCAGCGATTTTGGGACAGCGACATGCGTAAAAACAAAATTTGCCGCTCATTAGCACAATTTGAAACAGCAGGAAGACGATGACCAGCAACGACCCGCTCCTCCAGCCCTATCAGCTCAAGCATCTGATGCTGAAGAACCGGGTGATGTCGACCAGCCATGAGCCGGCCTATTCCGAGGACGGCATGCCGAAGGAACGCTACCGGCTCTACCATGCCGAAAAGGCCAAGGGCGGCATGGCGCTGACCATGACCGCCGGTTCGGCGATCGTCTCGCGCGACAGCCCGGCCGCTTTTGGCAATCTGCATGTCTATGACGACCGCATCGTGCCGTGGCTCGCCGAGCTTACCGATGCCTGCCACGAGCACGATTGCAAGGTGATGATACAGATCACCCATCTCGGCCGCCGCACCGGTTGGAACAAGGCCGACTGGCTGCCCGTGCTGTCGGCTTCGCCGGTGCGCGAACCGGCCCATCGCGCCTTTCCCAAGACTATCGAGGACTGGGATATCGAGCGCATCGTAGCCGACTATGCGGCGGCCGCGCAGCGCTGCCAGGCTGCCGGCCTCGACGGCATCGAGTTCGAAGCCTACGGCCATCTGATGGACGGTTTCTGGTCGCCGGCCACCAACCAGCGCGACGACGATTTCGGCGGCTCGCTCGACAACCGGCTGCGCTTCACCGGAATGGTGCTCGACGCGGTGCGTGCCGCGGTCGGCGAAAAGTTCGTCGTCGGCATCCGCATGGTCGCCGACGAGGATTTCGAGAAAGGCCTGTCGAAACAGGAGGGCGTCGAAATCGCCAGGCGGCTGGCCGGCTCCGGCAAGGTCGATTTCCTCAACATCATCCGTGGCTCGATCGAGACCGATGCGGCGCTGACCAAGGTCATCCCGGTGACCGGCATGCGGTCGTCACCGCATCTCGACTTTGCCGGCGAGATCAGGGCAGCGACGAAATTCCCGACCTTCCATGCGGCGCGGATTTCCGACGTCGCCACCGCGCGTCACGCCATCGCCACCGGCAAGCTGGACATGGTCGGCATGACGCGCGCCCACATTGCCGACCCGCATATCGTCAAAAAAGTGATGGAGGGCCGCGAGCACGAGATCCGCCCTTGCGTCGGCGCCACCTATTGCCTCGACCGCATCTATGAGGGCGGCGAGGCGCTGTGCATCCACAATGCGGCGACGGGCCGCGAGGCTGATATCCCCCATATTATTCCGAAAACCGAGGGACCGAAGCGGAAGGTGGTCGTCGTCGGCGCCGGCGCCGGCGGGCTGGAGGCGGCGCGCGTCGCCGCCGAGCGCGGGCACCAGGTGACGGTGCTAGAAGCATCGAGCCAGGCCGGCGGCCAGGTGCGGCTGGCAACGCAAAACCCGCGCCGCAAGGAATTGATCGGCATCATCGACTGGCGCCTGGCCGAACTCGACCGGCTCGGCGTCGAGATCCGTTACGACAAATGGGCGGAAAAGGACGATGTGCTGGCGCTGTCGCCGGACGTGGTGGTGGTCGCCACCGGCGGCCTGCCGCAGAACCCGCCTCTGACGGCGGGCGACGATCTCGTCACCTCGAGCTGGGACATCATGGCCGGCAGCGTCAAGCCGGCCGAGAACGTGCTGCTCTATGATGACAATGGCGGCCATCAGGGCATGGGTGCCGCCGAACTGATCGCCAATAGCGGCGCCAGGCTGGAGGTGGTTTCACCAGAGCGCTTCTTCGCCCCGGAAATGGGCGGCATGAATCATGTGCCCTACATGCGCGCCTTCCAGGAAAAGGGTGTCACGGTGACCATCAACACACGGCTACGTTCTGTGCGGCGTGAAGGCAACCAGCTGATCGCCGAGCTCGCCTCCGACTTCGCCGATGGCTGGCGCGGCGAGCGGCGGGTCGACCAGGTGGTGGTCGAGCACGGCACGCTGCCGCTCGACGATCTCTACCTGGCGCTGAAGCCGCTGTCGAAGAACGCCGGCGCGATCGATTACGAAAAACTGATCAATGGCGGCGACATCTTTCCTGCGCGCAATCCGCAAGGCGGTTTCGTCGTCTTTCGCATCGGCGACGCGGTAGCCTCACGCAATATCCACGCCGCCATCTATGACGGCATCAGGTTCGGCTTGCGAATCTGAGGAATATTTTGGATTGATTGGTGGCGCGCAGCCGAACCTCCGTACGGAGAGCCACCAGGCACGTCGGGTCCGGTCTGCGCGCCGCGCACGCCGCCGGCCATCGCCGGGCACCGTACGATCTTGCGATTGCGGCAGGACGCTCAAAACATCCTGGCGGTGGCCATGCAGAACACGGTGATGACCAGCAGGCCGCCGGCGATGCGTTCGCCCTTTGTCATCTTGGCGCGCAACTGGGTTTGCTTCGCCGCATCAGCGCCGGCCAACTGCCTGCTGGCGGAACCCACCAGCGCGCCCTGAACCCCGGCGGCGATTAACGCCGTCAAGATGCCGAGCGCCAAGACCTTCTCCATCGAGCCGAAAGAGCCGTTGTGGAAGAAATACCACAGCAGCAAGCCGGTGAGGAAAACCACGCCGGCTGCGCCCATTTGCGGCCGGAAGAAACGTTCCGCCCTGATCTCCGGTTCGCGGGCGACCGCGATGGTGGTGCCGGCCCAGAACACGCCCGCCATGACGTGAAGGCCGAGGACGATGATGTAGACATATTGCATGACCGCATTTCCTCTCTTGCCCACCGCCAGGCATATCGATAGATATCAAATGATTAGATGTCAACGCATAAGCTCGAGCCGGTTCCATAGGCTTTGCCCTTGTTCTAGTGTCGGATCATGACACCCTTTGACCGCCCGCCGATCGGGATGAATCTCGCGCGCACCGCCAAGCTGGTTGCGCAGGCTTTCGACGCTGCCTTGGTCGAGGCAGGCGGCACGCTGCCGGTCTGGGTCACGTTGCTGTCGGTCAAGTCGCGGGAGCTGGCCAACCAACGCGAGCTCGCCGGCATGATCGGCATCCGGGGCGCAACGCTGACCCACCACCTCAACGCCATGGAGACGCAAGGCCTGCTGATGCGCCGCCGCGATCCCGAGAACCGCCGGGTTCACCAGGTGGAGCTGACCCAAGCCGGAGAAGCGCTGTTCCTGCAATTGCGCACCGCCGCGTTAGCCTTCGACAAGCGGCTGCGGAAAGGACTGTCCGACGACAGGCTGGCAGAGTTTGCACAGGTGCTGGCCGCGTTGCGGGCCAATGTCAGTTGATACCGATTGGACCGCAACCCTTGTTCCAAGCCGTCTGCAATGTTATATGACCATGGTAGTCATATGCGAGGGTGGCAACATGCGCGAAATTCAGTTGAAAGACGCCAAGGCGACGCTTTCGGCAGTCGTCGATCAGGCAGTTGCAGGAGAGCCTGCCATTATCACACGCCACGGTCGGAAGCAGGCCGTCATCCTGTCGTTCGAAGATTATCAGCGGCTGTCTCGGGTGCCGAGCTTCGGGCGGCTGCTGGCGGCTTTTCCCGGGGACAAGGACGACATTCCGCCCCGTTCCCGTAAGCCGGCTCGCAAGGTTGCGTTGTAGCGCGGCGACCAGCCCTGATGTTTCTGCTGGACACCAACATCATCTCGGCAATGGCTCCAGCCAGGAAGGTTGATCGGGCGGCGCTGATGGCATGGCTCGATATGGCGAGCGAATACCTGTTCCTATCCGTTGTGACTGCGTCCGAAATCGCGGCGGGGATAGCGAAGGCGGAGCGCGACGGCGCGACCACAAAGGCCGCGCTGCTACGCGACTGGTGGCAGGCAGTCGAGCACCTTTACGGGGCAAGGATTCTGCCCTTCGATTTGCGAGCCGCGCATGCCGCGGGTTCTATTCTTGATCGCGCAAGGGCTCATCGGCCGGGATTTGAAGATATAGCGATTGCTGCTACGGCCGAGGTTCACGGCCTGGTGATACTGACGGATAACGAGCGTCATTTCGCACCACTTGGGGTGCCGATGCTCAATCCGCTGAGAAACCTGCCGCCATTGCAGTAGTTCCGACTTTCCTACGCCCGGCAGCCCTGCAGCACCGTCAGCCTGGCCTTCTTGGGCGTTCGCGCCACCAGCCATTCGCGCACGCTGTCCGGCGGCATCGGGAAAGCGATGGAATAGCCTTGCACCTGGTCGCAGCCGATCGCCATCAGCGAATCGAGCTCGGCTTCGGTTTCGGCGCCCTCGGCAACGATCGAGATGCCGAGACCGCGGGCGAGCTCGGTGAGGGCACGCACGATCTTGGTGTTGCCGCTGTTCTCGTTGATGTTCTGGACGAACCGGCGGTCGATCTTCAGCCGATCGATCTCGTTTGGATTGACATGGCTGAGCGATGCGTAGCCGGTGCCAAAATCATCGAGCTCGAGATGGATACCGGCGGCGCGAATGTGCCGCAGCTTTGCCGCGATACCGGTCTTCTCGTCGTCGAGGATGACGGATTCGACGATCTCCAGCGACAGTTTGTGCGCTGGCAGGCCAGCCCTCTCCAGCATGTCGAACAGGAAGACTTCGAAATCTGTCTCGCGCAGCTCCGAGCCGGATACATTGACGGCGATCCGTCCGAAGGCGATGCCTGCGCGGTTCCATTCGGCTGCTTCGTCGATCGCCTTGGCGATGACGATGCGGCCGATCTCGGGCATGAGACCGCATTTTTCCGCGATCGGAATGAACTCGCCCGGCGCGATCATGCCGCGCTCGGCATGTCTCCAGCGAACCAGAGCCTCGATGCCGCTGATGGCGCCGTCCGACAGCGAGACTTGCGGCTGGAAATAGACTTCGAACGCCTTCTCCGAGATAGCGGTCCTGATATCGAGCTCGAGCTGCTTGCGATAATCGAGTTCGTGCCTCAGCTCCTCGGAGAAGAACGACAAGCTGCCGCCGCCCTGCTTCTTGGCGGAATACAGCGCCAGATCGGCATGGACGAGCAGATCCTGCGCATTGTCGGCGTCGACAGGGTAGACCGCAATCCCGGCACTTACGCCCGGATGGATTGTCGTGCCTCGAAAGACGATCGGCTTGTTGAGCTTGGTCAGGATGCGCCGGGCGACGGTATCGATGTCCTCGGTGCTGCCGGCACCGTTGAGAATCATGACGAATTCATCGCCGCCGAGCCGCACGTTGAGATCCGACGTACGGCACGAATCACGCATGCGCTGCGCAGCCGCCACCAGCACATAATCGCCGGCGGCGTGGCCGAACGTGTCGTTGATCTGCTTGAACCGGTCGAGATCGAACTGCACCACGGCAACCCGTTCACGCCGTCGCCGCGCGGCATTGATCAGCGTATCGAAATGCTCGGTCAAAAAGGTGCGGTTGTGCAGGCCGGTCAGCCCGTCATGCACGGCGATAAAGGCCATGGAATTGCGCGCATCGACCAGCTCGCGCGTCCTGCGCAGGATGGCATTCGACATTGGCCTGAAAATGAAAAGCGCCACCAGCACGATGACGCCGATGGTCGAGTAGAACAATGTGCGGTTAAGATCGAGAAGTGTTTCGGATCGCTGGTCTGCAAAGGCACTGATGCGCTGGCCAAGTGCGGCATAGCCCGACAATGTTGCGTTGGCAACGGAAGCGTTCAGGTTGACGCGCTCCTCTCCGCCTTTGTAGCCACCATTGCCGGCCATGTTGAGCCGCGATTCGAATGACGAGATCAGGCGTTCGCCGTTGGCGATAAGCCCGACCGAGAAATAGTCGAGATGGTACGGCTTGGCGAAAAGTACGCTCTCGATCGATCTCGGATCGAACCTTGCCGGCGACGCCGGATCGGCGGCGGTCCGTTCGAGCAGCAGATCGTAGTTCTCCTCGAACTCCACCGTCGCTTGCTTGAGCGCGCTAACCAGGGCCGGCTGCTGGTCGCGTGAGGCGGTACCGGTGGCGCCGGCAAGGAAGACGATGCGCTGCGATAGGGCTTTTTGTGTGCTGACCACATCGAGCAGTGCCTGGTTGTGCTGCTGGGCCGCCATCATCTGCTGCAGCAGGATGAAGGAGGCCACGACCATGGCGGCGATGATCAGCAGAGCCAGCCAGTAGCCGGATTTGATCAGGAGTATGAGCCTGCCCGAAACGGCGTGCACCGGCTGCTGTGACATTTTCTGAGGCGGCCCTCTCGCCAACGAATTCTTGTGCGACAACCTTTGGCTTCAAAGTGTTAACAGGTTTGGGACGGCAGCATGCCGGCGGCGGCGACCGTGGCGAGAAACCCGCAAAGTGGTTATTGCAATCTTTCGCGGCGCCTCCGCATTTGAACATCGTGGCCTCTGCCGTGCCATTGCCGCCACCGAAGCGGTCGCTTTTGCGATGGATTTTTCGTCCGCGCGGCGCGACAGTCCTCATCGATCTCAACAGGGCCTGATCATGACCGAAGCATTCCTTTCCCACATCGACAGCGAGCTTGAAGGACTGAAATCGGCCGGCCTTTACAAATCGGAACGGGTGATAACCTCGACCCAATCGGCCGAGATCGAGGTCGGCGGCGAGAAGGTGCTGAATTTCTGCGCCAACAATTATCTCGGCCTCGCCGACAGCGCCGAACTGCGCGAGGCGGCCAAGCAGGCGCTCGACCGGTACGGCTACGGCATGGCATCCGTGCGCTTCATCTGCGGCACGCAGGAAGAACACAAGCAGCTCGAGGCGACCATTTCTGACTTCCTCGGCATGGAGGACACCATCCTCTACGGCTCCTGCTTCGACGCCAATGGCGGCCTGTTCGAGACGCTGCTCGGCGAGGAGGATGCGGTCATCTCCGATGCGCTGAACCACGCCTCGATCATCGACGGGGTACGGCTGTCGAAGGCAAAGCGCTTCCGCTACGCCAACAACGACATGGCCGATCTGGAAGCGCGGTTGAAAGAGGCGCGCGACTGTCGGTTCCGGCTGATCGCCACCGACGGCGTGTTCTCGATGGATGGCATCATCGCCAATCTGAAAGGCGTCTGCGACCTCGCCGACAAATACGATGCGATGGTCATGGTCGACGACAGCCATGCTGTTGGCTTCGTCGGCAGGAACGGCCGTGGCTCGGCCGAACATTGCGGCGTCGAGGGCAGGGTGGACATCATCACCGGTACGCTGGGCAAGGCATTGGGTGGCGCGTCCGGCGGCTACACGTCGGGCAGGAAGCAGGTGGTCGACTGGCTGCGCCAGCGCTCGCGCCCCTATCTGTTTTCCAACACGCTGATGCCGGCGATCGCTGGCGCTTCGATCCGGGTTTTCGAGATGATCCGCAATGGCGATGCGTTGCGCCAGCGCCTATATGCCAATGCGGCGCGGTTTCGCTCCGAGATGGGCAAGCTCGGTTTTACTCTGGCCGGCGCCGACCATCCGATCATCCCGGTGATGCTGGGCGACGCGACGCTGGCGCAGGAAGTGGCGGCGCGGATGCTGAAGCGCGGCATCTATGTCATCGGCTTCTCGTTCCCGGTGGTGCCGAAGGGCCAGGCGCGCATCCGCACGCAGATGTCGGCCGCCCATTCCGGCGCCGACATCGAACGCGCGGTTGGGGCGTTCGCCGCAGTCGGTCGCGAACTCGGCGTGATTTCCTGAGCGGCCGGATCAAGAGATTCAAGCGACTAAGGTTCTGGGGACAAAAGAATGTCGAACATGATGAAGGCGCTGGTCAAGGCCAAGGCCGAGCCGGGCATCTGGATGGAAGAAGTGCCGGTGCCGGAAATCGGTCCGAACGACGTGCTGATCAAGATCAGGAAGACGGCGATCTGCGGCACCGACGTACACATCTACAATTGGGACCAGTGGGCGCAAAAGACCGTGCCGGTGCCGATGGTAACCGGCCATGAATTTGTCGGAACCGTCGCCGATTTCGGCACGGCGGTGACCGAGTACAAACTCGGCCAGCGGGTTTCCGGAGAAGGCCATATCGTCTGCGGCCATTGCCGCAACTGCCGGGCGGGCAGGGGGCATCTGTGCCGCAACACGCTCGGCGTCGGCGTCAACCGGCCGGGCGCCTTTGGCGAATACCTTGCGATCCCGCAGCACAATGTCGTGCCCATCCCCGACGATGTGCCGGACGAGATCGCCGCCATCTTCGATCCCCTGGGCAATGCCGTCCACACGGCCTTGTCTTTCGATCTGGTCGGCGAGGACGTGCTGGTCACCGGCGCCGGGCCGATCGGCATCATGGGTGCACTGGTGGCGCAGTGCGTCGGCGCGCGAAAAGTGGTCATCACCGACATCAACCCGGTGCGCCTGGCACTGGCGAAAAAGCTCGGCGTCCAGCATGTCGTCGATGCGTCGAAGGAAAAGCTGCGCGACGTCATGCCGGCGCTCGGCATGACCGAGGGTTTTGACGTCGGCCTCGAAATGTCGGGTGCCGCACCTGCCTTCCGCGACATGATCGACACCATGAACAATGGCGGCAAGATTGCCATTCTCGGCATCGCGCCGACCGGCTTCGAGATCGACTGGAACAAGGTCATCTTCAAGATGCTGCATCTGAAAGGCATCTACGGCCGCGAGATGTTCGAGACCTGGTACAAGATGATCGCGCTGGTGCAGGGTCCTCTCGATGTCAGCGGCCTGATCACCCACCGCATCGGCATCGACGACTATATTTCGGGATTTGAGGCGATGAAGAGTGGCAATTCCGGCAAGGTGGTGATGGATTGGTGAGGCATATAGGGGTGCAAGATGGCGGATAGTGAGCACGGTCGCATCATTGCCTCGCAGGCAAAGATCGTACTGAAGCCCGCCGGATTTCAACGCAAAGGGAAGTCTCGAATCTGGATCGCCGATCGCGGCTTCTGGCTAAGTGTAGTCGAGTTCCAGCCCAGCTCTTGGTCCAAAGGCACTTACCTTAACGTAGCAGTCCACTGGCTCTGGGGTTCGCTCCCTGAAACAGTTACCTTCGATCGTCCTCAGCGCATTGGACAGTTCGTTCCGTTCGAGAGCCCGGCACAGTTTCTGCTCGCGGTTGATCAAATGGCCAAGAAGGCCGTCGAAATCGATCGGGTTCACCGATCAATGTTCCCTTCCGTGCAGGCGACAGCGACAATCCTCGTGAATGAATTGCAGCCGGGCGCCTACGGCGAGTGGGCGGCCTTCCACGCCGGGGTGGTGGCCGGTTTGGCTGGTGATTTTGAAACGGCAAGGCGGCTGTTTGAAAGCGCTCAGAGACATGCGGCTTCGCAGGCGCAGCTTCTCTTGGGCTACATCGATGATCCGATAGCATTTCGAAGCCGTGTCAGAGGCTTCATTGTAGCCGAACGCGCCTACTACGGTCTAGGAGCGTTACCTGCCGCAATAGCGATCTGATTTCTACGACGGTCAAACCCATGGAGGATTTCAACCCACTGTGAGTTTTGCCTCCAGCGCCGCTACCCCACTGACAATCGCCGCCCGCTCTTCCGCACCAAGCCTCTCCAGCAGCTCGCGCTCGAACTCCTTCGCCAGCGGCACCATTTCGCGATAGGCGGCAAGCCCCGCTTTGGTCAGCGTCAGATGCTCGACGCGACGGTCTTTCTCGTCTGGCGTGCGGGTCAGCCAGCGGCGCCGCTCGAGTTCGGCGACCGCGCGCGAAACCTTGGTCTTGTGCATGGCCGATTGCTCGCCGAGCGCCGTCGCCGTCATCGTGCCGTGCTGTCCAAGTCCCGCAAGCGTGCGCCATTCGGGCCGGGTCAGGCCGTGGCGGTCCTTGTATATCCTTGAGAATTCGCGGCTGACGGCATCGGCAAGCCGATAGAGCCGGTAAGGCAGGAAGGATTCCAGCTCGAGAATTTCCATGGTTGGCCCTGACTGGGCATGCTGGCGGCTCATGCCGAAATCACCGTTGATGGTTACATTTTCAATGGTTACAAATGAAACCGGTATGGTCAACTCGGAGCATCTTTGCGGATGCGCAAACGATGCTCCGAGACCATGAATTCGGGAGGATTCCATGGCCTATTCCTACATGCCGGGTTTCGGCAACGACTTCGAGACCGAGACTCTGCCGGGCTCGCTGCCGCAAGGGCGAAACTCGCCGCAGCGGCCGGCCTACGGCCTCTATGCCGAGCAGCTTTCGGGCTCTCCTTTCACCGCGCCGCGCGGCACCAATGAGCGCTCCTGGCTTTATCGGATAAGGCCGAGCGTCAGGCACACCGGTCGCTTCAAAGCGGCGAATTATCCGCTTTGGAAAAGCGCGCCGAACGTCGGCGACCATCAGCTCGCACTCGGCCAGTATCGCTGGAGCCCCGTGCCGATGCCGAAGGAACCGACCGATTTCATCGCCGGCATGCGCTCGATCACCACCGCCGGCGACGTGCTCGGCCAGACCGGCATGGCGGCACACGTCTATGTCGCCAATCGCTCGATGGTCGACGATCATTTCTTCAACGCCGACGGCGAGTTGCTGGTCGTGCCCCAGGTTGGAGCCTTGCGCTTCGTCACCGAGATGGGTGTTATCGAACTCAGGCCGGGCGAGATTGCCGTGCTGCCACGCGGCCTGGTGTTCAAGGTCGAACTGGTCGATCCGCAAGTGCGCGGCTATGTCTGCGAAAATTACGGCGCCAAGCTGACGCTGCCGGATCGCGGCCCGATCGGCGCCAATTGCCTGGCCAATCCGCGCGATTTCAAGACGCCCTGCGCCTGGTTCGAGGACAAGGACACGCCCTGTCGGCTGATCGCGAAATGGTGTGGCCAGTTCCACGTCACCGAGATTGATCATTCACCGCTGGATGTGGTGGCGTGGCACGGCAATTATTCGCCCTACAAATATGATCTTGCGACCTTTTCGCCGGTCGGTGCGATCCTGTTCGACCACCCCGATCCGTCGATCTTCACCGTGCTGACCGCGCCGAGCGGCGAGGAAGGCACCGCCAATATCGATTTCGTCATCTTCCCGCCGCGCTGGCTGGTCGCCGAAGATACGTTCCGCCCGCCCTGGTATCACCGCAACATCATGAGCGAGTTCATGGGCCTGATTCATGGTCAGTACGATGCCAAGGAAGAGGGCTTCGTGCCCGGCGGCATCAGCCTGCACAACATGATGCTGGCTCACGGACCCGATGCGTCTGGTTTCGAAAAAGCCTCGCGCGCGGAGCTGAAACCGGTCAAGCTCGACAACACCATGGCCTTCATGTTCGAGACGCGCTTTCCGCAAATGGTGACCCGCTATGGCGCCGAGCTCGAAACCCGGCAGGACAATTACATCGACTGCTGGGCCGGCCTGAAGAAGCGCTTCAACGGCACGCCAGAGGGCGACTGGTCTTGAGCGCCGTCGCGTGACGGATCGTCTGGTGCTTCTGGGTTCGAAGGGTGGCCCGGCGCTGCGGCCGGGCGGCCCGTGGCCGAGTTCGTCGCTGCTGGAGATTGGCGGCCGCACCATCGTCGTCGATTGCGGGCTGGGCGTAACGCGCGGGCTGACCGATGCCGGCATCAGCCTGAAGGCGCTCGACCTGATCTTCATCACGCATTTGCACTCCGACCATGTTCTGGAACTCGGACCTCTCATCCACACCGCCTGGACCGCCGGCCTGGCGGCGCCCGTCACTTTGTTCGGCCCGCCCGGCATCGGCCATTATTGGCAGCGCTTTTGCCAGGCGATGGAGTTCGACATCGAGATCCGCATCGCCGATGAAGGCAGGCCGGATCTCCGCGACCTGGTCTCGATCGTCGAATTTGGTGAAGGCCAGGTGGCCGAAGAGCGCGGTCTCAAAATATCGGCGCTGCGTGTCGACCACCCGCCGGTGACGGACTGCTTTGCGCTGCGCTTCGATCATGCGGGGCAAGGCATCGTCTTTTCGTCGGATACGGCGTTCTTTCCGCCATTGGCGGATTTCGCCGAGGGCGCCGACATTCTGGTCCACGAGGCCATGCTGGAAGTGGGTATCGAGCGGCTGGTCGCGAAGACCGGCAACGGCGCAAGGCTGAGGGAACACCTGCTTGCCAGCCACAGCTTTGCCGAGGAGGCGGGCCGCATCGCCAGCGACGCAGGCGTCAAAAGACTGGTCGTCAACCACCTCATTCCGGCCGACGATCCCGAGATCGGCGAAGCCGACTGGATTGCCGCCGTCAGGAAAACATGGGCCGGCGACTTGACGATCGCCCGCGACGGCCTTGTTGTGAGGCTGGAGCATGATCCCGAAAAGTGGGAACCGGTTTTCGGAAGAGATCATGCGTAGAACAAAAAATCAAAGCAGCGCCAAAGCTGCGCCAGGAGAGGAAACCGCATGAAGCTTGCCACATTGAAGGACGGGACGCGCGATGGAAAGCTCGTCGTCGTCTCGCGCGACCTGACGCGGTTTACCGACGCTTCGTTCCTGGTGCGGACGCTGCAGGCCGCACTCGACGACTGGCATCGCATCGCGCCGCATCTCGCTGCCATGGCCGAATCGCTTGAGAATAATGCGGTGCCGTCTGTCCGCTTTCACGAGCATGACGCCCATTCGCCGCTGCCGCGCGCCTATCAATGGGCCGACGGCTCGGCCTATGTGAACCATGTCGAGCTGGTGCGAAAGGCGCGCGGCGTCGAGATGCCGCCAAGCTTCTGGACCGACCCGCTGATCTACCAGGGCGGCTCAGACTCCTTTCTCGCACCGCGCGACCCGATCCGGATGGCCGACGAGGCCTTGGGCATCGATATGGAAGGAGAGGTCGCCGTCATCGTCGACGATGTGTCGATAGGCGCAAGCCTCGATGAGGCGCGGGCGGCGATCCGGCTCGTCATGCTGGTCAACGATGTAACGCTGCGCGGCCTGACCGGACCCGAGCTCGCCAAGGGGTTCGGCTTCTACCAGTCGAAACCGTCATCGGCCTTTTCGCCGGTTGCGGTGACGCCGGACGAGCTGGGCGATGCTTGGGACGGCGGCAAGGTCAGCCTGCCGCTGCTGGTCGATCTCAACGGCAAGCCGTTCGGCCGGGCGAACGCCGGCATCGACATGACCTTCGACTTTCCGGCGCTGATTGTTCACGCCGCAAAAACGCGGCCGCTGGCCGCCGGCACCATTATCGGTTCGGGCACCGTCTCCAACAAGCTCGACGGCGGGCCGGGCAAGCCTGTCTCGGCGGGCGGCGCCGGCTATTCCTGCGTCGCCGAGCTGCGTATGATCGAGACCATCGAAACCGGCGAACCGAAAACGCCGTTCCTGCGCTTTGGCGATAGCGTGCGCATCGAGATGAAGGACAGGGGTGGGCATTCGATCTTCGGCGCCATCGAGCAGAGGGTCGAGAAGTACGAGGGGGCAAGAGAATGACGGGCGAGACATTCTATCTACTGTGCGGTGTCTGGGCCCTTGTCATGCTGGCGATCTTCATCCTGGCGATCCGCCTGAGCTATCGCATCGAGGCGCGCTCGCCAGGCCTGACCAACCGCAGCGGCTTTCCGCGCAAGGCGATGATGTTTCACACCGTCACCAACACGAATGTCGCGCTGGACCAGGAAACGCAAGCCATGCGGCGGCACATGATCGGGCTGCTGCTAATTGTTTTGGCTGGGTTTGCGCTTCTATGGGCGGGTGTGTCGCTATTCCGGGTCGCGCCGTGAAGTCATGGACCTGCTGAACCATTTCCGGCGCATGGCAGCCAACAATCTGTGGTCCAACGACCGGCTCTACCGCGCCGTGCTGCAGCTTGAGCCCGGCGAATTCGAAGCCGAACGGACGAGCTTCTTTCCGTCGATCAAGGCAACGCTGAACCACATCCTGGCGGTCGATCACCTCTATCTCGATTTTCTCGAAGAGGGCGGCGTCGGCGCCGCCGCCCATGACGATTTTGTGCCGTTCAATGATGCCAAGGCGCTTTTTGTTGCACAGGCGGAGGCCGATCGGCGGCTGATCGCCTTTTGCGACCGCCTGTCGGCGGACGATCTCGAGCGCCGCGTTCTCACCGACCGGCGCGAGGACGGCATGATACCGGAACGGATCGGCGATCTGCTCGCCCATCTCTTCATCCACGACATCCATCATCGCGGCCAGGTGCACGCGATGCAGTCCGGCACCTCGGTGAAACCGCCGCAACTCGACGAGTTTTTCCTCGATTATGATCTGACACTCAGGAAAGCCGAGGTCGAGAGGTTGGTGCTCGAAGGTCGCAATTAGTTGTAGTTACGAAAATTATTGACTTAATTATTGTAGGTACATAAATTCTGATGAAGATCGTTTGGGACGAACCAAAACGGTTGGCCAACATTGACAGGCACGGCTTGGATTTTGCGGCGCTTGATGACGAGTTTTTCTTGCCTCGACAATCCGCACTGCCAAGGCCGGACGTCTCATGGCAATTGGCCGGATCATCGATGGCATCGTTGCGGTGGTTGCCCGGCTCGGTTCCGAGGGCATCTCGATAATTTCGATGCGCCCGGCAAGTCCCGCGGAAAGGAGATTGTTCAATGGCAAAGCGTAACGTGCGCACCGAGTTCGAAGCTGGTCGCGGCTACAGCAAAGAAGACTGGGAAGCCGTTTCGGAGAATCCGGAATGGACAGAGGAGGATTTTCGAAACGCTCGTCCTTTCGCCGAAGCGTTCCCTGAGCTTGCCGAAAGCATTCGCCGTTCGCGCGGCCGGCCGGCTCTCGATAATCCGAAGAAGCAGGTAACACTCCGTCTCGACAGTGACGTAGTCGCCCGCTTTCGTGCCGGCGGCCCCGGCTGGCAGAGCCGCATCAACGACATTCTGCGCAAAGCCGCCGGCCTCGCCAAATAGACGTTTGCCTGTGACAGCGTCATTTGGCATACCCGTCCCATTCGGGACCGAGTTCGTCAAAATCGTCGGCAATCCTGATTTTGCCCTTCATGGCGCCGATGCGAGGGAGGGACTCGGGCACGGCCGGCGGCACGAGGCGAGCCGCGACTTTGCCGTAACGGGTAATCACAATCTCTTCGCCAGCTTCCGCGCGGCTGACGAGTTCCGACAATCTTGCCTTGGCCTCTGCGATTGGAATGTTCATGGCCAGAGTCTGAGCTACTACTGACCGAATCGCAAGAAGTCTGGTGCAGCCTACTCCGCCGCCTGCACCTTCAGCACGCCGCGCTTGATCTGGTCCTGCTCGATCGATTCGAACAAGGCGCGGAAATTGCCCTCGCCAAAGCCTTCGTCGCCCTTCCTCTGGATGAACTCGAAGAAGATCGGGCCGATCACTGTCCTGGAAAAGATCTGCAGCAGGATCTTGGTCGTGCCGCCGTCGACGACGCCTTCGCCGTCGATCAGGATACCGTGCTTCTTCATGCGCTCGATCGGCTCTTCATGGCCGTTCACGCGGGCATAAGACATGTCGTAATAGGTCTCCGGCGGGCCCGGCATGAACTTCAGGCCGTTGGCGGCGAGCCTGTCGGTGCCGCCGTAGATGTCGTCGGTGCCGACGGCGATGTGCTGGATGCCCTCGCCATTATACTTCTTCAGATATTCGGCGATCTGGCTGGTCTCGTCCTTGGACTCGTTGAGCGGAATGCGGATCTTGCCGCAGGGCGAGGTGATGGCGCGGCTGACCAGGCCGGTGATCTTGCCGTCGATGTCGAAGAAATGGATCTGTTTGAAGCCGAACAGGTCGCGATAGAAATCCCACCATTTGTCCATCTGGCCGCGATAGACATTGTGGGTGAGGTGGTCGAGGTAATAGAAGCCGACGCCTTCCGGCTTCGGGTCACGCTCGCCCAGCCAGTCGAACTCGGCATCATAGGCCGAGCCCTTCTCGCCGTAGGTTTCGATGAAATAGAGCAGAGACCCGCCGATACCGACGATCGCCGGCACATCGAGCGTCTTGTCGTTGCCTTCATAGGGCGTCGCGCCCTTGGCCACCGCGTGATCGAAGGCATGCCTTGCATCGACCACCCGCCACGCCATCGAGGCGGCGCAAGGGCCGTGTTTGTCGACGAATTTCATGGCATGCGAGCCGGGTTCGGCATTGACGACATAGTTGATGTCGCCCTGCCGCCAGACGGTGATGTCCTTGCTGCGGTGCTTGGCCACCGGCACATAGCCCATGCGGGTGAACAACTCGGCGAGCTTTTCCGGCTTGGCATGCGCGAATTCGACGAACTCGAAGCCGTCGGTACCGGCGGGATTGGTTTTGCTGATCGTGGCGGGCGGTGCGTCGTGCGGGAAGGGACCCATGGCAGTGTCCTCCAAAGCTGTTGTTGGCCGGGAAAAGCCATCTCAACACAATGATAACGCGGACGCGGTGCATGGTGCTTGCATTCAAACGCTTGAAATGATCAGATAATGCGTGAATTGTGCATATGTTTGGAAAAATCCATGGATGACGCGCGCATCGACCGGTTTGACCGCAAGGTAATGGCTCTGCTGCAGGGCGATGCACGGCTGACCAACAACGATCTGTCGGAACGGGTGAACCTGTCGGCGTCGCAATGCTCGCGTCGTCGCCAGCGGCTAGAGGAGGACGGCTATATCAAGGGCTACCGGGCGGTGCTCGACCGCGACAAGCTCGGTTTTTCCCTGGTCAATGTCATCTCGGTGACGCTCGCCACCCACAACCGCGACAATGCGCGGCGCTTCGGCGAATTGGTGGCGCGGCTGCCGCAAGTGCAGGAAGCGCACGCGCTGACCGGCGAGATGGATTATATATTGAAAGTGGTGACGCCCGATCTCAAATCATTGTCGGAATTCGTCAACGGCGTGCTGCTGCCGCACGAATCCGTGCAGCATGTGAAGACGGCGATTGTGCTTGAGACATTGAAGGAAACCGGCGCGCTGCCGATTTAGCCCAGACGGCTTTTCGTTAGATATGGCGGAGGGACAGCACCCAGGACAGAGGGGGGTGTGAAGGATCGCCACAGTGCGGAACTTGACTTCTTCCGCTCGGAACGTGAGGCCGTTCACCCCTTCGACTGCTTGATCAGCCCATAGAGATTGGTGCAGCGGGCGCCGGAACGGCAATAGGCGAAGACCGGGCCATCAAGCTCATCCAGTGCCTCGGCCTGGTCCTCGACATTCTCGGCCGTGATCTGGCCGCTGATGACAGGGATGTAGCGGAAGGCGAGCCCGGCGCCCTCGACCGCCGCCTTGACGGTGTCGGCCGATGGCTGGCCGGGCTGCTCGTCGTCCGGCCGGTTGCAGATCACGCTCTTGAAGCCGGCGGCCTTGATGGTGGCGACATCCTCGGGCTGGATCTGGCCCGAGACCGAATAGTCCTCGCTGATCTGACGGTATTCCATGGCGGTGTCCTCGCAATCTGGTTAGCGGCAGTCTTGCCACTCCCTGACCCGGTCGGCAACCGCCATTAGACAGAAATCCGGCCGGGCAATTTCAGCCCGACCGGATGGAGTGACTAGACAGCTCAGCTGCCGAGGATCGCGCCTTTGATCTGGGCGATGTTGTTGTGCATCAGGTCGATATAGGTCGCGGCCGGGCCGTCGGGCTGCGACAACGCATCGGAATAGAGCGTGCCGCCCACCTTGATGCCGGTCTCGCTGGCGATCTGCTCGATCAGCCGCGGGTTGGTGATGTTCTCGACGAAGATCGCCGCCGCCTTGTCCTGTTTCACCTGGCTGACCAGCTTGGCGACGTCGGCGGCGGAGGGCTCCGACTCGGTCGACACGCCTTCCGGGGCCAGGAACGTCAAGCCGTAGGCCTGCTCGAAATAGCCGAAGGCGTCATGCGAGGTGATGACGACGCGCTTCTCCTGCGGGATCGACTGGATCGCCGCCTGCACTTCGCCCTCAAGCGCCTCGAGCTTTTGCGTATAGGCGGCTGCATTGGCCTTGTAGCTGTCGCAACCCGCAGCGTCGGCCGTGCAAAAGGCGTCGGCGATGTTCTTCACATAGATCTTGGCATTGGCGATCGACTGGAAGGCATGCGGGTCGGTGACCGTCTTGCCGCCATCGGTTTCCGCGCCTTCGGCGGCATCGGCCTCGGCGAATTCGGGTTTGAAATTGATCGGCGTGACCCCCTTGGTCAGCACGGCAATCGAAGCCTTGGTGGCGCTGGCGTCGACCAGGCGCTGCAGAAAACCTTCGAAATGCAGGCCGTTGACCAGCACGATGTCGGCCTTGGCCATCGTCACAGCATCGGCGGGGCTCGGCTCGTAGACGTGGGCGTCGCCGTCAGGCCCGACGATGGTGGTCAGATCGATGCGGTCGCCGCCGACATTCTTGGCGAAATCGGCGATGATCGTGAAGCTGGCGACCACCTTCAACGGCTCTGCGAAGGCCGAAGATGCGCCAAAGGCGGTTAATGTTATAACGCTCACGGCCAAAGCGGCGCGGATCGATTTCAGCATGGACTAGGTTCTCCTTTGTTGGGATCAGGCAGTTCTGTGGCGGTGATGGACGATGCGGGCGCGCAGGATGCCGCGCGTGCCGAACAGGATCGAGGCGAAATAGACGACGCCGGCGGACAGGATGATGGCCGGGCCGGACGGCAATGACGCATGGTAGGACAACAGCAGCCCGGCAATACAGGAGGCAAAGCCGATTACTGTGGCCAGCACGCACATCGGCTCGACGCGCGAGGTCCAGAAGCGGGCCGCCGCTGCCGGCAGCATCATCAGCCCGACCGACAGCAAGGTGCCGAGCGCCTGGAAGCCGCCGACGAGGTTGAGCACGACGAGGCCGAGAAAGATGAAATGCACCGGGCTGCCCATCCGGCTGACCGAGCGCAGGAACAAAGGGTCGAGGCATTCGGCGACCAGCGCCCGCCAGAAGATGGCGAGGCTGACCAGCGTCACCACGACGATGCCGCCGATCAGCGTCAGCGCCTCGTTGTTGAGCGCCAGCACGGTGCCGAACAGCACATGCATGAGATCGACGCTGGAGCCGCGGATCGACACCATGAGCACGCCGATGGCCAGCGAAATCAGATAGAAGGCCGCCATCGAGGCGTCCTCGCGCTGGATGGTGAAGCGCGAGACGGCGCCGGCGCCGAGCGCCACGATGATGCCGGCGATCAGTCCGCCGATCGTCATCGGCAGGATCTCCAGGCCATAGAACAGGAAGCCGGCGGCGGCACCCGGCAGGATGGCATGCGCCATGGCATCGCCGGACAGGCTCATGCGCCGCAGCATCAGGAACACGCCGACCGGGCAGGCGCCGAGCGACAGCATCATCGAACCGGCAAGCGCCCGCTGCATGAAGGCGTAGTCGGCGAAAGGAGCGACGAACAGACCGTAAAGCACCTCCATCATGCCGCCCTCGGCCCGGAGCCGTGATAATGGTCGTGGTCATGGCCGTGCTCGTGGCCACTGTGCTCGTGATCATGCTCGCCGGGCTCACACCATGGCGCGTTGTCCTCCCAGGCTTCGTGGAAGCGGCGCGCGCGCAACAGATTCTCCGGCTGCAGCGTCTCCCTGGTCTCGCCCCAGGCGATCGGCTGGCGCGCCAGGAGCAGTGTTTCGGGGAAATTCTGCCGCACCAGATCGAGATCGTGGACCACAACCATGATCGTGCGCTCCTCGCCGTGCCAGCGCTTGATCAGCGCGATCAGGTCGCCGACCGTCTTGGCATCGACGGCGTTGAACGGCTCGTCGAGCAGGATGAGCTCGGCATCCTGCAACAGCACGCGGGCAAACAGCGTGCGCTGCAGCTGGCCGCCCGACAGTGTGTCGATCGGCCGCTTCTCGAAACCGCCTAGGCCGACGGCCATCAGCGCCTTGCTGACCGAGTCGCGGTCTTCCCTTGTATAGCGGCCGAGCATGCCGCGCCGCGGCCACAGGCCAAGCGAAACCAGGTCGACGACCCGGGCCGGAAAGGAGCGGTCGAGCTCCGATTGCTGCGGCAGATAGGCGGCGCGTACGCCGGGCGCCCGGATCACCGTGCCGGCCATCGGCTTCAGGACGCCGACAATGCCCTTCATCAGCGTCGACTTGCCGGAGCCGTTGGCGCCGACGACCGCCGTCAGCGATCCCTTGCGGATTGTACCATTGAGGTGGTGGACCGCAGGATGGCTATTGTAGCCCAGCGTCAGGTCGCGGAAGGTCAGGCAGGTTTGGCTCATGTGACGATCCATGGGGCGATGATCGGTGCTGCAGGGGCGGATTCGATATGTGATGTTATTACATTAGTCAACAAGCCAATCGGGCGGAATTGCGGCCCGGCCGTCTTGTTGTGTGCTTTGGCTTGGCTCAAGAAGTTCCACTCGAGCGGCCTTGCCCCCGGCGAACCCGGCCCCTAAACAGGCGCAGCGACAAGAGGAGAAGGAATATCCAATGAGCATTCGTCGTATCGATGTAGGCCCGCGCATGAGCCAGATCGTCATCCACGGCAACACCGTCTATCTGGCCGGTCAGGTCGGCAAGCCGGGCGGAAACGTCGGTGCCCAGACCAGGGACATTCTGGCGGCGATCGACGAATTGCTGGCCAAGGCCGGCACCGACAAGACCAAGATCCTGCAGGCGATCATCTGGCTGGCCGACATGAGCACCTTTGCCGAGATGAACGCGGAGTGGGACAAATGGGTACCGCAAGGCAACACGCCGGCCCGCGCCACCGGCGAAGCCAAGCTTGCCGGACCGGAATATCTGGTCGAGATTATTGTTACCGCGGCGATTTGAGGCGCGGCTCCTAACCCTCCCCCTCAAGGGGAGGGTCGGCGAGTAGTCGGAGCGAAGCGGAGACTGCGAGACTGGGTGGGGTCGGCGAGGTTGCACCGACCCCAACCCGCGTCACAAATGCCGCCATGCGGCAATTTGCTCCGCGACCCTCCCCTTGAGGGGCAGGGCTATCGCAGATGGAAAGCCGAGGCTTTCGCTCTACGACGTACCCCCACCCCTAGCCCCTCCCCACAAGGGGGAGGGAGACTTTCGTTGGCGCTGACCTCGGCAAATTGCCTGCCTTTCGGCGCCAAAAGGGGAAGTAAGGGCGGGCGGCAGCGTTCCCTCCCCCTTGTGGGGAGGGTTAGGGTGGGGGTCCATCTTCGTAAGAATCCAAATGCGATTGCCCTGCCTTGAGGGGGAGGGTTACCCCCTTGACGGCGTGAACCGCGCCACCAGCGTGTGGTTCTCTGCCGCATAGGTGAAGCGGACATGGGTGACGGGGTGCTCGGCGCTCCATGTCCGCCGCTCGATCACCAGACACGGCGCACCGGTCTCGATGTCGAGCGCCGCCGCGATGTGCTTTTCGGCGGCAACGGCGCGAATCCGATGCTCGGCGGCACTCCACGGCACGCGCCCGATCAGCCACGGACCGGGCGCCGTGTCGAAAAACGCCTCTTCGGCAGCCTCCGGCACGGCGGCCAGGTTGATCAGCCGCTGCTCGTGGGCGAACGGCCGCTTGCCGGCGAAATGCCGGCATTCCAGCACCAGCACGGGCCCGGCGACGTCGAGTTCCAGCAGGGCGCGGTCGTCGGCGCTGCTGCGCCTTCTGTTTCGCGCCATGCGCTCGTAGCGGTAGGGCAGGCCAAGTGCCTCGACCTCGATCCGGATGTCGTGGATTTCGAGAACGGCTGCCTGCGACTGCGGCTGGCGGACAAAACTGCCCGAGCGACGCCGGCGCTCGATCAGCCCGGCCTTGGCCAGTTGCGACAGCGCCTTGTTCACTGTCATGCGCGAACATCTGTATTCGGCCGTCAGTTCATGCTCGAACGGGATGCGGTGGCCGGGCGCCCAGGCACCCGACAGGATCCGTTCGCTGATGTCCGACAGGATGCGCTGGTGCAGCGAAAGAACCTCGCCGCCGTCCGCGCTTCCGGAATCCGCGCTTATTGTCCCGATCATGCTCATGCCGAAAGCGCCGTTATCACCTTGCGGAAGCGCTCGGCGATGGCATCGCGCCTGGCGTGCATGCCGCCGCTGACCAGTTTCCTGCCATGCACCCAGACGCAATCGACCTTGGTGCCGTTGGCAAAAATCCAGGCATCAAGGATTGCATCGCCCGTCTTGCCGGCCAGCGATGGATGCTTGCCGTCGAGCGAGACGAAATCGGCCGAGGCACCTGCTGCAATCTGCGAGAGGCCGGCGCCCAGCGCGGCACTGCCGCCATCGAGCGCGGCATCGAACAAAGCACGGCCGGTCGAGCCGCCGGCCACCGCCAGCACGTTGCGGGCGCGGTGGGCGAGGCGCTGCGAATATTCGAGCTGCCGCAACTCGTCCGGCAGGCCGATCAGTACGTTTGAATCCGAGCCGATGCCGAAGCGGCCGCCATGCTGCATGAACAAGGACGCGGCAAAGGTGCCGTCGCCGAGATTGGCCTCGGTGATCGGGCAGAGACCGGCAACGGCGCCGCTTTTCGCCAAATCGGTCGTCTCGGTGTCGGTCATGTGGGTGGCGTGGATGAGACACCAGCGCCGGTCGACCTTGGCGTTGGCAAGCAGCCATTCGACCGGCCGCGCCCCGGACCAGGCAAGGCAGTCCTCGACCTCCTTCATCTGCTCGGCGATGTGGATGTGGATAGGCCCCTCCGGCGCCATCACCGTGATGTTTTCCAGTTCCTCCGGTGTCACCGCACGCAGGCTGTGCGGGGCGACGCCCACGACGCCTTGATTCAGCGCGCGAATGGATTCGCGGCATTTCTCAACAAGCCGCGAGAACTGGTTCATATCGTTGATGAACCGGCGCTGGCCTTCATTTGGCGCAGCGCCGCCGAAAGAGGAATGCGCGTAGAAGACGGGCAGCAAAGTCAGCCCGATGCCTGTCTCGGACGCTGCGGCAACGATGCGCTGCGCCATCTCGGCGATGTCAGTATAGGGCCGGCCGTCACGGTCGTGGTGGAGATAGTGAAACTCGCCGACGCGCGAGAACCCGGCCTCCAGCATCTCGACATAGAGCTGGGCCGCGACCGCCTCGACCTGGTCCGGCGTCATCGACAGCGCGAAACGGTACATCACCTCGCGCCAGCTCCAGAAACTGTCGGCGGAAGGGCCGCGCAATTCAGCAAGGCCGGCCATGCCGCGCTGGAAGGCATGGCTGTGCAGGTTCGGCATGCCGGACAAAAGGATGGCACGGCGCTCGTCGCCAGGCAGGAGCGAGGTATTCGCCTCGACCGTGGCGATCCTGCCGTCGGAGATGACGATCCGCACATTGCTGTGCCAGCCGTCGGGCAGAAGCGCCTGTTCCGCAAAGATTGCTGTCACGTTTTTCTCCAAATCCCGGTCTGCCGTGCGATGATAGCGCTTGCAGTGCCTTTTCATATGTATATACATAATCGTCACCTATTGAAACGGAAAAGATGATGGCTGCAGAGAGCAAAAGCCGGGCAGGGGAGGTTCGCCTCTGGCGCAATGCGCGCCTCGCGACCATGGCCGAAAGCAGCCCCGGGTCAGGCGTTGTCGAGCACGGTGCAATCGCCGTGCGCAACGGCCGGATCGTCTATGCTGGGCCGCAAGCCGACATGCCGGCAGCACTTAGCAAAGGCGCCGAGGCGATCGACTGCGAAGGCCGCTGGATCACGCCCGGCCTGATCGACTGCCACACTCATCTGGTCCACGCCGGTAACCGTGCCAATGAATTCGAGATGCGGCTGGCCGGCGCTAGCTATGAAGAGGTTGCCAAGGCCGGCGGCGGCATCGTTTCCTCGGTCAAGGCACTGCGCGCCGCCAGCGAGGACGAGCTGGTCGCCCAGTCGCTGCCGCGCCTCGATGCGCTGATCGCCGAAGGCGTCACCACCGTCGAGATCAAATCCGGCTACGGTCTCGACCTCGAAAACGAGCAGAAGTCACTGCGCGCCGCACGACGGCTGGGCGGTGAGCGGCCGGTGACGGTCAGGACCACTTTCCTCGGCGCTCATGCACTGCCGCCCGAAGCAAAAGGCGACAAGGACGCCTTTATCGATCTTGTCGCCAACGAGATTTTGCCGGCCGTCGCTGCCGAGGGCCTGGCCGATGCCGTCGACGGTTTTTGCGAAGGCATTGCCTTTTGGCCGGAGCAGATCGCCCGCGTGTTCGATGCCGCGAAGGCGGCGGGCCTGCCGGTCAAGCTCCATGCGGACCAGCTGTCCAATCTGCATGGCGCCGAACTTGCGGCGCGCTATGGTGCGCTATCGGCCGACCACCTCGAATACACCGACGAGGCGGGTGCGGCGGCGATGGCGAAGGCCGGAACCTTGGCGACCATCCTGCCCGGCGCCTACTACTTCATCCGCGAGACCAAGAAGCCGCCGATCGCCTTGTTTCGCCAGCATGGCGTCAGGATGGCCGTTGCCACCGACAACAATCCCGGCACGTCGCCGCTGACCTCGCTGCTGCTGACCATGAACATGGCCGCGACGTTGTTCGGCCTGACCGTCGATGAATGCCTTGCCGGGGTTACCCGCGAGGCTGCCCGCGCGCTCGGGCTGCTTGGACAGACCGGTACGCTGGAGGCCGGAAAATCCGCCAATCTGGCGATCTGGAACGTCGAGCGCCCGGCCGAACTCGTCTACCGCATGGGCTTCAACCCGCTGCATGCTCGCATCTGGAGGGGACAATGACCGAACTCAAGCTAAGGCCGGGCAATGCCACGCTGGCCGATTGGCGCGCCATCTATCGCGGCGCCGCACTGAGGCTCGACGATGCCTGCCGGCCGAAGATCAAGGCCAGCGCCGAGGCCGTCGCCAGGATCGTTGCCAAGGGCGAGCCGGTCTATGGCATCAATACCGGCTTCGGCAAGCTGGCCAGCGTCCGCATCCCCACCGCCGATCTGGAAACGTTGCAGCGAAACATCGTGCTGTCCCATGCTGCCGGCGTCGGCGAGCCGATGCCCGTCGCAATCTGCCGGCTGATGATGGCGCTGAAGCTGGCCAGCCTGGCACAGGGCGCCTCCGGCGTGCGGCCGCGGACGATCGAACTGCTCGAGGCGATGCTGGCCAACGACGTTATCCCCGTGGTGCCGGCGCAAGGCTCGGTCGGCGCTTCCGGCGACCTTGCGCCGCTGTCGCACATGACCGCCGTGATGATCGGCGTCGGCGAGTGCTTTACCCCGCATGGCCGCTTTCCCGCCAAGGTCGCCTTCGTTTCGCACGGCCTGGAGCCGGTGACACTGGGCGCCAAGGAAGGCCTGGCGCTGCTCAACGGCACCCAGTTTTCGACCGCCTATGCGCTTGCCGCTTTGTTCGAGGCGGAAGTGCTCTACCAGTCGGCACTGGTCGCCGGCGCGCTGTCGACCGATGCCGCCAAGGGCTCCGACGCTCCGTTTGATCCACGCATCCATCTGCTCAGGAAACATCGCGGCCAGATCGAGACGGCCGAGGCGTTGCGCAATTTGATGGCCGGCAGCGCCATCCGTGAATCGCACCGCGTCGGCGACGAGCGTGTGCAGGATCCGTATTGCCTGCGCTGCCAGCCGCAGGTGATGGGCGCAGCACTCGACGTGCTCCGCAAGGCCGCCGAGACGCTCGGCACCGAGGCCAACGGCGTCACCGACAATCCGTTGATCTTTGCCGAGGACGACTCCGCACTTTCGGGCGGCAATTTCCATGCCGAGCCGGTCGCCTTCGCCGCCGACATGATCGCACTCGCCGTCTGCGAGATCGGCTCGCTGTCGGAGCGGCGCATCGCCATGCTGGTCGATCCGGCGCTGTCGGGCATGCCGGCCTTTCTCACGCCCAAGCCGGGTCTGAATTCCGGTTTCATGATCCCTCAGGTCACGGCGGCAGCACTGGTTTCTGAAAACAAGCAAAAGGCCTATCCGGCCAGCGTCGATTCGATCCCGACCTCGGCCAACCAGGAAGACCATGTCTCGATGGCGGCGCATGGCGCGCGCCGCCTCATCGGCATGGTCGAGAATGCGACGGCCGTCATCGGCATCGAATTGCTGGCCGCCGCGCAAGGCTGCGATTTCCACGCACCGCTGGCCTCGAGCGCGGCACTGGAGGCGGTGCGCCGGCTGGTCAGGGCAGAGGTGCCCCATCTCGACAACGACCGGCACTTCCACCCCGACATGGAGAAGGCCATCGCCATGATACGCAGCGGCGCGGCGGTCGAAGCGGCAAGCGCGGTAAAGCTGCCGGGGGTGACGTCGTGAGACGGTTCACCGTCACAGGCCGCGTTCTGTCGCGCCCCCCTCTGTCCTGCCGGACATCTCCCCCTCCAGGGGGGAGATTGGCTGTCGTCTCGGCTTTCGCCAATCTCCAGCGTTGCAGGACTGAGCGAGGCGCCGAAGCTGCCAATCTCCCCACTAGAGGGGGAGATGTCCGGCAGGACAGAGGGGGGCGCTGTCCCGCCAACCTCAGCCCGGCAACACCGAAACTTTCAAATCCAGAAACAAAAAACCCGCCTCAAAGGCGGGTCGTCGGGCCGAATCAGCACCATACCGAATTTAGTAGCATAGCTGCCGGCACAAAGCAAGAACAAAATGCGTTGCGAGCGATAAAAACCGAAGTCGGTGTTCAAGGACGATTGCAAAGTCGCGTTCCTTCGCGCGGAGACTTCCGATGACCTCACCCTCCTGGCTCACCGTCACCCAAGGCACAGCACCCCTGCTGGTTTCGATCCCGCATACCGGCATCGATCTCGCCGGCCTCGACAGCCGGCTGGTCTCGCCCTGGCTCGGCCGCCGTGACGCCGACTGGTGGATCGACAAGCTTTATGACTTCGCCGAGAGCCTCGGCGCGACGGTCGTGCATACGGCGATTTCGCGCACCGTTATCGACGTCAACCGCGATCCGTCCGGCGTTTCGCTCTACCCCGGCCAGACGACGACCGGGCTCTGCCCGACAGAGACCTTTGACGGCGATCAGCTCTACCGCAAGGGTGAAGAGCCGGGGCCGTCTGAGATCGACGAGCGCCGCGAGAAGTTCTTCGTACCCTATCATGCCGCCCTGCAGGCTGAGATCGACAGGCTGCACGCTTTGCATGGGAAGGTCGTCGTCTATGACTGCCATTCGATCCGCTCGGTGCTGCCGCGCCTTTTCGAAGGCAAATTGCCGGTCTTCAATCTCGGCACCAATGACGGCAAGAGCGCCGATCCGACGCTGCAGGCGACGGTTGGCCAGATCCTCGCCGAAACCGGCGAGAGCTACGTCGTCAACGGCCGCTTCAAGGGCGGCTGGATCACGCGCCATTTCGGCCAGCCGCAAGCCGGCGTCCACGCGCTGCAGATGGAACTCTCCAACCGCGGCTATATGCGCGAGCCCGAAGGCAAGGGCGAACCGGCTAACTGGCCGGTGCCTTACGAGGCCGAATTCGCGGCGCCGATCCGCGTCACGCTGAAGAAGATCCTGGAAACCGCGATCGCCTGGGCCGAACGCTGACGCGCGGTGCACCTCACTCGAAAGGAACAATCATGACCGATCCTCGCCACAACATCCGTGAAGTGCGCAGCCCGCGCGGCAGCGAGCTCAACGCCCGCACCTGGCTGACGGAAGCGCCGTTGCGCATGCTGATGAACAATCTCGACCCAGACGTCGCCGAAAACCCCAACGAACTGGTCGTCTATGGCGGCATCGGCCGGGCGGCGCGCACCTGGAACGATTTCGACCGCATCGTTGCCTCGCTGAAGACGCTTGGCGACGACGAGACGCTGTTGGTGCAATCGGGCAAGCCGGTCGGCGTGTTCCGCACTCATCCTGACGCCCCGCGTGTGCTGATCGCCAATTCCAACCTGGTGCCGCACTGGGCGACATGGGAGAAATTCAACGAGCTCGATAGAAAGGGCCTGATGATGTACGGCCAGATGACGGCCGGCTCGTGGATCTACATCGGCACGCAAGGCATCGTGCAGGGCACCTACGAGACCTTCGTCGAAGCCGGCCGCCAGCACTATGGCGGCAATCTCAGGGGCAAATGGATCTTGACCGGCGGCCTCGGCGGCATGGGCGGTGCCCAGCCGCTCGCCGCGGTGATGGCCGGCGCCTGCTGCCTGGCGGTCGAATGCGATCCCGACCGCATCGATTTCCGGCTGCGCACCCGCTATGTCGATGAGCGCGCCGACACGCTCGACGAGGCTCTGGAAAAGATCGAGCGCTGGACCAAAGCCGGTGAGGCGAAATCGGTTGGCCTGGTCGGCAACGCCGCCGACATCCTGCCGGAACTGGTGCGGCGCGGCGTGCGCCCTAACATCGTCACCGATCAGACCTCGGCGCATGACCCGCTCAATGGCTATCTGCCCAAGGGCTGGTCGCTGGCCGAGTGGCGCGAGAAACGCACCTCCGACCCGAAGGCCGTCGAAAAAGCTGCCCGCGCGTCGATGCGCGAGCATGTCGAGGCGATGGTGGCGTTCTGGAATGCCGGCGTGCCGACGCTCGACTACGGCAACAACATCCGCCAGGTGGCGAAGGAGGAGGGGTTCGAGAATGCTTTTGCCTTCCCGGGTTTCGTGCCGGCTTACATCCGTCCGCTGTTTTGCCGCGGCATCGGCCCGTTCCGCTGGGCAGCGCTTTCCGGCGATCCCGAGGATATCTACAAGACCGACGCCAAGGTGCGCGAGCTGACCCCCGGCAACACCCATCTGCACAACTGGCTCGACATGGCGCGTGAGCGCATCGCCTTCCAGGGCCTGCCGGCGCGCATCTGCTGGGTTGGGCTTGGCGATCGCCATCGGCTCGGCCTCGCCTTCAACGAGATGGTCGCCAGGGGCGAACTGAAGGCGCCGGTGGTCATCGGCCGCGATCACCTCGATTCCGGCTCGGTCGCCTCGCCGAACCGCGAGACGGAGGCGATGAAGGACGGCTCCGATGCCGTCTCCGACTGGCCGTTGCTCAATGCCTTGCTCAACACGGCGTCCGGCGCCACCTGGGTGTCGCTGCACCATGGCGGCGGCGTCGGCATGGGCTTTTCGCAGCATGCCGGCATGGTCATCGTCGCCGACGGCACGCCCGAGGCGGCCAAGCGCCTGGAGCGGGTTCTGTGGAACGATCCGGCGACCGGCGTCATGCGCCACGCCGATGCCGGCTATGACATCGCGATCGAGTGCGCCCGGGAGAAACAGCTCAACCTGCCCGGCATTTTGGGCTGAGCCGCGCCTTGCGCATCCTTCGGGCAGCCGGATACCGCTCGATGCCGTGGAAGAACGGCGGCGGGGTGACGACGGAGATTGCCGTCTCGCCGCCTGGTGCCGGGCTCGACGATTTCGACTGGCGCGTCTCGATGGCGCTGGTCGAGGGCGGCGGGCCGTTCTCCGGCTTCGCCGGCGTCGACCGGACCTTGGCCCTGCTGGAAGGCGAGGGCATGGTCCTCGACATCGCCGGCCGGCTACCGGTCGAAATCACCAAGGCTTCCGCACCGCTTGCCTTTCCGGCCGACGTGCCGACGCAAGCCACGCTGATCGCCGGTCCGATCACCGACCTCAACGTCATGACCCGCCGCGCCCGGGCGATCCACACGGTCGAGCGCCTGCTGATTTCGGCTCCGACGGAGATCCAGGCCGAAGCCGATGAAACACTCATCCTGTGCGTCGACGGCGAACTCAGCGTGGCCGGCGCGGCGCCCATGCAACTTGGGCCGCTCGACGCGCTGTTGCCCGGGGCGCAAGCGCCGGAACTGCACCTCGATCCGGTCCGGCCGGCCATGCTGTTCGTGATCCGCATCGACCGCATTGCCGGCAACGATTAACGTCTGTTTCCAAACATGATCGTGACGCCGGCCAAATATCGCGTAAGCTGGTCGCTGCATCACGAAAAAGCCTGAATCTTCCGCCGATCAGAAGCCGAAACGATGCCCATAGTGCCCGCCTGGAAGTTGTCGAAAAACGGCATCTTGTCGTGGTGCGGAAACAAACTTTCGGCCAAGTGTTGCGATGCAACCAATTGCATTTGGACCGGTTTTAGGGACATTGCCGTGGCGGTGACGCCGCACTGCGTCCCCAACACGGAACCTTAGATGAATATCCAGACCAATCTCGCACAGATCGAAAAGACGAGCGCCAGCTTCCCGGCTGTCACCGACGAGCCGATACGCTCCAATTTCCTGCCGGAAGATCGGCTGCGCGCTTTGGGCGCAGCCCTTGCCAATGGCGATGCCAAGGACTTGTTCGGTCTGACGCCTTTCGATTTTCAGGCGCGCATCCGCGACAGCGCCAGGAAAATTCTCGATGTCTACCGTTCCACCAACGCTGCCCAGGCGAGGGGCGAAACGATCACGCCCGCGGCGCAGTGGCTGCTCGACAACAACTACCTGGTCGAGGAGACCATTTTTCAGGTCAAGCGCGACCTGCCGCGCCGCTTCTACCGCCAGTTGCCGACGCTGAAACTGTCGGATGGATCCAGTGTGCCGCGCGCCCTGGCGGTCGCGTGGACCTATGTCGCGCATTCCGACAGTTCCGTCTCGTCGGCCATGTTCAAGGCGATTGTCGAAGGCTTCCAGTCCGTCGAGCCGCTGAAGATCGGCGAATTATGGGCGCTGCCGTCGCTGCTGCGCTTCGTCCTGATCGAGAACCTTCGCCGGATCGCGGTCCGCGTCAATCGCACGCGGGAACTGCGCCAGATCGCCAACGAGGTCGCCGACCGTGTGCTGGCGACGGACGACAGCGCCGACCGGCAGGCGATACTTTCCCACTACAGCGCCCATGCGCAGGACACCACCTTCGCCACCCAGTTGCTCTACCGGCTGCGTGACGGCTCGCAAAATGCCGGCAGGGCGCTGGAATGGTTGGAGGGCGAGCTGGAAAGGACCGGCTCCGACGCCGAGGAGATCATCCTCAGCGAGCACCACACGCTGTCCAGCGGCAACGTGACCACCGGCAACATCATCCGCGGCCTGCGCCTGATCAACGACATCGACTGGACGGTGTGGTTCGAGGGCGTCAGCCGCATCGACACCTTGCTGCGCGAACGCACCGATTTCGCCGCGCTCGATTTCTTTTCGCGCGACCAATACCGGACTGCGATCGAGGAACTGGCGCGCCGTTCCGATCTCTCCGAATTTCGCGTTGCCGAAAGGGCGATCGAGCTCGCCGGCCATGCTGCCGATGCACCGGGCTCCGAAAACGGTCCGATCGCTCACACCGACGTCGGCTTCTTTCTGGTCGGCCCGCGCCGGCAGGAGCTCGAGCGGTCGATCGGCTACCGGCCGACCATCGGTAAGACGCTCAACCGGACCTTCCGCAAGACCGGATGGCTGGGCATCGTCGTGCCGGTGTTTGCGCTGACGGTCCTGCTTCTGGTCGTTTCCGGCAATGCGCTTGCCAATCTCGGGCTGTCGGTGCCGTCGATCGTCCTGATGCTGGCCCTGTTCGCGGTGCCGGCCAGCGAAGGCGCGCTCGCGTTCTTCAACACCGTCGTCTCGCTGTTTTTGAAGCCGACGCGTCTCATCGGCTATGATTTCAGGCACGGTGTGCCGCCCGAGGCGCGCACGCTGGTGGTGGTGCCGTC
This sequence comes from Mesorhizobium sp. M1365, assembly GCF_040317865.1. NCBI lineage: Bacteria > Pseudomonadati > Pseudomonadota > Alphaproteobacteria > Hyphomicrobiales > Phyllobacteriaceae > Mesorhizobium > Mesorhizobium sp. M1365. The sequence continues at coordinate 72,564 of NZ_JAMYLG010000021.1, forward strand.
GCTGATCGGCTCGCGCGACGATGTCGAGGAGAACATCCGCAACATCGAGGTGCATCACCTCGCCAACACGGCGGGCGAAGTCTATTTCGCGCTGCTTTCCGACTGGCCGGACTCCAAGACCGAGATCGACACGGCGGACGTCGAAATCCTCGAATTCGCCCGCGCCGAAATCGCCAGGCTGAACGCCCGCTATCCCTCGGACTCGGAAGGGGCGCCGCGCTTTTATCTGCTGCATCGGCGCCGGCTCTACAACGCGTCGCAAGGCGTCTGGATGGGCTGGGAGCGCAAGCGCGGCAAGCTGCACGAATTGAACCTTCTGCTGCGCGGCGACAGCGACACCACCTTCCTGCCGTTGGAAGTGCCATTGCCGGAGAGCGTCGTCCACGTGATGACGTTGGACGCCGACACCCGCACCACCCGCGACGCCGTCGCTGCGCTGGCCGGCAAGCTTTGCCACCCGCTCAACCGTCCGCATTTCGATGTCGCACGGCGCGAGGTTACGGCAGGTTATTCCATCCTGCAGCCGCGCATCACCGCGTCGCTGACCAGTGGCGACGAGGCGTCGTTCTTTCAGCGTGTCTTTTCCGCCAATCGCGGGCTCGATCCGTACGTCTTTGCCGTGTCGGACCTCTACCAGGACATCTTCGGCGACGGTTCCTTCACCGGCAAGGGTCTTTACCATGTCGACGCCTTCGAGGCGGCGCTGAAGGGTCGCATCGAGGAAAACACCATCCTCAGCCATGATCTGCTCGAAGGCGCCCTGGCGCGCTCGGCCTTGGTCACCGACGTCGAACTGGTCGAGGACTATCCGACCCGCTATTCGGTCGACGCGTCGCGCCACCATCGCTGGGCACGCGGCGACTGGCAGCTTCTGGGCTTCATCCTCGGCCCGCGCTCAAACGTGCCGGCGCTGTCGCGCTGGAAGATGGTGGACAATCTGCGCCGCTCGGTGACGCCGATCTTCTGGGTGATGGCCGCGATCGCCGGCTGGACGCTGCTGCCCTTCACGCAGGCCGCGCAATGGCAGGCGCTGCTGATCCTTACGCTGTTCATGGCGCCCACTTTCGACATCGTCAACGCCATCCTGCCGAAGAGCGGCGATCAGACGCCGCGCGGCCATTTCTCGGCACTGGCACGCGACGTTGCCTTCGGCACCGCCCTGGTGGCGCTGAAGATCGTGCTGATGGCGCATCTTGCCTGGATGATGGGCGACGCGATCATCCGCACGCTCTACCGCCTGTTCGTCAGCCGCCAGAACCTGCTCGAATGGCGCACCGCCTCGCAGGCACACAAGGGCGGCGACAACGATCTCGGCTCCTACTATAGCATCATGTACGGCGCCGTGATCATCGGCGTCGTCGGCCTCGCCGTGCCGGTGCTGGCCGATTCCACCGGCGCTTTCGTCGCCTTCTTCTTTGCCTTGTTCTGGATCGGCTCGCCCGCCATCGCCTGCTGGATCAGCCGTTCGGCCGAAACCGAGGACCGCCTGCGCATATCGGCCGCCGACATTCACGCGCTGCGCACCGTGGCGCGGCGTACATGGCACTATTTCGAGACCTTCGTGACGGCCGAGCATCACCATCTGCCGCCGGATAATTTCCAGGAAAGCCCGGCCCCCGTGGTGGCGCCCCGCACCTCGCCGACCAATATCGGCGTCTACCTGCTGTCGGTGATTTCGGCACGCGATTTCGGCTGGATCAGCCTCTCCGACGCCGTCAACCGCATCGACGCGACCATGTCGACCATCGAGAGCATGCCGCGCGACCGCGGCCATCTCTTCAACTGGTACGACACGACGACCCTGAAGCCGCTCTACCCGCTGTACATTTCGGCGGTCGACAGCGGCAATCTCGCCGGCCATCTGGTGGCCGTGGCCGCTGCCTGCGCCGAATGGGCCGAAGCGCCGTCGGTGCATGTGCAGGGCGACTTCGAAGGCATCCTCGACACCGTCACCATCCTCGACGAAAGCCTTGAGGAACTGCCCGACGACCGGCGTCAATTGCGGCCCTTGCGCCAGCGGCTCGCCGACCGTCTCGACGGCATGCGGCGGGCCGTCGAATTGATCAAGGCGCAGCCGGAGATGGCGTCGATCCGTACCATCAACCTGGCCGTCCTGGCCGGCGAGATACGCAAGCTCGCGACAGCCATCCACACCGAGGCCGCGTCGACCCAGAGCGACACCATCGCCGATTGGGCGGCCAGGCTCGAAGCCACCTGCGAGGCGCATGTGCACGACGCGCACAGCGACGAAAACGCGGTCGCGGCGTTGCGGGCCAAGCTTCTGACCTTGCGCGAGCGCACGCGCCGCTTCGCCTTCGAGATGGATTTCTCGTTCCTGATGCGGCCCGAGCGCAAGCTCCTGTCGATCGGTTACCGGGTCGAGGAGCATCAGCTCGACGAAAGCTGCTACGACCTTTTGGCGTCCGAGGCGCGGCTGACCAGCCTGTTCGCCATCGCCAAGGGCGATTTGCCGACCGAGCACTGGTTCCGGCTCGGCCGGCCGATCGTCGAGATCGGCTTCCAGGGCGCACTGATGTCCTGGTCCGGCTCGATGTTCGAATATCTGATGCCGCCGCTGGTGATGAAGGAGCCGCAAGGCAGCATTCTCAACCAGACCAGCAAGCTCATCATCAAGCGCCAGATCCAGTATGGCCGTTCGAAGAACGTTCCCTGGGGGATTTCGGAAGCGGCCTACAACGCCCGCGACCGTGAACTGACCTACCAGTACACCAATTTCGGCGTGCCCGGGCTCGGCCTGAAGCGCGGCCTTGGCCAAAACACGGTGATCGCGCCTTACGCGACCGTGCTGGCAGCGCAGTTCACGCCGCATGAATCCGTGCAGAACCTGGCCAGGCTGAGGCGGCTGGGCGCACTGGGCCGGCACGGTTTTTACGATGCGGTGGATTTCACGCCGCAACGCGTCCCCGAGGGCACCGACCACGCCGTCGTGCTCAACTACATGGCCCACCACTCCGGCATGTCGATTGCCGCAGTTGCCGATGCGATCTTCGAAGGGCGCATGCGCGACCGCTTCCACAGCGATCCGGTGATCGAGTCGGCCGAATTGCTGCTGCAGGAACGGGCGCCGCGCGACATCCCGACTGCGACCGTCAGGACCGAGGCCGACGAGCGCTCGAAGGACGAGACCGAGCTGGAAAGCCCGGATACCCGCATCGTGCTCGATCCGCTCAAGGCGCTGCGCTCGACCAGTGTCATGTCCAATGGCCGCTATTCGGTCATGGTGACCGCCACCGGCTCCGGCTACAGCCGCTGGGGCGAACTTGCCGTCACGCGCTGGCAGCCGGATCCGACCGAGGACCGCCTTGGTTCCTATGTTTTCCTGCGCGACGCCAGCAACGGCGACTGGTGGTCGGCCACCGCCGAGCCGAAGCGCGCCGCCGGCGAGCGTGCGCAGACGCTGTTCTCCGACGACAAGGCGAGCTTCGTCAAATCGATTGGATCGCTGCGTTCGGAAGTCGAGTGCATCGTCATCTCGGAAGGCAATGGTGAGGGCCGACGGGTGACGCTCCACAATGATGGCCCCGCCGACCGGCATATCGAAGTAACCTCGTTTGCCGAACTGGTGCTGGGCTCCGAGCCCTCGGATAATGCCCATCCGGCTTTTTCGAAGATGTTCGTGGAAACCGAGATCGCGCCGAACAACGGCGCGATCTTCGCCACCAGGCGCAAGCGCGAAAAGGACGAACCCGACGTCACCATGGTGCATTTCGTCACCGACCCGTCTGGATCGGCGCGAGACGCCGAGGCGGAAACCGACAGGCGCGCCTTCATCGGCCGCGGCCGCACCATCACCGAAGCGGCGGCCTTTGATCCAGGCGCCAAGCTTGGCGGCCATTCCGGCTTCACCCTGGACCCGATCGCATCGCTTCGCCGGCAGGTGCGCGTGCCGGCCAACAAGAAGATTTCGCTGACGTTCTGGACCGTCGTCGGTACCCATCGCGCCGAATTGGATGCCGCCATCGCACGGCTCGACCATCCCGAAAGCTTCGCCCGCCAGGCGATGCTCGCCTGGACGCGCTCGCAAGTGCAGACCCGGCACCTTGGCCTCAGCCTGTCCGACGCCGCCAATGTGCAGAAGCTGGCGCGCTATCTGATCTATCCCGATCCGTTCCTGCGCCTTCCGGGCGAATCCATCGTCTCCGGGCTCGGCAGGCAGTCCAGCCTGTGGCCGACCAGCATATCCGGCGATTTTCCGATTTTCCTGGTCAGGATCGCCGATGTCGCCGATCTGGAGATCGTCGCCCAGGCGCTTCGCTTCCAGGAATACATGCGCGCCCGCGGCATGATGATCGACTTTGTCGTCGTCAACGAGCAGGCGTCATCCTACGTGCAGGACCTGCAGCGCGCGGTGGAGACGCTGTGCGAAAACAGCCGGTTGCGCGGCAAGGAACTCGGACCCCGCCAGCACATCTTCGCGGTGCGCCGCGATCTGATGGAGGAAACGACCTACCGGACCTTGCTCGCCGTCGCTCGGGTGGTGCTGCATACGCGCAACGGCACCATCTTCGACCAGATCGAGCGCGCCGAGGCCGCGGCATTGCAGGCGCGGGACGCCGCCCTCCAGCCGGCAGACCTTGCAGCGCTTCGCGAGCCGTCCTTGCCGGTGCCGACGTCGCAAGCATCGGCCGCTCAGGCACTGATCGAGGGCCGCGTCGACGGCAGCGGGCTCGACCAATGGAACGGTTTCGGCGGCTTCGACGGCGACGGACGCCACTACGTCGTGCGTCTTGCCGGCCGGCGCACGACGCCGCAGCCGTGGATCAACGTCATCTCCAACCCATCGTTCGGGTTCCATATTTCGGCTGAAGGCGCTGCCTTCACCTGGAGCCGCAACAGCCGCGACTATCAGTTGACGCCATGGTCGAACGATCCGGTCACTAACCGGCCGGGCGAGGGCATCTACATCTACGATCACGCCAGTGGCAGGGCGTTCTCGCCAATGGCTGCCGTGGTGCGTGATCCGACAATGACCTACGAAACCTGGCACGGGCAGGGTTTTTCGACGCTCCGCTCAAAACGCGGGCCGCTGTCGATGGACCTGACCCATGTCGTCGATCCCGTCGATCCGGTGAAGATATCGCGGCTGCGCATCCAGAATTCGGGTTCGGTGCCGATGCGGCTGCGCGTCTACGCCTATGCGGAATGGGTTCTTGGCGGCCATCGCTCGCGCACCGCTGCAAGCATCGTTCCGTCGAGGGATGCCGCAACCGGCGCATTGCTGGCGCAAAATCCCTATGGGCTCGATTTCGGCGAGCGGATCGCCTTTCTGGCCGCCGACGGTGCTGTGCATTCGGTCACCGCCGATCGCGGCGAGTTCATCGGCAGGCAAGGCACGAGCGAGTTTCCGCATGCCGTGCTGAGCGGCGCCGGCCTGTCCGGCCGTGTCGAGGCCGGCGACGATCCCTGCGCGGCCATCGCACGCGACATCGACATCGCTGCCGGCGGCGACGTCACGCTGCTCTGGCTGCTCGGCGACGCGGCCTCGCCCGAGGCGGCCAGCGCGCTGGTGCAGACCCATCGCTCAAGGGATTTCGATCAGCGGCTGGCCGACAACGAGCGCACATGGCGCGGCTTTCTCGACACCATCCAGGTCGAGACGCCGGACAAGGCACTCGACGCTATGGTCAATCACTGGCTGCCCTATCAGAGCCTGGCCTGCCGCATCCGTGCCCGCTCGGCGTTCTATCAGGCGAGCGGTGCCTTCGGCTTCCGCGATCAGTTGCAGGATACCTTGGCTTTGCTGGCGCATGACCCCAAGCTGGCGCGTGATCAGATCCTCAATGCGGCGCGGCGGCAATTCCCCGAAGGCGACGTGCAGCATTGGTGGCTGCCGCGCACCGAGGCCGGCGTCCGCACCATGATCTCGGACGACGTGGTCTGGCTGGCCCACGCCACGGCCCGCTACCTGCTGGTGACCGGCGACACCGCGATCCTGAAGGAGCAACTGCCCTTCATCGAAGGGCAGGCGCTGGGCGAAGGCGAGCACGATGCTTTCTTCATCCCGGAAATCTCGAAGAAGACAGCCTCGCTCTACGACCATTGCGCGCGGGCGCTCGATCTTGCCGTCAAGCGCAGCAGCCCAGCCGGGCTGCCGCTGATCCTCGGCGGCGACTGGAACGACGGCATGAACCGCGTCGGCGAGCACGGCAAGGGCGAGAGCGTGTGGCTGGGCTGGTTCCTGCTGAAGACGCTGGGCGACTTTGCCGCTGTCGCCAAGGCGGAGCGCGATGCCAAGCGCGTGCAGGCCTGGACGAAGCACGCCGAGGTGCTGAAGCGGGCGCTGGAAAGCACCGCCTGGGATGGCGAGTGGTATCGGCGCGGCAGCTTCGACGACGGCACGCCGCTCGGCTCGCGCAAGTCGGACGAGTGCAAGATCGATTCGATCGCCCAGTCCTGGAGCGTGCTTTCGGGCGAGGGCGACCCGGCGCGGTCGACCACGGCAATGGCGCAGGCGATGAAAGCGCTCGTCGACGACGACCTCAACATCGTCAAACTGTTCACCCCGCCCTTCTCGAAGACGGAAAAGGACCCGGGCTACATCAAGAGCTATCCGCCGGGGGTCCGTGAAAACGGCGGCCAATACACGCACGCGGCGACATGGTTCGTCATTGCGCTGGCCGAGATGGGTCGCACCGACGATGCCTACCGCTGCCTTTCAATGCTCAATCCGGTCTACCATGCTCTCGATGAAGCCGCGGCGGAGCGCTACCGCGTGGAACCTTATGTCGTCGCGGCCGATGTTTATTCCGGGCAAGACAAGGGCGGCCGAGGCGGCTGGACCTGGTATACCGGGTCGGCGGGCTGGCTTTATCGCGCCGCGGTCGAGAGCATTCTCGGCATAGAGCGCCGCGGACAGCGCCTCCAGTTCACGCCGAGACTTCCTAGCCATTGGGACGGCTATTCGGCAACTCTGAAGATGCTGGGCGCCGAGATCAAAGTACGCGTCGTCCGCGACAAAAAGGCCCGGGCCATCTCACTTGAAGTGAATGGCACGAAGACCAAATCTTCGTCCTTCGAGCCAAAAGCCGGAGATAGTGCCGAGGTGGTCGTCAGAATACCGGCCTAGATTCAAGGGTTTGGAGCGTCGCTTAGCGTTCCCAGGGCACGCACGGGCGCTCCAAGTGCCTCTACCGGTTATATTTGCGTTTGACCTTGCTGAATGCCTGCACACGACTTTAGACGTCGTGCCCAGGGTCTTGCTGATTAAAATTGTGGCAGTGCTTTCGAGCTGCCATGATTTTGCCGCAACGCTGACATTTCACCTTTTATCTCAAACTGTTAGACGATCACGGCAAATTTCGAAGCGTCGTCATCTTTTGTTCGCGGAATGGGAACGGAAGAGCTAGACGAGCATTGTTTTGCGACGCGTCAACCGATACGAGTCAAAAAATGACGCACTGCACCATAAATAATTGGCGGAGTAGCTGAAGTGTCACTTCTGCAAATCTACTGGCGAGCCCTTGGTTATCTCGCTGCCGACAGGAAACGCGTTGCGTTTATCTGCGGGGCGAATGTCGCGCTTGCCATTATCGCCATTCTCGAGCCGATCATGTTCGGCCGGGTGATCGATGCCATTTCGGACCGCGGCTCGGTATTCGCGACGCTCGCAATGTGGGCCGGCCTCGGCGCGTTCAACATCATCGCCTTCGTGCTGGTGGCGCGCGGCGCTGACCGCTTTGCCCACCAGCGGCGCAGCGAGGTTCTTTGCCAGTCGTTCGAGCGCGTGATCACCATGCCGCTTGCCTGGCATCATCAGCGCGGCACCTCCAATTCCCTGCACACGCTCCTGCGCGCGGTCGAGACCTTGTTCAGCCTCTGGCTGGAATTCATGCGGCAGCATCTGTCGACCGCGGTTGCGTTGGTCCTGCTGGTGCCCACCGCGCTCAGCATGGATATCCGCATGTCGATGGTGCTGCTGGCGCTTGGCGCGCTCTATGTCGGCATCGGACGGCTGGTGATGCGGCGCACCAAGGAAGGCCAGGCGGCCGTGGAGCGGCACTACCACAAGGTATTTGCGCATGTGACCGACTCGGTCAGCAACGTCGCCGTCCTGCAGAGCTACAACCGCATCGGCCATGAGACCGAGGCGCTGAAGTGCTACGTCAAGAACCTGCTCGACGCACAGAATCCGGTGCTCGACTGGTGGGCGATGGCCAACGCGCTGCACCGCCTGTCGTCGACGATTTCGATGATGGTGGTGCTCTTGATCGGCGCCTATCTGGTGACGCACGGCCAGTTGCGCATCGGCGACGTCATCGCCTTTACCGGCTTTGCCACGCTGCTGATTGCCCGGCTCGACCAGATGTCGGCCTTCGCCAACCAGATTTCCGAGGCGCGCGCCAAGCTCGAGGAATTCTATCATCTCGAGGACTCTGCATCCGACGCCGCCGAGCCCGATGGGCTGCGCGATCTCGTCAACGTCACGGGTCATGTGCGCTTCGAGAATGTCTGCTTCGAGTTCGGCAATTCCGGGCAGGGCGTCGACGACGCGTCGTTCGAGGTCCAGGCCGGCCAGACCGTCGCCATCGTCGGCCCGACGGGCGCCGGCAAGACGACGCTCATCAACCTTCTGCAGCGCGTCTTCACCCCGTCCGGCGGCCGTATCCTGATCGACGGCGTCGACACCCGCACGGTGACCCGCAAGTCGCTGCGCCATTCGATCGCCACCGTCTTCCAGGATGCCGGCCTGCTCAACCGCTCGATCGAGGACAACATCCGCGTCGGCCGTGCGGAGGCGACCTATGACGAGGTTCATGCCGCGGCCAATGCCGCCGCCGCGCAGGATTTCATCCTGTCAAAGAGCGAGGGCTACGACACGGTCGTCGGCGAACGCGGCGGACAGCTGTCCGGTGGCGAGCGCCAGCGCATCGCGATCGCCCGCGCCGTGCTGAAGGACGCCCCCATCCTGGTTCTCGACGAGGCGACCAGCGCGCTCGACGTCGAGACGGAAGACCGCGTCAAGGACGCCATCGACGAATTGCGGCGCGGCCGCACCACCTTCATCATCGCCCACCGCCTGACCACCGTTCGCGACGCCGATCTGGTCGTGTTCATGGACAAGGGCCGGGTGGTCGAGATGGGCGGGTTCACCGAACTGTCGCTGCGCAATGGTCGCTTCGCCAGCCTGCTGCGCGCCGGCGGCCTGCTCAACGACGAGGAGGTCCGCCGCCTCAGCCGTCCGGTGAACGAAGCCGCTTGAGCAGCGCGGCTTGCCTTCTTCCCTATGGGAACCACAAGGGGGGCAGCGCCATCGCAGGTGGAGAGCCGAGGCTTTCGCTCTACGATGTACCCCCACCCCTAACCCCTCCCCACAAGGGGGAGGGAGACTTCCGTTGGCGCTGACCTCGGCAAATTTGCCTGCCTTTCGGCGCCAAAAGGGGAAGTAAGGGCATGCGGCAGCGTTCCCTCCCCCTTGTGGGGAGGGTTAGGGTGGGGGTCCATCTTCGTAAGAATCCAAATGCGATTGTGTCCGCCGCTCCGCTAAACACGGGGGCTGCGCGGCGGACACGCCAACGTCAACGCAATGCCACGCCATTTTGCAGAACTTGACGCACACAACTTGCCCCGCCGCTCACGGGGAGAACGGGAGACGCCGTACCGCCGCTGCGGTTGCCGCAACTCCGCCGGCGGTCTATGTAAGGCGGCATGAGCGACACGACTTCACGCCTCTCCGGCTGGATGGACCTTGCCAACCCGACGCGGTTCGTCGGGCTGGCCGACAAGGTCGTGCCGTGGCTGGCGAGCGTTGCCGCCATCGTCCTCGCTGTCGGCCTCTACATGAGCTTCACGGCGCCCGAGGACTTCCAGCAAGGCATCACCGTTCGCATCATGTATATCCACGTGCCTTTCGCCTGGCTCGCCATGATGTGCTACACGCTGATGGCGGTCTCGGCACTGGGCACGCTGGTCTGGCGCCATCCGCTGGCCGACGTGGCGCTGAAATCGGCGGCACCCATCGGCGCTGTCTTCACCGCCCTTGCACTGATCACCGGTTCGATCTGGGGCAAGCCGATGTGGGGCACCTGGTGGGTGTGGGACGCGCGGCTGACCTCGGTGTTCATCCTGTTCCTGATGTATCTCGGCATCATCGCGCTGACCCGCGCGCTCGACGATGCCGGGCGCGCCGCCTGGGCCGCCGCCATCATCACCCTGGTCGGCTTCATCAACATTCCGATCATCAAATTTTCGGTCGACTGGTGGAACACGCTGCATCAGCCGGCGTCGGTGTTCCGTCTCGGCGGGCCGACCATCGATCCAAGCCTGTTGTGGCCATTGCTGGTGATGGCGCTCGGCTTCACCGTGCTTTTCTTCGCGTTGCACCTGATGGCAATGCGTACCGAGATCCGCCGCCGCCGCGTCATTTCGATGCGCCGCGTCGCGGCGAGGCAAGCTAGCTGATCTTCGTCGAGTTCCTTCGCGCCCCCCCTCTGTCCTGCCGGACATCTCCCCCTCAAGGGGGGAGATTGAATGTCACGTATCGTTTCGCCAATCGCGAATGTTGAAAGAGAGGCGAAGCTACCGATCTCCCCCCTTGAGGGGGAGATGGCCGGCAGGCCAGAGGGGGCGCTGTCCCTCCAGCGTTTGAAGGATTTTGTACCTGAAGCGCACGCGCTCCAGCTGGACTCACCCCATCCGTCCTCGCGCCTTGACCTGGAGCGTCTCGATCACCGTCTCGCCTTCGATCAGATGCACCTCGTCGAACAGGTTGGTGACGACGCAGCAATGGTCGGGCACGACGCGCACGCGCTCGCCGATGCGAAGCTCGGCGCCGCCTGACAGCGTGACGTTGCCGTGCTCTTCGCTGAGGCTGGTCACCCTTGCGCCTGAAATGCCCAGCAGCTCACCGAAATCGGCGAGCCCCAGTGTGTCGCTGGACAGGGCCTTGCTGCCGGCGTCGAGGATGGCGCGTGTCGGCGTTGGGTGGCTGACCACCGTCGACAGCACCGTCAGCGCGCAATCGTCGAGGCTGCCGACGCCCTTGGCGACCTGGCAGCGGTCGAGATAGATGTAGGTGCCGGGCCGGTATTCGGTAACGACGGAAGCCTCGCCGGAACGCCACATATCGGGTGTGCCGCCGCTGGAGATGCGCTCGCAAGCAAGGCCGGCTGCGGCAAGTGCTTGTTGCGCATCGGCGAGCCACGCCTCGGTCTCGGCGGCGCGGCCGGCCCCCGGGTAGGTCATCAAGCCGCCGAAGACGAGCCCCCGGACCTTGTTGATCTCGCTCGCCAGCGCGACTGCCTCGCCGGCCGACTGCACACCGCAGCGGCCCATGCCGGTGTCGCATTCGACCAGCACCGGCAGGCGGTGGCCGGGATCGGTAAAGGTGGCGGCAAGCCCCATCAGCGTGTCCATGCTGTCCGTTGTCACCGACAGGGTTACGCGGCCGTGCAGCGCCTTGAGGCGCTCCAGCTTGGCCCGCCCGAGGATATTGTAGGGCAGAAAGATGTCGGTCAGTCCGGCGTCGGCCATGACCTCGGCCTCGCCGATCTTCTGGCAGGTGATGCCGACGGCGCCGGCCGCGACCTGCTTCTTCGCCCAGTAGGGCAGTTTGTGGGTCTTGATGTGCGGCCGGAGCTTCAGCCCATGGGTGTCGGCATGGGCCTGCGCCCGCGCGATATTGGCTTCGGCGCGGCCGGCATCGATCAGGATCGCCGGCGTATCGAGGTCGTCTATGCTGCGCATGGTCTCACCATTGGAAAATTGGTTGACCTTATGGCCCTGATCGGACCGCATGTCATGGGGCCAGCGACAGCAGTTTGCATCGACACCGGATGGACGTTCGGCTATTGCGGTTTGAGCAATTCCAGGAAAAGTGTGAAACGGTTTTCCGTCCGGAATTGCGTCCAAAAAAAGATAGAGCGGTTCGGCGTTCCGTGAAACGATGAATCGTTCTAGCGCTCGCAAAGCGACGGGAAGGAACCACGACCATGAAACGCTCCGCCATCAACGACATCATCCGCGACGCCGACGCCTTCATCCGCTCGTTCGGCTACATCATGCCGCCCTTCGCCTACTGGTCGCCGGAAGAGATGAAGGCGCGCCGGCAGGATTCGTCGGCAATCTTCTCGTCGCGGCTTGGCTGGGACATCACCGACTACGGTCAGGAGAAATTCGACGAGCTCGGCCTGTTCCTGTTCACCGTTCGCAACGGCCGCTACGAGGACATGAAGAAGGGCATGGGCATGCTTTATGCCGAAAAGATCATGATCTCGCGCAAGGATCAGCTGTCGCCGATGCACCGCCACAACATCAAGGCCGAGGACATCATCAACCGCGGCGGCGGCAAACTGGTGCTGGAGCTGTTCATGCATGATCGCGATGGCGGCATCGATCCGAAGGCCGAAGTATCGGTGCCTGTCGACGGAACCATCCACAGACTACCTGCGGGTGGGCTCCTGAAGCTCGACCCAGGCCAGAGCGTCACTTTGCTGCCGGGTGTCTGGCATGCCTTCTGGGCCGAGGGCAAGGACGTGCTGATCGGCGAGGTCTCGACCGTCAACGACGATCTCACCGACAACGTCTTCCGCGAGCCGATCGGCCGCTTCGCGGACATCGACGAGGACACGGCACCGCTGCATCTGCTGGTGTCCGATTATGAGAAGTGGGTGGGATAGGGGAGGGTGGCATTTGAACCGGGGCTCATGAGAGGGGCTCATCAGGTTCGTCGGCGCCGCCCCTCATTGCCCTGCCGGGCATTTCTCCCCGTATAGTGACGGGGAGAAAGACGCTATCGCAGATGGTTTCGCAAACTGGCACGTTGCGGAATAGTGGTCGACATTGCGTCTATCTCCCTTCTCCCCGTCACTATACGGGGAGAAGGTGCCGGCAGGCGGATGAGGGGCAGCACCGATGCTTCTCGCTAGCTGCACCTGTTCGGCAACTGCTACCGCGCATGCTTGTCGGCCCTGCGGTTGCCGAGCAGCAGCTTGCGTTCGAGATGCGCCCGTAGCTCGCCGTAGTAAGCCGTCAGGAACGCGCGTGCGTCATGGGCTTGGGGTGCCGCGCCGATCTTGCGTCCGATCGTTTCGGCCACCGTCCGCAGGGCGAAATAGTCGTCGCGGCGCAGCACCTCTTCCAGCTTGTGGAGTTCGGCAATCCCGTAGGCATCGAGCTGGGCGTGGCTGAACCGGAAGGCGCCGGCCGCCGGATCCTGCCGTGCCGACAGGTCTTCAAGCAAGGCGCGCTTCGGCGCCTCTACCACCCAGGTCCCCGCCAACAGATCACCGATCCGCATGCGGTCGCGATTGAACAGCGGGAACAAGGCAAACAGCAGCGTCCACACCAGTCCGAACACCGTCGTCAACGTGTCGGCGAGGTCGGTCCCGCTGCGTCCAACGATGATCGACAGCGGCAGGAACACCTCGATCTCGCGCATCAGGTTGCGGGCGATGACCTGGTCGATCGACAGGCCGTCTCCGCTGCGCGACGCGACCCGGATGCCGACGATCCGCTTGCCGGGCGTAGCCGCGCGCCGGCCCGCTTCGAAGACGATGAAGTAGGCGTTGCGCAGGAAGAAGATCAGGATGATCCAGACGACGAAGAGCGGCTGAAATCCCTCGCTGCCAAGGCCTCCCACCCCGAATAGCGCGACGATCGTGATCACGATTGCAGCCACGGCGATGAACACGAGGTCGAGCAGGAAGGCGGAGGCCCGCGTGCCGGCGTCGGCCAACTTTATCCGGAGATCGACGCCTTCGGGCGTGATCAGCGGCCGTACAGCCGCGAAGGCGGCGCGTTTAACGATCGCCATGCCGCACCGCCCGGAACAGGTAGAAATAACCGATCCACAGCACCAGCATGCCCCCGCCAATGCCGTAGCGCGTGACGTCGCTGGTGATGGTCTGCCTGCCAATGCCCTCGAGCAGCCCGGCAAACAGCAGCATGACCGAGACCCCGACCATGGCGTTCGCGGCGATGCGTCCGGCGCGAGCCGCTGCCGCCATGCGTGTCAATTCGCCGGGAAAGGCGATGCTGGTGCCGATGCGCATGCCCGCCGCGCCGGCCAAAGAGATCGCGAACAATTCGGTGGTGCCGTGGATGGCCAGCCAGCCGCCGAGCTCCATGCCAAGCCCCTTGGACCAATAGACTTGGAACAACGCCCCGATCATGCAGCCGTTGTACAGCATCAGCAGCACCGTCGGCACCGCGAAGGCGAAGCCAAGGGCGAAGGCCAGGATTGCGACCTGGACGTTGTGCGTGAACAGATAGGCGGCAAAGCCTGAGAGAAAGCCATTGTCGCCATCATAAAGCATGCCTCGCAGCAGCTCGGCCGAGGTGTCGGGGCCGCGGCCTCCTGCCAGGCCGGGCGGGATGATCGCGTCGAACCAGCTCTTGTCGGATGCCACCAGCCAGGCGCCTGCACCAATGCCGATCACCATCAGCGCGACCGACGCCAATGTCTCGCGCCACAGGTCGCGAATGGCTTCGGGCCAGTCATGCAGGAAGAAATCGGCGAGGCGCTGCCGCAGCCCGCGGCGCGCGCCGTAGAGATAGAAATAACCGCGCAGCGACAGCGCTTCGAGATAGCCGACCAGCGCATTATCGAGCGATGTCGCGCGCGCCACCGACAGGGAAGACAGCGCCGATCGATAGAGCAGCGGCAGCGACAGCAGCTCCTCTTCGGAAAGCGTCCGCGGCGCACGCTTCTCGACACGCGCCAGCAGCGCCTCGAATGCCTTCCAGTCGGCCTCGCGCTCGCGGCGGAAGCTGGCCAGCGACTGGCGTACCGCGTCGCCGCGCACCGCATTGCCGCGTACCGGCGCCGTCACAGCAAATCCTCCTGCTTGAACTGCAGATAGCGCTCGACCAGCGCCGGGCCGAGCCGGTTGTGGTCGGCTTCGATCACATGCGCCCCGAGCAGGCGCAGCCGGCCGATGACGACCTGCCTTTCGCGCAAGAGCCCTCCGGCAACGACCGCGCGGGCAACATCCTCGCCGGAGCGTGGCGGCAGGTCGGCCAGGCCCTCCAATTCGGTGTCCTTCATCATCATGAACAGCACGAGATGCCGTTCGGTGAGCCGGCCCACGGTGCGCAGCATCAATTCCGCACTGATCGGATCGACGAAATCGGTGAAGATGATGACCAGCGAGCGGCGGTCGAGCCGCGCCGCCAGCGTCGTCAATGCCAGCGTGAAATTGGTCTCCTCGCTGGAGTAGTCGATCTCGGCGGCCCGTTTCTGGATCATCGCAAAGCTGGCGGGGCCGCGCACCGCGCCGCTCGAAACGCGCGGCCTTGCATCGAAGCCGAACAGGCTGACCATGTCACCGCCCTTCAGCGCGATGAATGCCGACAGCAGGGCGGCCGTCACCGCCCGGTCCACCTTCGGCACCCCGTCGACCGGTTCGCACATCAGGCGTCCGCTGTCGATGGCCAGCACGATGTTGTTGTTCTCCTCGATGCGGAACTCGCGCGCCAACAGCTTGCCGTGGCGGGCGCTGCGCTTCCAGTCGATCATCCGCCGGCCCATGCCCGGCTGGTAGTCCTTGAGCGCGTCGAACTCGCGGCCTTGACCGGCGCGGCGCTGCGCATGGCCTTCGGCAAGCGCCGCATGTTGCAGCAGCGTGATCGCCTCGCCGCGGGCGCTGCTGACGTCGGGCAGCACCGCAACCTTGCTTTCCACCGGCAGCACGACCTGGTTCCAGACCAGCCCGAACGGCCCGCGCCAGCGCACCCAGAGACGGTCGAAGCTGGCGACGCCGCGCCGCAGCGCCTGGAAGCGGAGGTTGAGCGAGCCGCCTCCGGCGGTTGGCAGCAAGGCGCCGCCGCTGCCGTCCACCGGCGCCAGACGCGCATCGTGGCCGACGCGGGCCTCCGCGGCGCGCGGCCCCGAGTGACGGGCGGCGACGTGCACGCTGAACTCGCCGCCGACACCGACCTGCTGCGGCGCATCGATGCTGGCATTCAGCGATGCCCGTCCGCGTCCGGCTGCTGCATCCACCGCCAGGAAGGCAAGCAGCAGACAGCTCCACAGCAATCCCAGATACCAGAACGACGGCAATGCCAACGCGACCAGGAAGGCCGGCACCGCGCCGGCCGCAGCTGCCCATACCGCTCGGCCGCTGGGATAGATCAACGTGGTGCTTCCGTCTGGTCGACCAGGTCGGAGACGATCTGCTCGACCAGCCGGCCATCGATCTGTGCGGCAGGCGAAAGGATGACGCGATGACGCAGCGCCGGCACCGCCAGCGCCTTGACGTCGTCGGGGATCACATAGGCGCGTCCGTCCAGCGCCGCCCGCGCACGCGCCGCCCGCGCCAGCATTGCGCCGGCGCGCGGACTGGCCCCGACCTCCAGATCGGCATTTTCGCGCGTAGCCCGAACCAGCGCCGCTATGTAGCCGACGACATCGTCGACGAGGGTGACGGAGCCGACGACTTCAAGGGCCTCCTGCAGCATTTCGCGGTCCGTCTGCGCCTCGATGCCATATTGCGCGATGTCGTGCGAGGCGGAGCCGCCGCCGTGATGGACGATGATGGCTCGTTCTTCCTCGGGGCCGGGATAGCTGACGCGGTGCTTGAACAGGAAGCGGTCGAGCTGCGCCTCCGGCAGCGGATAGACGCCCTGGTGCTCGATCGGATTCTGGGTCGCGACGACCATGAAATTGCGGCCGAGCGAATGCGTGGTGCCGTCGAAGGTGACCGCATGCTCCTGCATCGCCTCGAGCAGTGCGGCCTGCGTCTTGGGCGGCGTGCGGTTGATTTCGTCGGCAAGCAGGAGATCGCAGAAGATCGGGCCGCGCGTCAGCGTGAACTGCCCGGTCTGGAAGTTGTAGATGTTCGACCCGACGATATCGCCGGGCATCAGGTCCGGCGTGAACTGGATCCGCCCGTAGGCGATCCCAAGCGCCTGGGCGAAGCAGCGCGCCGTCATTGTCTTGGCCGTGCCCGGAGGACCTTCCAGCAGGATATGCCCGCCCGCAAACAAGGCGGTCAGCATCAGGTCGACCGTATCGTGCTGCCCGGTGATCGCCTTGGCCACTTCTTCCCTGATCCGTGTCGCCAGGGCCTTCACATCATCGACGTTCACCGAGCCTCCTTGCCGTCCAGTCATGCAGCCGTTCTGCTGCCTGTTGCATCTGCGTCAGATTCTTCGCCTCGCCGGCCGCTTGCGAGCGCGTCGTGAAGCCGCCGGCTTGCTCCTTATCGCGAGAGTCGAGCCAATGGTCGAGCGCTTTGCCTTGCAACCCTTGCGGTGCGCCGAGCAGCGCGCCGGCGCGCACCCGCATCAAGGCCGCATAGCGGCCTCCCAGCTCGTCCAGCCGGCCGGCACGCCGCATGAGCATCGCCGTGGTAAACGCCCCCCCGCCCACTGCCCACGCGGGCGCGGCCGGGGGGGGAACCCGGCGGGCGCCAGCGGCCCGGGCCACGACGGACCCCCCCCCCCGCCCGCGCACGCGAGGG
>NZ_JAMYLG010000022.1:0-81549 GCF_040317865.1 Mesorhizobium sp. M1365
AAAGAAAGCTTGACCCCAGCACTCCGGTGCTCAGGTTCTCCTGGCTGCCGGATGCGCACGTCTGCGGTCTTCACCGGATGCGTACCTTAAGGCCACACCTGGGCGGGTAAGAACGCACCAGCCTCGCCCGGGCTTGTCGTCGGCAGGGGTGGGGTTGGCTTGTGGGGCCCCTATCAGACGCGCCTGGCCCCTAGATCAGGTTCCGCGCCCTCATAGCCGCCGATTGGTGGTTCCCGGACAAGTTCATGCAGCCGGCGGGCGATGAATTGCCACGGTTGGGCCAGGTTCACGGTCGCGATTTTTACAACGTGGCCATGTACCCGGTATACCGCGTCAGGGCGGCTCCTAGCCTCGGGGTAGAGAAGCAGTCCATCACACCTAGTATGTTCGCCAACACCTTGCGCATTGCGAAGATACGCAAATAATTGGTAGAGGTGGCTTGAGTGGAAGGTCGAAGCTCCTCGGTAAGTCTGAAGAGCGTCGGAATAGTACTTGGTGTCGATGATCAATTGCCTATGAGGCGAGCGCAGAAACACGTCTACTCGCATGTTTGGAAGTTGGCCGGCGCCGTCATCGGATATCAGCTCCGCATCCCATCTTATATGCAGAGGCTCAACGGAATACGTCCGTTGCTCGTTGCGGTAGAAGTTGCGGACGAAGGCTTCGAACACCGCGGCCATCTTTCGCTCATCGCGCAGGACGTCATGGAATTGGTAGCCGGAACGACCTACAGCTGGCAGCAACAAGTCGAAAGCGAGCTCGGCTACACGCAAAACGAGGCCGTATCCCGAAATGTTCCGATGGAGCTGTACACGCGAAAAAACTCCGCGATCGAGCCTTATGTCGGTCACATCTACAAAGTAACGAGAAACCTGCTGTAGGTCACGCGCCAGATTGCGATCTAAAGTCGGTGCTTTGGCAAGCCGGCGAAGGGAAGCCTTAAGAATCTGGTTGTGCAGAACGTCGTGGCTGAGCTCATCAAATAGACAATGGAGCCGTCGCGCCCGACGCGACCACAGCCGCACCGTTCCGCCAAGATCTATCTGACCACGTAGAGTAGCAATGTCTTCCTCATGCGGCTCGTAACCGCGATCGAGGCCGCGCCTCAGAAGATTGCGCGTGCCTACCAACAAAACCTTTGCTAGCAAGTTCGGCAAATCGGGACTGGAGATGCCTTCAACCGAGATTGCTTTCGCCTCTTCGAATCGATCCCAGGCGTAGCAGAACAGATAGTAGATGTTCTCGATAGGGATTGATGGAGCTGGCAATGTCATAGCGGCGTAAGCAGCTCGCTTTCCCAATGTGCAACCTTGCCCGGGGCGTCAAACCAATATTCCCGAAGAAGGTGTAGGATCTCAGTTCGGATAACGCGCTCATACCAAATCCAGCCATCTTCGAGCTTCAACGGATTGGAGCAGAAGAAACTGTGCCCGATCTCAAATCCGCGTCCGAGGTTGGCGGTGTCTAATGCGATTTCGTCGTTGAGTGCCCCAACGCGCATGATCAGCGCGTTGATGACGGCATGCGACACGCCAGCTTGATCCAGCTGCGAACGAAACTTCGGCGAACTTAACTTCGGCACAAGGTCGACAAACGCGAAGCGGCGGCGCAGGGCGTAGTCTACAACCGCAAGAGATCGATCGGCAGTGTTCATCAAACCGAGAAGATAGACATTACCTGGAACGTGAAATGGCACCTTACCCGAAGCCAGTGCCATTGCCCAATCAGGCGACCGCTTGTCAGCTTCGATGAGAAGCATAAGCTCGCCTAGTATCTTGCTCAGGTTACCTCGGTTGATCTCATCGATCACGAAGGCATAACTGTTTTTGGGATCGGCTTCGGCTCGGCGACAAAACTCGACAAACTTACCCGGTCGAAGCTCGAAGCCGTCTGCGGTGGGGCGATAGCCCTCTACAAAATCTTCGTACGAGTATGACTGATGGAACTGAACAAACCCCAGTCGATCGCGATCCGTGGCGCCCATGAGAGCAAAGGCCAGTCGCTGTGCCGCGAAGGACTTACCTACACCTGGCGGACCTTGCAGGATAATGTTCCGCTTCGCCTGCCAGAGCAGCATAATCTGTTCGGCTTCGGCGCGATCTAAGAAGAGCTCTTCAAGCGCATCGTCGAGTGTGTAGGAATTCCCCGTGGCAGCGGGTGCCGAAGATACGACTACATCCTCGTCGACACGAGGAAGAGACTGCCCTGCGAAGGCCTGATACGCACGGTTAAGGATCGAAAGAAGTGTCGGGGTAGCTTCGGTTAGGTAAGCGCCTTGATTGAGCCCGCGGTGCGCATTATAAAAGAGTCCCTTGGCTCCGCTTTTTGCGAGCTCCGACAGTTCGGTCGAAAAAGGTTCGGTTGCAAGAAATGCTGACCGCTCGAGCTTGGGAACAAGCGCCTCATAGTCGCGCAAAGCAACCCTGTACGCAGCACCTTCCCAATCCGTGCCAGCCAGACCTTGAAAACTGTCGTCGACACCGTCCAATGCGATCGAGATCCCAGTTATGGCTTCATTGTCGGTAAGGTGGAATACAACGTCTCCGGGCTGCACGGCACGCATGTTGGAATATATGTCGCCGCCGCTCTTCGATCGCTGGGGCGACCACAAGGCGCGTCCGAGGCTGTGCTCGCCCTGCTCACGATCTAACCGGCCAGTGACCAGAGTCTTTTCGATCCAATAGCGGCGAGCGCGATCGGGCGACGTACTCTGACCGTCGTCAGTTTGGATCTCGAATCCCAATCTCTCGAGATGTTTACGTGCGTCGGTGCCACTACACCCTTCGTTGTCAAGGGGCGCGCCATTGGGCATGAATTGATGGGCGACACCGAAAATGGCCTTTGATGGGTAGCGCTTACCGTCTCGTAAAACCCAGTAGCTGATAACCGAACCAAAATTGTAGGCCTCCATGAACGCGTCGAAACCCAGCGCATCGTATTCATCCATCGCTTTGTTGACGGCATCGGTGTCAAGACGTCGACTGCCACTCCGTCGCGAGGCACCCTCCCGAAAGTTTCGGTAGTAGTTGATGGCGGTGCGGTAGTTGCTGAGGTCGCGATAGAGATCCGAAGGTATGCTCAATTTGGAGGGGTTGGGCCGGTCCGCTGCTCGATCCTGAGCAGTGTAAGCAAGAGCTTGCATGATGCCGTCCAGTCGATCGGCATCGTAGTGTTCATCCAAATCGCCGTAGGCAGCCGAGAGGTTCCGGCATTCGGATAGCTTCGTATTGACCGTGTTCGGCTTGTAATTCGTTCTAAGCCATTCTCGAAAGCCGCTCTCGTTCATGTCTCTCCACGCTCCAGTTATCTAGAGTTAGACTGTCCCATATTACGCAGTCAAACACGCATAAGGTTGTAATGTCCGGCGATTGCATTTCACGAGGCTCAACCAGCCAGCCACAGGCGCGAGGAGCAGCTGCAGAGCGGATCCGTTTATTGTCAGCAGACAATGCGCCCGCGCCCAAGAGCACCTCACCGAACCGGTGCGCCGGTGCTATGGTGTACCGGCGTGATCAGACAGCAAGGATGTAAGGCATCCCCGCAGTCAACCGCCGTACGCTTCTTGCGCTCACCGCCGTTGCATATGTCGTTGAACCGACGTTTGCTGAAGGGGAGGGCATCTCACGCGAATTGCAGGCGCTGATCGCAACCCACGAGGTCACCTACAACGCGCTCCATACGGTTGTTCATCAAGTGAGCAGCAGGTGGCACGACCGCCAACGGGCAGACCGAATTGAACAGCAAGCATTGCTGGCCGTCTGTTCCTATCCTGCGACTAGCTGAGGCGATCGCCGGGCCAAGGCTGAGTACCTGTTGACTGTTGAGGCACGGGGCGAGCTCGACTTGGAAGGGCAAATGCAGGCAATATTGCACTCGATGCTGCAGGGATGATCCGGCCTCGACGAAGTGATGGCATAAACCAGACTGTTAATCGGCTGACTCGATATTCACTGCGACAGAGGGCCGATTGGGCAAAGCTGATGAGTTCCACAAACAGTTGGTGGCGGTATCTCGGCAATAGCCGTCCGTCTTCTGGCGGTCATGGGCAGCCTACAATGTCAGGTGAGCCGACAACCTCTTGAAGAATCTGCCGCTTGTTTGTTACAGCAACAGCTGCGACATTGAATACTTGGCGGCGCAAGTATTTTTCTGGACGGGGGGTATTGTGAAAATCCGCGAAGTCAACGAGGCGCGCTGGGAAAGCGGTGCGCCGGCCATCTCCAGCCGACAATCGGTCGCTGCCGTGGGCAAGTCGGCGCGAGCGCGGCTGGCCGCAGCGGATCCGGCCATCGTCGCCATCCGCAATCTATCGTCCGAAGGACAGCGTCCCACGCGGATCGAGATGGAGGCGATGATCGAGGATTTCGATCTTGTCGATGCCAACTTCATTCCTCGCTGCAATCTGATCATGAACTGTATTGCCCGGTTGCAGATCGACACTGAGCGGGGCCGAGAGCAAGCAACCGGATTCCTTGTCGCGCCTGGCCTATTGATGACCAATCACCATGTGCTTCCAAACGCAGAAGCGGCGATTGGCGGCCTTGCACAGTTTGGCTACTGGCACGACATAGCCGGCGGGGACAATCCGACCGTGACCTTTGCGATGGAAGCCGACCGTTTCTTCGTCAACGACAAGGAGCTCGACTTTGCGGTGGTGGCTCTCTCTCCCACGGCGACCAACGGGGCTGCGCTGAGCGAGCGCGGTTACCTCAAGCTCAGCCCTGGCACTGGCAAGACGTATGAGGGTAAGTTCGTCACCATCGTGCAGCACCCCGACGGCGACTATATGCAAATAGCGCTCCGCGAGAACAAGGTCGTCACGGCGTCCCAGGAGGAGTTCGTCATCCGCTACACCGCCGATACCGCTCATGGCTCGTCAGGTGCGCCAGTGTTCAACGACAGCTTTCAGATCGCGGCGCTTCACTCTGGCGGCCGGATCAAGCGCAACGAGGCAGGCCAATTCCTGCTCAAGAGCGGTGAATATGTCGCGAGCGTCGACGATCGCGATGAATCAGATGTGGTCTGGGAGTTCAACGTCGGCATTCGCATCAGCCGCATCTGTGCAATTCTGCCCGAGATGGCAGCGGCGCAACCGGGGAGCTGGCGACCGGTCGTCGAGGCGGCAATGGCGAGCGGCGACGTGCTTAGCGCTGCGATCGCTAGAAAGGGCAACAGCAGTGCGCCGATTTCGGATGGGAGGGAAGGCAAATTGGTCGAGGAGGTGACGCAAAAGCGTGCAGTCTCCGCAGCCGGATCGGCGAGCGATGGTTTGGGCGGGCTTATCCTGCCACTGGCCCTCAGGGTGAGTCTGGTCGGCGCGCCAAGTGACGTTGCGCCTGTCGCGACGGCGCCAGAAAGATCGACCGTCAAGGCCGAGCCGCCCGTCGACTCTACCGAGGCGGCGACATTCCAAATTCCGGTGATCTTCGACGACCTGCCGAGCCGGCAGGGCTTCAAGCGCAAGTTTCTGGGCAAGAGCGCCCCCATGCCCAAGTTGACGCCTCAGGGCGAAGCAATCGCGGCACCGCTTCTCGATGGTGGTGGGACCGAGCTGAAGTACAACAAGTTCTCAGTCTGGATGCACGCCGAGCGGCGTATAGCGCTCTTTACCGCGTCCAACGTCGACTGGCGCGACCGGCCGAAAACTGTCGACGGCAAGTCTACTGACCGAGACACGCTCTGCGGTTTCCCTCCGGACAAGAGGATCTACGAGCAATGGGTAACTGATCCGCGGATTGCTGCCAGACACCAGCTCCCCGACATTTTCTTCACCAAGGACTACTACAAGCCCGGGTCGGAGGCAGGCGCATTCGACAAGGGCCATATCGTGCGGCGCGACGATGTGTGCTGGGGCGACACTTTCGACGACATCCAGATGGGCAACGGCGACACTTTTCACGTCACCAATTGCTCACCGCAGATCGGCGCCTTCAATCAGGCGCCCAAGGGCCAGGATAACTGGGGCGATCTCGAGGTGTTGGTCGAGAAGCAGACCGGTCTCGACAAGGAGAAAGTCGTAATCTATGCGGGTCCGATATTCGGCGCCAAGGATCGTTGGTTCAACGGACGCGACGATGACGGCGCGATCCGCGTCCAGATACCGCGCGCCTACTGGAAGATCGTGGTCAACAAGCAAGGCAGCGCCGCCGGTGCCTACGGCTTCGTCCTCAAGCAGGATATCGTCCCGTTCACGGAGGATGAGTTCAAGATCACGCCCAACTGGAGGGGCGAGCTTGAGCGCATCAGCGCCATCCAGGACGAGATGCGTGGTTGGATCGACCTGTCCGAACTGATCGCCATCGACCAGTACGACGAGGCAATTGCCAACGCAGACACAATGTAGGTCCCTGTGTGAACAACAGGCGGATGAGTGGACGGAGAGAGTTGAGTTACAGAATTGGTGCTCAACTTAGAGCGAAGTTTATACAATGGAAAAACGGCCTCACTAGCCGCCTGAGGCTTGTTCGCGAAGCCAGAGCACCGGTGGTGGTTGCCGCCGTTTCTGCCGCGGCGCTGACTTTTCCTGAGCAGGTTCATGAAATTTACCGGGTCCTAGCTTTGGACACGCGAAGCCAGGTTGGACCGTTGATTTTCGCAGCTATGGCGCTGCTGGGTCTTGCGGCTGGGCTGTCGCTACTCGCTTTGGCACTGACGCAATCTGGAAGTCGCTTTAGAGCAGTGTTGGTGGCTGTGATTGCTTTGTTGCCAATTCTCGGCGCCTCGTCCGGGCTATTCTTAGCCGGTGCGAGGACAAGGATCATAGCCGGGGGACAGCCCGCCGGTGCACTCGACGAAGCCTTTGCCGCGCTCTTCGAATCAATGTCCGACCTTCCCTCGACCCTCAGGTTAGCCGCGCTCGTTGTAGCATTTGTGGGCGTGCTCGTCGGAGCCTTTTTCCTCCGGATCGGGCGATCGTTCCGTCCCCCCCTTGTTCGGATCGTTGGTCCGATATGCGCCCTAGGCGCCCTAGGCTGGATTGCATTTGCCCTTGCCCCACACCAGCTCCCCGTATTGCTGGGCAGTGCTGCCATAGTGCTTTTCTTTTTCCTGGTTACAGGAGGGCTCCTGAGCGTCCTGTTTCGGTTACGCGACCGTTGGAACATTCCCGCTTTCTCCATCCTGCTGATCGTCACTGTCTGCCTGTCTTGGTTGAACGTCAGCGACAACCATATTCCGCCGAAGGTGCGACGTCCCGAGGGTGTCGCCGGTGTTCAACCGACTGCCGCAGCGCTCTATGCTTGGCTTTCGGCTCGCGGTGACCGCGATCATTTCCTGAGTTCAGGACGTCCATATCCCGTATTCATTATCTCCGCGGCAGGCGGTGGTCACTACGCCGCAGACTTTGCCGCCACATTCCTTGCTCGCGTTCAGGACCGCTGCCCAAGCTTCTCCCAGCACATCTTCGCGATAAGTTCGGTTTCCGGCGGTTCAATCGGCGCGGGAGTCTTTGCGGCGCTGGCGAAGTCGTTTGCCGCCAATAGGCCCTGGGCCGAATGCGCCGTTGGCACGCTGGCCCCGGGCATGTTCGAGCGAACCACGCGCCAGATTCTCGATCGCGATTTCCTCGCACCAGTGATGGCGTCGATGCTCTTCAGCGATCTGCCGGGGACGTTAGTTCCAGCGTTGATTTCGCGCCACGATAGGGCTGACGTCTTCGACACCGGACTCGAGCGCGCATGGAGCGATGTACTGCCGGCCATCCAGAATCCGCTATCTGCGCCCTATTTGGGTTTCTGGAGGCCAGATGGTGCTGCGCCGGCAATCTTGGCGAACACGACTCAGGTCGAAAACGGTATGCGAGTGGTGGTGGCGCCGTTTATGTCAATCGACGGCCCGCTGGAGGCAGGCACACTCCATCAGAGAGCGCGCTACACGCGCTATTTTAACGGCGAGCTCGTCGATGACGGATGGGAGGCGTTGGGTGCAGGCGAGGACATTAAGTTCAGCACCGCACTGGGACTGAGCGCCCGTTTTCCGTGGGTCATGCCGGCGGGCCGCTTCACCACCAGCAGAACCGAGTTCCGGCTGGTCGACGGTGGTTATCTTGACAACTCCGGCGATGAAACGGCGTTTGACCTTATCATGGAACTTCGTCAGGTTCAGCAGCTGGGCGGAAAGCTCACGATTGGGCAGGTGCCTCTTTTCGAAGTCCATTTGATCACGCTCACGTCGGAAGGCGTTCTGCGGCCGGGAGCAGTCGAGGGATTTGGCGATGTGCTTTCGCCAGTGCGCACGCTCCTTGCCTCGAGGATCACGAGGGCCGACATGGCCACCCATCGCATAAGGACGCTTCTCAACCCTCAGCACGGATCGACGGCGGGAACCACAGGCGATTTTTCCTCGCCGTCTCCCCTCGTCAAACTGAATGCCGCATTGTCCCTGCCGCTCACATGGCAGCTAGCCAATGCGACGCAGCGGATGATATCGGCTCAGGTTGGCGATGCTGCTTCCTGCACGCATGCGGCTGTCATCGAGTTGCCCGAGTTGCGTGCCGGCACTCCGCCATCCGACGAAGAGTTAATTCGCCATATCAGTGATGCTGCTCTAACCAACAGCTGTGTCGCATGCTCAATCAGTTTTCGGCTGTCAGGAACCGCCGCCCCGATGGGACGGCCATGCTCCAGTCCATGACCGCGGTCGCATCAGACAGAGACTTTAGCGGGCGATATTGGTCGGACAGAAAAGGGAGGGGTGATTGCGCTACATCGAGAGACGCCGTGTCGCGGGTCCTGCCGCCCTGCGATCGACTATGGCGCAGGACTATCGTGTCCGGGTAGATCGATACCTCGGTCAGGGGAATCGAGGCGAGCGACCGCCCAAGCTGCCGTTCGAGGTGCTGGAAGACCGAGAACTTCGTCGATCGCTTGATCGCCTGTTTGAAGGAGCCTGCGCATACTGCGAGACGCCAGTGACCACGGGGGGCGAGATCGACCATTTCCGACCACAGCAGGGTGCGGAAGGTGGCGATGGGGAGGTGCACTACCAGCACTACTGTTGGCTCGCGCTCGACTGGGCGAACCTCTATCTTGCATGTCCGGACTGTTTGCGGGAGAAGCGCAACCGCTTCCCCGCGGACCCCCGCGGACCCATCCGAAGCTCCGTCGCACAACTCCGCAGCATCGAACGCGAGACCTTGATCGACCCGTGTGCCGATCTGCCTGCAGACCACTTCTCCATCGATCGCCGGGGCAACCTAATCGGCAAGACGTCGCGCGCGGAGATGACGATCGACATCCTCGACCTAAACCGGCCCACGCTTGTCGAGGCGCGTAGCGGGGTGCTACGGGTCTTTCTATCGCCACGCCAACCAATATCGGCGCGGATCGACACGCTCCTGCCTCGTGCCCCGTACTCCGGTGCTGCCTGGCTCGCTCTCCTAGAAAGGTTTCCGCCCTACTTGGCACGCGAGAGGATGCGGCGGCGGCCGACGAACAGGCGGACTCTCGGCAACCTAATCACCAACGCCTTCAGCCCTGAAGATCCAGACTTGGTCGACGACGGATGGCGGCCTGATGAAGGACGCCGACGGCGCCGCTACGTGCGCCGTGTATCGGTCAGGCATTTTCGAGGCCTTGTCCATGCCGTCCTAGAGTTTCCTCCGCGCGGCAAAGAGCAGGTCAAAGCGGCCGGGTCGGTGGTAGTGCTCGGCGACAACGGCGTGGGAAAGACGTCCCTGCTGCAGGCCGCCGCACTCGGTTGTCTCGGTCCGGAACATGCGTTGGATGCCAATGTCACGCCGAACTGGTGCCTCACCGAAGGGGAGGAGGAGGGCGAGATCGTCGTCGAGTTCTGGGGAACAGAGCGTACAAACCGCGTTTCGTTCAACTCCTCGTCGCCGGCCTTCGGCGGCCACGCGCAGGTGCCCGTGATGGTGCTTGGATACGGTGCATACCGCATGGCGGCGCGGCGCGAGCTGACCCATCGCGGCAGCGAGTACGAGTTCCGCATCCAGAGCCTCTTCTCGGAGCGTGCGCTCGTGAACGGCGCCTTTGGACTTCGCCAGCACCTCAGACGACCTAACGGCGAACCCGACGTGGAGCGATTAAACGACGCGACTCGCGCCCTCAACGCTGTGCTCCGAGGCAGGGCGAAGGCAAGCTTGGGCGCGGGCAACCGGCTAATCGTGGACGAGAATGGACGAGCCCAGCCGCTCGATGAGCTTAGTTCCGGGTTCAAGAGCATCGTTGCGATCACGACCGATATTATGGATGTCATGTATGAGGTGTGGAACGGGATGACCTCCGCGCAGGCGTTCATCCTGATCGACGAGATCGATGCCCACCTCCACCCGTCGTGGCGGCTGGCAGTGGTGGAAGCCTTGCGTGAGACATTCCCACTTGCACAATTTCTGATGACAACCCACGACCCGCTTCCGCTGCGCGGGTTGATCGAAGGCGAGGTCGTCATCCTCGACCGCGGCGAGAACGGAACCACTATCGAGCGACCTGCTGTCCTCGGATTGGACGGGATGAGCGTCGACCAGATCCTGACGTCCGACCTGTTCGGCCTGACCACGACGTTCGACATTGCCACGGCCGACCGGCTGGCCCGGTACTATTCCCTCCTTGCGCGACCGGTCCGTTCGGAAGCTGAAGACCAGGCGCTCGTCGCTGCTGAGGCTGCACTTCCGTCGGAAGTCCCGCTCGGCGACAACCCGCGCGAGAGGCTCATGTACAGGATCATCGACACCTATCTCGCCCGCCATGAGGGCTCGCGGGTCGAAAAGATGAGCGTCCAGACCATCGACGAACTCGTAAACCTCTTCGAGCTCGCCGAGAGGGATGCAATCGAGCAGGATGCAGAGCGCGAGACATGATCAGGCGACCGCGTCACCTTGTGAACGCGCCGGACGTCCTCGCAGACGTCGGCTCGCCGGCGGCCGGAGAACGGCAAGCGGCAGACGAATACTACAACGCCTTACCTTTGCCGACCGCCAGCATGACGTTCAACGTATATGGCGACGACGAGGTGAAGCACCGTCTCAACGAGCTGTTCAATTACAAGTGCGCATACTGTGAAACAGACTTCGGCCCAGGGATGCCTGTCGATGTAGAGCATTTTCGCCCGAAGGGACGTGTAGTCGGACCGGCTGGTAACCTGCTATTTCCAGGCTATTGGTGGCTCGCGTCGACATGGGCGAATCTCCTGCCATCTTGTATCGACTGCAACCGAGGGCGATGGCACCAATTGGACGGTTCGCGCTATAAGTATGGCAAGGAAAGCCTGTTCCCGTTGAAGGGAGGTGCGATGCCGGCGACCACACCGGCCGCTGTCGCCACTGAGGAACCCCTACTAATCGATCCCGCCGCCGAAGATCCCTCCGCGCATCTGAACCACGTCTACAAGCAGTCGCCGGCGGGGCGCAGCGAGAGCGTCGTCGAGCCGACCATCGGTGCGCACGGGACGGAGGACCCAAGGGGCCGTGCTTCGATCGAAATCTACGGACTGAACAGGCCACGGCTTGCATATTCGAGAAAGCGGACGATCGAGCGGATGAAAAGCGCGATCGACAACGTCGAATTACTCTACAGCCTAGCGGATGACGAGGGTCACCAAGCAAAAAAGGACAGGCTCAAGGAGAATGGAAGACAGGCGCTGAACCAAATCGTCCGGGACTACCTCCATTGGATGAACCCGTATGCCGCCTCGTGTCGCGCATACTTCCGAAAGTGGCTCGAAGACTTCCGCTCGAACGGGTCGGCGCCCTATGGGCGAGGCGATTCACGTCGACGAGCGAGGGGTCGCTGGGTATGACCGCCGCCGCATTAGCCCAGTCATTTCATCATTTTCAGTTGGTGTTGCGCGATGTCCGCTTGTGCAAGGGCCTTATGCCTGCCTGGCCAGCTGTTTCTAACATGAAGCTTTGCGGGTTATGACCCACATAGTTGTTCGAACCTCCCGAGGTCACGGTCAATCTCCCGTCAAGACGAACTGGGTTACGTTCCGTAGGCGGCTCGGTGAATTGCGCGCAAATGATTTCAATCGGTAGCTACCATAGAAGCTGCATGAGGGAGCCGGTGATTTGGCTAAATTAGCCCACCGAACTGTTGGTGACGACCAGATGTCCATAGATTTTGTCGAACTTAATCGTTGGTTTGCTCCGATCAGCAAAGATCAGGAACTCAACCCTGAATATGGGGCGCATTGGGGCGCGCGGCTATCCGGCTGGCTGGATTGGTCGGGTCTGCTGCAACGGCGCCGTGTCGTTGTCCTCGCTGAAGCTGCCAGCGGCAAATCGGAGGAGTTTCGACACCAAACGCGCCAGCTATCTCTCCTGCGCAAGCCATCATTTTATCTGCGTATCGAGGAGCTCGCTGATCAAGGTTTTGAAGCTGCCCTTGGCTCAGGCGAGGCTCAAGCATATGAGGCATGGCGGACCGGCTCTATGGAGGGCTGGTTCTTTCTTGATTCAATTGACGAGGCGCGGCTCAATCGGAAGAGTTTCGAAAGTGCTCTCAAGCGGTTCGCACGGGAAAGCGGTCCCGCCCTTGAGCGCGCCAATATCTTCATCTCATGCAGGGTGACCGATTGGCGGAACAATGACGACCGCCGCGCAATCCGGGAGTGGCTGCCGGCGCACCGGAAGGCAGAGGCTGCGGTCGATAAGGACGACGAAGCCAAGCTGCTCGAACCGCTTTTCGATGAGCGCAAAACGACTGAGCAATGGCAGAAGCGGGAAACTGCGCCGCATGAGCTGCTTGTAGTGCAGATCGTGCCCCTTGATGCAAAACAATCGGCGGTGCTCGCGTCTGCGGCCGGCGTTGCAGATTCTGGGAAGTTTGCTACCGGAATTGTAAGAGCTGGGCTCGAAGCTTTCCGTCAGCGCCCCGGCGACGTTCTCGATCTCGCCTCTTATTGGAATGAACACAAAGCGTTTGGCAGCCTGGCTGCGATGGTTGACTATGGTATCGAAAGGAAGCTGGCAGAGCGCGATCCGCACCGCCCCGATAACGATGCACTGGCGCCGGCCAAGGCACGGCAGGGGACCGAGAGTTTGGCTGCGGCGCTGGCCCTTGGCAAAACCTTCACCTTGCGCGCACCGGGCGGGGAAACCGACCCAAGCCTGACAACCGGCGCCATAGAACCCGCGCGAATGCTCGACGAGTGGAGCGATGCGGAGCGTAATGCGCTCCTACGGCGGGGGATTTTTGCGCCTTCAACTTTCGGACGGGTACGTTTTCACCACAGGGGAACACAGGAGTATCTCACCGCGCGATGGCTAGACCGTCTACTGCAGGAAGGGTGTCCTCGCGCTGAGATTTGGGATGTGATTTTTGCCACGCGTTATGGCGTTGCGACAGTTGTGCCATCGCTGCGGCCGGCCGCCGCTTGGTTAGCATTGTGGCATGCCGACTTCCTCGATGAGATCATTCGCCGCGAGCCGATTGTTCTAATGCAACATGGCGACCCGCGCTCACTCGATATCGGCTCCCGTCGTAAGATCCTGGGGACTCTTGCGAAGCTGCACACCGAAGGGGAGATTCCCGACACCAGTTTGGATTCCCGCAACTTCGCCATGTTCGCCGATGCGCGTCTGGCTGCAGACATCATCAAGGCTTGGGAGGTAAACAGCCATGACGACTTTCGCTTTATTCTGCTGCGCTTGATAGGCGAGGGGGCGATCCCGGGGTGCGAGATGCTGCTGCGCGAAGTAGCGAGCAGTGAGGGGTCGAGAAGTTATCATCGCATCGTCGCCATCGAGGCGATGAAGGCCTGCGGCGATCGCGACGGATGCCGGGAGGCAGCGCATGACTCGCTGGCCAATCCTAGCGGGCTCAGTGCCTATATCGCCGCCGGCATCGCGCAGGCACTTTATCCAGAATTTCTCTCCACGATGGATTTGCTGCGGCTCGTCAAGGGATCAAGACCACCGCGCCCAAGTTCGACCGAAGGGTTCGCCTATGTAATCTCTGGACTCTACAACTTGGCGGCAACTCCGCAGGACCGAGCGAAAATTGTGGAGGGGATCGGTGACCTCTGCCTGGCGGCGCCGCTTGTCGATTCCTATCATCGTGTATCCGCCAAGTACGGCTACCTTGCTGACCACCTTCGGCCGATCGCCGCTGCCGAAATCAAAGCACTCGGCGATCATACACCCAGCCAGGCTCTTGTCCGGCTGCTTATGGCGATCGAGCGGGCCGAGCGGAGTTATTCCTTCGAAAAAGACGAGCCGCCGCTCCGGGAGCTAGTGCAAGCGAACGCGAGGCTGAATCGTGCTCTCTTGTGGGCAGATGTAGCCGACACCCGCTCGTTGCCTGCCGAGCGTCCGGTTAACCGCTACTGGCACATCTATTTTGGATCGGGCAATCAATTGTGGGGTGCATCGGAACGGGCACTCGATTGGCTGTTCGATGACGCCCTGACATTACCCGACATCGATGACCGACGCGTTGCGTTGAGCCTCATCGTCTCGCTGCTCAAGGATGCCGGACCGGCAACGGCAGAACAGGTGCGTCTGCGAGCGATAGCAGCGACGGCATCTGAGCTTGCAGAGGACCTATCCGCCTACAATACGCCACCGGTGGAACGGGACGAAGAACGAAAATACCGCGAGGAGCATGAAGCGTACAAACAGAAGCGAAACCAACAACAGGAAGATGCAAAGGCTTCTTGGGTGGAATTTGCGGCTGCCTTGCGAGCCGATCCGGGCGAGCTCTCCGAGCCGAAGAATTTGGTATCTTGGCAGGCTGGCATACACCGGCTCAAGCGCTTGACCCATTGGCTGCAACGAAAGACCGGACTTGCCGGCCACAATGCGCCGCGTGAGTGGCGCCTTTTGGTAGAAGGGTTTGGCCGTGAGGTCGCGGAAGCGTATCGCGATGGGATGATGGAGCTCTCGCGCATCGTCGATCCGAAACGTCCCCGACGGAAACCGGGAGGCGCCGTTACGCACAAATGGACGCAGATTCTTGCTTTCGCAGGCATTGGCGTTGCCGCGCGAGAGCAGCCCGATTGGCCATTGGCGGCTAGCTATGAGGACGTCAAGCGCCTTGCCCGGCATGCGTGCTTTGCTGAACAGGGATATCCGGAGTGGCTCGACAAGTTGATTTTCGCCCATCCGAAGATTGTGCTGCCTGTCATGGCGCGTCAGCTCGCCCGTGAATGGCGCTCGACCGAGCAAGGCAATACCGACTTTTTCCATCACCTTGGTTCGGCTGAGACGCTAATCTCCCAGCCACTCCAATCGTTGTTGCTCACAATCATCTCGCAACGCGAGGCTGGCCGCATCGACACTGTCGAGAGGGCGATAGCCATAGTTCGCAAGTTCACCCTAGATGACCGATCGCGTCTCGGCTTGGTAAAGTCGGCTAAGGCAAGGTTCGTTCTGAGCGTCTCCGTTGCGAATGATGATCTCGCTACGGCCAATCTTGGTCTCTTGTTTGCCATCGATCCGGACTGCGCCGCTGGCCGCCTCAGCGCTTGGATTGGGTCGGATCAACCTGGCTCAGGCGAAACACGCGTCGCGCGCGTTCTCGCAGCCTTGTTTGACGGTCACCATCGAGGACTAGCCGTTTGGGCACTCGATCGCGCCGACGTTTCCACGCTCGGCTGGCTGTTGAGGTTTTCCTATCTGCATATCCAGCCGAAGGATGACGTCCATCATGTTGGGACATTCTCGCCGGACCTGCGCGATAGTGCGGAGAGCGCCCGCAACACTATCCTGTCGAAATTGCTGGACCGCCCGGGACCTGATGCCTTTTGGCGCGTTCGACGTCTTCCTGAGGAGGATCCGGCTTTCGCGGATCGCACCGAGCGATTTCGTGAATTGGCACACGCAAAGGCGGAAAAGGACTGTGAGCCGCCTGCTTGGGACACTGTTGAAGTCCGGCAATTTGAGCGAGCGCACACAGCTCCCGTTAAGACGGGTGCCGACCTAATGCGCGTCGTAATGTCGGTTCTCGGTGAGATCTGCTTCCAATTGAAAAAAGGGGATGTCAGCTCGCGGCCTTTGCTGGAGCGGGCAAAGGACGAAGACGAAGCACGCAACTGGCTGACCGAACAACTGATGTTGCGGGCGAAGGGACGGTTTCATGCCTATCGAGAGGCGCAGGTCGCCCTAAGCGACCGGCCGGATATCGTCATCGCTTCAGCGTCCGCGCAATGCGAAGTCGCCATCGAAGTCAAGCATGGCGGTATGGGCTGGACGATGCGCCAGCTCGATCATGCCCTGCGTGTTCAACTCGCCGAGGACTACCTCAAGCCGGCCACACGTCGTCATGGGATCCTAGTCGTCACCAATCACTCATCGCGCATTTGGATCGACCCGCAAACGAATGAACGGCACGGTTTTGAGAGGTTGGTTTCGATACTCGCCGGAACGGCCATAGGCACCACTGAAAACAGCAGTGGCGCTATCGAGGTGGTGTGTGTGGGGGTGGATGCCACCGCGCCTCGATCAGATGGGCCAAGAGCGGTCGCTGAAGGTTTACACGCTTAGGTGTCGGGTAGCCGCCGCGCAACTTCCGGCGCATAGAAATAGCTGGCATTGCACTCGTTCCAACGACGCTCAGCATAAGCTCTCGCAAGGGATACCGTCCTTGTCGCGGTCCAGCTTGCCGCCCCCGGGGCAGTTGGCCAGATACCAGTTTGCCTCATCGCACGAACTGATTTGACGGCAGGTCCGCCGCGGCTGACAGGAATAGCTTTGCGCCACTTGGTTGTTGATGATCCCGAGAGGCTGGCTGATCGCTGGCGACTTGTCTGCATGCGCCGCACGCCACTCCCAAGGCGCCTGAAACGTTCCGGCCCACAAACCTACCTTGGCGGCTTTGGCTTGCGCCTGCTGCCCTGCATAGGCGCCGTGGCTGTAGCGCGGCCAATCCAGCGCCTGGCCGTGTTCGACCATCCAGCCGGCCACGCCGGTGCCGTCGGCGCGCCTGCAATCGCCTACAAAGCGGTGATAGCGGTCCCAAGTCACGAATGTGCAGTCGATCGGCCTCGAGGCGGCCATGAAGGCATCCAGCGCTTGGGCCGAACGCCGGCCACAGGGATAGTCGGCGCCGCTCGCGTTTTCACACAGCTGTCGGCTCTCGGGCGCGTCTATGCCGTTGAAGCGTATGCGCTGGCCGTGGATCTCGATCGTATCGCCGTCGATGACGGAGGCGACACCGGTAAGCGACGCTGCTTCCGCTAACGCTGCCTTTGGTGGGCTGACCACTGATGCATCGTCGCTGCGGTGCGCCCCCGTCGGCGCCAGGAAGGCAGCCACTGCCGCCACCGCCAACAGCCCGAGCATTGCAGGGACGCTCGCAAGTTGGGGCCGCCACAGCTTGGCGCCGGGAGACCTCCGCCACCGATTGGATCGATTCTTCCGGTTGGGCGTGCCCATCTGCTACGCCGACCAGCCCGGCCATGCGGTGTCGACCATTGGCATGCCAGCGCAGTAGCCGTCGTCAACGAACCGCCCTGTAGACCGGTCTCGGCATCGCCAAATCACACTGTAGTTCTGGCCGTAGAATTGGTCCCACGCCACGCCGTAGGCCTGGGGCCGAGGTACATAGTACCCGCCACCACCGTTGTTAGCCGCTACTCCGACGGCTACGCCACCTACAGCCGCGACCGCTATACCCGTTGCTACAGCATTGTCGGCCTGTACAAGCCTGGTGCACTTCTCAGCCGTTGCGCCCCGCCGTACCAGAAGCGCCGCTACTCGGCTTCGGTACTGTTCATCCGTGCTGCTGGCGAGGACATGACATAGCGCTACGGTATTCATTCCCGTGAGGTCGCTGTCGGAGACGACAGGGCTCGTAGAGCAGCCGCTAACGCACAGCGCTGCACTTGCGATGAGTGCTCCGATTTTCATTTGAATTCCCCCCAGGCAAATACTGGGGCGAATCCGACTTAAGAGTCCAGAGGTTTGTTTCCCGCTTTGCTGGGAGTTTGCATCCGATGCTGCGAAGGTGCTCGCTGCAAACTAACAATCTGGCCGCTGGTTCATCGGTGCTGGGGTGGTCTCGTCCACTCCAAACCAAATTGCCAGCTGACTCGCGCCGGCGGGCTTTTTTGCTTTGTGGTGCGGAACGTCCTGCCGCTGAGACTGTTGTGCGATACCCGCCACGTGCTCCCTCAGCGCGTTACGGTGACCAGGATGGCAAATCATGGTCGGCCCGCGCCGCCTTGACCGAACGCGCGGGCCACTCCTCTAGACAGTTCTAGGCGTCACGGCAGGGGGCGGTATCTCAGAATTCCTGCCGTGACCGAGAGGCAAATCCATAGGCCCTCGTCTATGTCGAGGGGCGTGGGCCAATTAGCTGAGCAGGCCGATAAGCCGTAAGGACTAGTTGCCCCAATGTGAGCTTCAGCTAATTTATCCTGCGACGAGAATACAAACCCCTCGTCAGCCTTTGATGACATTTTACGCCCGCTGGCTCCGGCCGGCGGGCATTTTCTTGTGCCTGACGGAACCGCCGAAGGATCAGCGGGGTTGGATTCATGCAGTGGCATGGAACGGCTTTCACGTCCACTGCAGATCGGACCTCCGTGGACGATCGGAGTCCCGCTGCCGTTTAACCCCTCAAGG
The DNA here is from genome assembly GCF_040317865.1 of Mesorhizobium sp. M1365. Taxonomy (NCBI): domain Bacteria; kingdom Pseudomonadati; phylum Pseudomonadota; class Alphaproteobacteria; order Hyphomicrobiales; family Phyllobacteriaceae; genus Mesorhizobium; species Mesorhizobium sp. M1365. Next base: position 18,521 of record NZ_JAMYLG010000022.1, read on the forward strand.
TTCGGCAGCGGGCTTTTTATCTCGATGAAGCCGCGGTAATGCTCGCTGACGTGTTTTTTCTGTCATTGATCATTCAGTTCGTCGAAACCGCATGCTTTGCAGCGGTACGCATGGTTCGGCTCCTCTTCGGGACGGATCATCCTGACAGTGCCGCGTTCCACCCAACAGATTGGGCAAGAGAAATTGCCTCCGTAGTGCGGCCGGTACATTTTCAGGCGCCCGTCCGCAAGTTCTGCAGCCTTTAGTCGTTCGGACATCTCAGCCAGGCTTTTGTACGCTTCGGCGATTTGGTTTCGCAGGGTTTCCCGCTCGTTCGCTTGTGCGATCGCTTGTTCCTTCGCGCGAAGAGTGAGTTTTTTGGCAAACCGCTCCATCGGCTCGGCGCCGTGTCGCTTGCCCGGAACGGGCGGGCCGGGGTCTGATAGCCTCGTCATCGCTATCGAACAATTTCCAGTCGATTAAAATGTTCCGGAACTATCTCAGCGCATGCTAATTGAATCCGCCGGGCGTGGGTCAGTGCATGCGTTTGAAGTTCGTCGAGCCGTTGATGCCGACCCTGGTGGAGAAGCCTCCCGAGGGCGACGACTGGATTCACGAGGTCAAGTTCGACGGCTATCGATCGCAGATCGTGGTCGATGAAGAGGGCACGCGCATCTTCGCCGCCGCGGGCTAGACTGGACGTCGAAATATCGCGACCTGGCCTCTGCCAGCGCTGAGCTTGGCACCGAAAGCGCCATCATCGACGGTGAGATCATCGTGCTCAACGACAAGGGACTGTCCGACTTCGCGGCTTTGCGCAAGGCAATCACCCGCCGGCAGCACGACCTCTATTTCGTCGCCTTCGACCTGCTGCACCTGAACGGCCACGATCTGCGCGACATGGCGCTGGAGGAGCGGCGGGAGATTCTTGAAAGCATGATCCCTGCCGACATCCGCATTCAATTCAGCCAGGCGCTGCCGGGAGACGCGCAGAGCATCTTCCACCTTGTCGACCAAGCTGGGCTCGAAGGCGTCGTGTCGAAACGCAAGGACAGCAAATATCGCAGCGGGACGTCAACCAATTGGCTCAAGGCGAAGTGCCATGCGATCGGCGAGTTCGATCTGTTGGGAGTTGAGCGGGAGGCCGGCAAACCGGCGTTCGCTTTGCTGGCCGAACGCGGCACTGGTCGCTACGTCGGCTCCGCTTTCATCACCCTCAACCGAGATATGCGCGAACGGCTTTGGAAGCGGGTCCAGGAGCACGCCGGGCCAGCGCCCAAGGGCATGAAGCGGCCGGCGACGCAATGGGTGAAGCCGGGCATCGTCGGGCGCGTGAAGCACTTGCGGGGCGAGGAAGACTTGCGCCATGCTTCGCTCCACGACTTTCGTGAGGAAGATGATGGCCGTAGCTAAGAAGGACCAGGAGCGGGTGACCTACGCCTGGATGTATGGTGCGCAGGCTCGAAAGGACGGCAAAGAACGACAAGTGCCCGCCTATTGGGAAGAATACGCTGAGGCGTGGCTGCAGGGCTTGACGGCAACGTTGTCGGCGGCGCCACGAAGCCGGTTAATGAACAGTTGGAAGCCGAGCTTGATGAAGCGGCGGTGAGCAAAGCGCCTGATGCTGGAACATAACATGGTTGCCGCGCTTAAGCGTTTATGAGCACACGCGGAATCAACTTTCTCGACAAATGGATGGCGCAGCATCTGCCGAATGCCATCACCGACGATCCTGGCGCCATCACCGACCTTGCCGACCAAGCAATGAAGGCAGCTGAGAAGGAAGGCATCAGCGCCAACGAAATCAGCGACGAGGTCGGCAGCGCGTTCGAGGTCATCCTTGAGGCGATGCAAAACCGCGCCGGCAGCTTGGCAAACTAAATCTTATTCCATGTCGGGAACGTCGCCAGCGGTAAAGAGCAAGCTTGGCGGTCCGTAGTCGCCAAGGGCAGGGTCTGCCTCGCGGCTCCAGGCAATAACTCCAACGTGGCCAGAAGCCAGACCTTTGGCTGTCCGGATGGCGCGGTCCTCGCTCTGTTGATCTGTCGGACCATAGGCTGCGAACAGCTCGCCGTCGACCACGATCAAACGCAACGACCACGATTAATTTGGGTTTCTTTTGCTCGGGCAGGACGTGGTCGGACATATCAACTCCTATAGAAACCGTTCGCCATCACCGCGATGCGCCAGACAGAACCAGTGCGACGGCTGCCGCGCCCGTGCAAAGCCGAACCCACCCAACTTGCCGCAGCCAGGATGCTCGCAATCATGGTTTTCGACTCGCCGTCCCTCGCGCGGAACCGCTGTCATCCCTTCGACAAGCCGGCTCGGTTCGTCGCTCATAACGGGTTGATCGGCCCAACCAGGCCACGATGGTCATTGGGCAACTTATTGACGGCGCTCGTATTCACCTCACGACCAACTCGGTTGAATTGAAGCTGGCCGTCGATATCGTGACTGAGAATGTCCTTAAGGCTGTCCTTGGGCGTCGAAGGGTCGAGCCACGCGTCATAGTATGCCTGGTCGAGGATGAGAGGCTGTCGATCATGCAGTTGCTTCATAGGATCGCCTGCGGGCTCAGTGATGATGGTGCAACTGGTGATGTCGAGATTCGAATTGTAGGCCCAGAGACCGGCGAACGAGAATGGCGCGTGGCCCGGCTGGTAGATGTGCCAAGGGTCTTTCTTGCCGTCGGCCGGCGATATCGTCCACTCATAAAAACCATCTGCGGGTATCAGGCAGCGCTTCGACTTGAAGGCGTCGCGGAAGGCCGGCGCCGTATCGATGCCCTCAATTCTCGCATTGAACATCGCCGCTTTGGGCAATTCTTTCGCCCAGAAGGGGACCAACCACCAGCGCCCTTCGCGGAGCCTGTGGTTGCCATCCTCACCGGCGGTGACGAACGGCACATCCTGTGTCGGCGCGATGTTGTAGCGCGGCTCATCATTGCGACCAGTCTCTGCCGGCGCCGTCAGCCTGTATAGCCGGTGGATTTCCGACCACGACAGATATCTCGTATAGCGGCCGCACATGCTTTTGCCCCTAGGTTCTCAGCCAAGCCGCGCTAATTCATCGCCGCCGGCGCGACTTCGGGGTAAGCTATCTTAAATTCGCGCTCTATCTGGCCCTGAACGATCCTGGACAATTCCAATGCTTTCTCCTCGTCGGGCATGAGGCTGACGATCAGATCAGCAAGAACCCAGGCGCTCGCATACAGGGCACCGTCCGGCGTAAGCTTGTTTAAGAGCTTGCACGCCTTCTTGACCGCTTTCTCGATTTCCGGGCGGTCGCGTATGATGTTGGCGGTCAGCTCGTCTTGCCGTCCTTCGGACGTATAAAGCATTCCTATGCTCGATCTGATCAAGAAAAGGACCATGGCGAAGCGTTCACCGCGCTGGCCGGCGAAGCTATGGCAAAAACGGCAGACGACAATTTTCGGATTGAGGTATGGGACCGCGACGAGAAGACCTTGATTGAAACCATCTGCCGATCGCCGGACTTTACCGTCAGCCAAGCCGCATGGCACGCGGCGCTACGGCGCCGTCCTGGGATGCTGCTTATCCACTACAACAGCCGGCACATCATGGAGAAAATGCTGACGCCCGGCGAGCCGACTGTGGAGCCGCAGACCATCGTAGAGGGCAGCGTGCACGCCGGCCTTGACGTTTCCCTTGGCGATCTGCGGGAATGGCATGTGCTGCGTGCCTGGTGCACAAAATGCTCGCATCATGCCGAGGTGAAGCCTGCTGGGCTCATCCGACGATATGGCAAGGGCGCGCTTTTCAGTTCGGTCGAGAGAGCCTTGTTCTGCACCTACTGCGATCGGGGCGGACCCGTAAGGTTGGAGATCCACAAATTGCCGCGGAACTAGGCGGCCCTGCGCCAGACGTTATCGTTCGGCGGATCGGCGATGGCATTGGCAGATGTTGATCGGCTGAATAGAGCTCCGGCGGGCCAGGCGAACGATCAAAGCGGAAGAGGATCAGGCGCTGTGGATGTTCCCAAGGCTGGAGCGTATCATGCCGATGCAGCAAGCGATACAAACACATAGAGCGCCTCAATATTCGCGCAAGCCACAAGGTATATCTGTGTTTGCCAACAATAGAAGGACGATCCTATGGCCGAGACTTCTATCGAATGGACCGACGCGACGTGGAACCCAGTCGCGGGCTGCACGATCCTGACTGCTGGTTGCACGAATTGCTATGCGATGCGCATGGCCGCCCGGCTGGAAGCCATGGGCATGGAGAAATACCAAGGCCTGACCCGCAAAACGGGCGCGCGGGCGAAATGGACTGGCAAGGTCGTCACCGACCCGAAATCGCTGGCTGTCCCTGCCACGTGGTCGAAGCCCCGCCGCGTCTTCGTCAATTCTATGTCAGATCTGTTCCACATCGACGTGCCGGCCGACTTCATCCGCGATGTTTGGGCCGCGATGGAAGCAACCCCACGGCACACTTATCAAATCCTCACAAAGCGACCTGAGATCATGGCCGATGTCCTCACGCGTGGCGACTTTCCGATTTTGCCGAATGTGTGGCTTGGAGCCAGCGTCGAGGATAGCCGTGTGCTGGATCGCCTCGACGAGTTGCGCCGCGTTCCGGCGGCTATTCGTTTCGTCTCGCTCGAACCGCTGATCGGTTCGGTTGCTGGCGCCAACCTGACTGACATCCATTGGGCGATCGTCGGTGGCGAGTCAGGGCCGGGCGCTCGCGACATGGATCCACGCTGGGTCGATGAGATCGAGGTTATGTGCCGGCGTAGCGGAACCGCGTTTTTCTTCAAGCAGTGGGGAGGTCGTAACAAGAAGGCGACAGGCAGGACGCTCAACGGTCGAACCTATGACGAAATGCCAGGGTCGGGATACTGCGCGCAGATTTGAATACCGCACTAGAAAAATAATTTGTTGCGACCTATCGTTTGCCACTCGATCCGCTGATTATTGGCCCATCGGTGCGGGGGCAGCAACAAATGGAAGCAATATATGCAGGCCGTGAGCAAACCGCGGCGAAGCACTTTATCCTGCGAAAATACTTACAGTCCCTGGCCTTTAAGGTGCTTCTTGGTGGTTATCCAACGTTGACGTATGTCGACGGTTTTTCTGGACCATGGGAAGCCCGGACTACCGACTATTCCGACACATCATTCATGATCGCTATTTAAATGCTGAAGGATGCGCAGAAGCGCATCCGGGAGCAGACTGGGCAACAAAAAAACATCCGCTGCTTCTTTGTGGAAGCTGACCCGGTTGCTTTCGCGGAGCTTGATAAGGCCGTCGGGGCTTACCATAATCCGGTTGGCAGCTTTCACGTTCACACTTTTTGCGGCCGCTTTGAAGACTCGGTCGATGCGGTCAGCAAAGTCATAGGAACGTCTTTTGCTCTGACTTTTATCGACCCGACCGGATGGACCGGGTACGAATTCGACAAGGTCAGGCGGATAGTAGGTTACAAACCTGGTGAGGTCTTGCTCAACTTTATGTTCGACCACGTCAACCGGTTTACAGCTTGGGACGACCCCAAGATCGAGGCATCATTCGACGGCATCCTGGGCGCCGGTTGGAAGGCCCGGTTAGACCTCCTTTTACCTCGAGACATTGCCGTCCAATCGCTCTTTAGTCCGGAGTTCCGCAAAGCAGGCCAATTCCATCACGTCCTGCTAACGCCTATCGAAAAGTTGGCAGATCGTCCCTTTTTCTGCATCGCATACGGGACTCGCAAGGTCGAAGGGTTGGCGACCTATCGAGAGGTGGAGTTCGCAGCCCTCAAGGACCACGGACTGCGAAGGATTGGTGCGCGACAGGCAATTGAAACTGCAAAGACCGGGCAGATGGATATGCTAGCTGCAGCCGGCTTTAGCGGCCCGACAGCGGTTGAAACACAGATCCCGCTCATCAAGGCCGATGCTCGCCAGTGGCTCTTGGCTGAACTTAGGTCCAACAAGCGAGCGTTTTGCTTTGAGGAAGTTTGGCCGCCGATGATCGAGACGTTCATGTTGCGAAAGACAGATGCGGGACAGGTCTGTGTTGACCTGGCTAGCGAAGGACTCATCCGGGCTTCATGGCGGGAAAAAGGCTCGAAGCGCCGAACTCCAAACGACGGCGACACAATCGAATTGACAGCAAAGGGCGTCAACGCGGCTTAAGGCGAGCTCGCCCGGGGCAAGCTGGCAGCCGTTCCCAGCCTGAAATAGAAATCCTGCTGGCTGGCGAGGATGGCTATTTCACCACGCTCGTTTGCCCGATTGCTGTTGCCGGGTAGAGCCGACATCGCTCGGCACTACACGTCCCGCCGTAGCGACGAGCAAACAGCGCATAACAACCAAGTGGCTGCGTTTGCAGATCGTTAAACCTGATCTGTGGAAAACGGGAAGCGCCGTTCTTCGCGATGGAAGCGCCAGCCGGCATCGGCTTTGATCGCGCGATGGCATACCAATTATCCGATCTCGACCGCCTGAAGAGGGGCCTGGCGGCAAAGGACCGATTTCGAAAGGCCGGCCGGAGTGGCCCGACGATCTCGACCAAAAATGCTCGCCTCAGAAGCGGAGATCTTGGGGATCTATGCCAGGCGTTTTTGCTTCAAGTATCTCGTCTACAACTGTCGCCTTCCACACGCGGCCCAGCTGGACCCCTAGTGGATCGTCCCCGACGCGACCGGAGTATACTCCCAAGAAGATTTCGAAAGTGCCGAAAATATCATTGTCCTGCAGTGTGGGGCCGTCGTGCATATAGATTCCACTGTGACGAAGAATGACGGGTGAGCCCGACATGCCTAGCCGGGTGGCAGTGTCGATTAATAGAAGGGGGCGCTGATCGTGATCAAGTTCAGGCTCTGTCGCGATAGAGGCCCTTTTCCAGACCGGAGTTTTCCCTCGGCCTGACAGACCGAAGGGATAGCCGAGTACAAAGCAATCGTCTCCCACTGTCGCCGTATAGCCTTGGACGAAATCAATTGAGTTCAGGGACTTGTTCGCCATATCTGGCGGGAGAACCGGCAAAGCGATCGCCACGCAATCTACCAAATGACGATTTGGGTGTTCTAACCAAACCGGCTTGTTATTGTGATAGAGTGGGAATGTTTTCACCACATGCGCGATGATCTTCCCTCCCGCCATTGGGCGGTCAATGATCTTGAACCCGATTTCAATGTGGGTTGGAGAGAACCTTCCGATAGGCTGCCCGGTGTCGGGATGAAGGCCGGTCACGTTGTGCCAGTTCGTGATTAGGAACCAAGCGTCGTCACATTTCCAGAGAAATCCGGTGCCAACGGCTCGACCCACTTCGATCTCGTCGCCCATCCTAACAAGGGAAATTGGGCAAACGGTCAGGCTGGCTTCATGCATATTTGATTCCAATCACGTCGATATATAGGCACAGTTCTCTCCCCTGGCGGGGGGAGTCGCTTGCTGCCTGACGACGAGCCTCGCCGTCGAAAGGAGGCGGCGGCCCCCGCAGTCTTAATCACTCCACTGAATTTTGCTCCCGTGTAGGTGCTGAGTGTCGGCCGCGAACTGTAGCGTTGCCGCGAGCGAACTTGCCTCGACGACCGGCGCCACTCTGGCGATCAGAGCGTCGATGGCGGGAATACAAAGCGAGGGGCTAGGGATCGTTAGGATGTAATCAGTGGGGTAGCGAAGATCGTAATCTTTGTTGACGTGCGCAAGCTGATTTGCCAGCGGTTTTGTCAGTTGATGCGCAGCGGTAAGGCCTCTCTTCTCACACTCGGAAAAGATAAGTCCGACGTCATGGCGGAGCGGCTCTCTCCCCAAGGCCTTCTTCGGCGCTCCCTTCGCGACCAGATATGATTTCAGGACGACCTCAACGGCATGCGCAAGCAGGAAGTAGGTCGGATAGCTCAGGTCGGGCTCATTATGCCCAGCTACAATCTGGAACGCCTGGTAGTAGGATTTTCCCCGCTTCAGCAGTTAGCCTGCAAGATTTCCCAATGCTGGGGCATTTCCCACAAATGCTCTGAAATCTTTTTCAGTCCGATGTCTGGCGTTTGCTTCACGCAATCCCCTTACCTATTTCGGGCCGGCAGCTTTCCCTGGACAGCCGCAGCCTGTTCGGGATGGATATAGATTGACGACACCAGCCACTCGGTAAGGTCCATCATCGCGTTCAACTGAGAAACCGTCGGTTTCCATGCTCGATGCATCGCCGCGTTTCCGGCTTCTATCAATGTTCCACGGAAAAACGCTTCAGAAGCCGAAGGGATGAAGCCGGCGGCGATGAAGGCATCGACGTTCTTGCCAAGCGTTCCTTGATCCTGGACTTTGTCGATCATGATCGTTTCAATCAAGCTTCGGATTGCCATGGCCGCAGACCGACGCGCATCGTTCTGCAGCGCGACGTAGATCTCGGTCAACAGCTCCTCCACAACGGTGGACACGCCTGATTTAAAAGCGAGATCGAGCATCCACTGAGGCCGTCGACGAGACAATGCAGGCGGATAGAGCCGAACCGTTGGCTCGTCATCTGGGTAATTTTCCGAGAACCAGCTCTCGTGGCGCAGCTGGACCTCGTCGCAGCCAGCACACTTCAGCATGTAGTAAGTGTCGCTGCCGGAAATTGAATTCCGACCTCCATCCACATCTTCCACCCAACTCGAGTGTTCGCGATGCAGAACCAGGTGATTCCGCTCGCCTCCGCACTTGTTGCAATGCGATTTGACGATCGACGAACTCATGGATTGCAGGCCTAGATGGAAAGGCGTGAGTTTGATAGCGCTCGGCGAGTCTGTAGACATGCTGTAGATCGGCGATTTTCTGACGATCCACCGAAATTCTCAAAGCCTTGAAAAGATTGGCTCCCCGGGCCGGATTCGAACCAGCGACCAACCGGTTAACAGCCGGTTGCTCTACCACTGAGCTACCGGGGAACAGAGGCTCTTGCGTGAGTGGGGCAGCCTATAGCAAACCCGTTTCGGCTTTGCAAAGAAGCATTTCGCATTTTTTCGATGCTTTTTGGCGCAGGGCTTGCTGGCAATGGCCGGCGAGCGCCCTCATATGAGCTATCTCTCGCATGTCACGGAACAGAAAAGGCCGTTGCGGCTTTCTCCGGCTGACGGTGCTACTGATGCAAACGGATCGACATTTCACATGACGGCAACGAGCGACGAACAGCCACCGGCCCGGAAAATCTCGGTCTTCGGCCGCCAGTTCACCATGCCGCGCTCGCGCGGCCTCAGGATTGCGATCGGCGTCGTGCTGATCATCGGCGGCATTCTCGGCTTCCTGCCGATCCTGGGTTTCTGGATGGTACCGATCGGACTGCTGGTGCTCTCCTACGAATTTGCCCTGGTGCGTCGTCATCGGCGCCGCTTCGTCGTCTGGTGGGAGCGACGGCGCCGGCCTGACTGAGATTGCCCCGCTGACGGCCGCCAGCCTGCCATATGTCGGCGAGCGGCGTCGTCCGCCCATACGTTTACCGAGGTTGGTCGAAGCAGCTCTCCAGACGTTCGCAAAGCTCCTTGAGAACGGCGGTAGCCGATGCCAGCCGCGCCCGGTCGCGCGGCGGCAGGGTGTTTGCGCCTTCTATGCTGAGGCGGTCGATGGCATAGCGCACAAGCTCTGCAGACTGCGACAATCCGCGCGACGTGCCGTCCTTCGTAGCTGCTCGACGCATGGCGGAGCCTCCTCTTTGCCCAACGTGGCCGCCGGTTTCGGGTTCCCGTCGCCCAGAATCATGCTTAACGATAAGCTAATATGTTATTGCTAAGATGGGCATTGCGTTGATAAGGCAGGGCATGGAAGGTCGAGGAACCGTTGGGAATGCATGGTGGCCGCTTGACGGCATTTTCGCCGCAACCTATTGGAGCCGGGTGGAACGCTGGGAGCAATGAGGCCTCGTGGCGGAGTGGTTACGCAGAGGACTGCAAATCCTTGCACCCCGGTTCGATTCCGGGCGAGGCCTCCAATGCCCGAGCTCCCGCGCGTCAGCGCCAGGGGGCTTCAGTTCCGGTCGAAACAGCCGCGGCCTTTGCGCGGCAAGCGGATGGTTGGAACATGAGCGCTGATTTTGCCGAACGCCGGGTGAAGATGGTCGACGGCCAGATCCGCACCACCGACGTGACCAGCGCGCCGTTGCTCGAGGCGATGCTTGTGGTGCCGCGCGAGGCCTTTGTTGCCCCCGGCCAGCGCGATCTTGCCTATATCGACGAGGACATCCGCATTGCCGATACGGCCGATGGCCCGCGCTATCTGATGGAACCGTCGCCATTGGCCAAGCTGATGCAGCTGGCCGATATCGGCCCAAGCGATTCGGCACTCGATGTCGGCTGCGGCACCGGCTATGCGGCGGCGATCCTGTCGCGGCTGGCAAGGTCCGTGGTGGCGCTGGAAAGCGATCCGGCGCTGGCCGAGACCGCCACTTCGACGCTTGCGGCGCTGGGTTGCGGCAATGTCACGGTGGTCCACGGGCCGCTGCCGCAAGGCCACGCAGAGAAGTCGCCTTACGACGTCATCCTGATCGGCGGCAGCGTCGGCGAGGTGCCGGCGGCGCTGTTCGACCAGCTTGCCGAAGGCGGCCGACTCGTCGCCGTTGAAGGGCAGGGCAATTCGGGCGTAGCCCGGCTTTTTTTTAAGACTGGAGGGGTTGTAACGGGAAGACGCGCATTTAATGCGGCAATTAAGCCACTACCGGGATTCGAACGCATTCCCGCCTTCGAATTCTGAGTGATTTTGCCTTGCAGCGAAGGCGCTGTCATGATCGCTTGCGTTTGAACAATCGTTGCTGATCTGCATAACCGGGTGTTTCTTGGGGGCTTTCAGCGGGGGAACGATAAAAAACGCGGCGCCGGCTGATCAGAAGGAGAAGCCAGCGTGGCGCAGTTCCCGTGCAAAACGAATGAGGGAATATAACGTGCCGTCTGTACGCAAGTTGCTTTTTACCGCTGTCCTCGTTTCGGCGACCGCGCTTTCTCCAATGGCCGCCTCGGCCGAAACCATTCTCGGGGCACTTTCAAAGGCCTATCAGAACAATTCCTCTCTCAATTCTTCACGCGCCGGCGTTCGCGTCACCGACGAGGGCGTTGCCATCGCCAAGTCCGGCTGGCGCCCGACCATCACCGGTTCCGGAAGTATTGATTATACCGCCAGCCACAGCAACCTGTTGCACCGAAACATCTCGTTGACCACCGGCAACTTTGGCGTCGAGATCGACCAGACGCTGTTTGACGGTTTTCAGACCAGGAACAATGTGGCGGCCGCCGAATCGCGGGTCCGCGCTTCGTTCGAAAGCCTGCGCAACGCCGAAGAAAACACTCTTTTCAACGCGGCAAGCGCCTATATGGACGTCATCCGCGACCGTCAGGTCGCCGTGCTGACCGAACAGAACCTGCAATTCCTGACCGAGCAGGCGCGTGCGGCGCGTTCGCGCTTCGAGGTCGGCGAAGGTACGCGCACCGACGTCGCGCAAGCCGACGCCCAGCGTGCCTCCGCGGTGGCGCAGTTGAGCGCCGCCCGCGCCACGGCGCTGGCAAGCGCCGCGACCTATCGCCAGATCGTCGGCGACGAGCCGGGCAGGCTCAGGCCGGCTTCGCCGGTGTCGAAGCTGTTGCCGTCGAGCCTCGATGCAGCGATCGCGATCGCATCGGCCGAGCATCCGGCCATCCTCGCCACCGCGCATCTGGTCGACGCGGCGGCGTTTTCGGTGAAGTCTGCCGAAGGCGCGCTGCTGCCGCAACTCTCGGCGTCGGCGGGTGTTTCGAGCGCCTATCGCGGCACCGCGCCCGGCTCGCTCTCCTCGACACAGGATGGCGTAACCAATTCGGCGAACATCGGTGCGACATTGACGATACCGATCTATTCCGGCGGCCGGACCTCGGCATTGGTTCGCCAATCAAAGGAATCACTTAGCCAGGCCCGTATCGAGGTCGATGTCAGCCGCGACACCGTGCGCCAGGCGGTGACCTCGGCATGGTCGCAATACACCGCCGCGCAGCAAAGCGTCACGGCCAACCGGCAGGTGGTCGCCGCCGCGCAGCTTGCCCTGAACGGCGTCATCGAAGAGCGCAATGTCGGCCAGCGCACCACGCTCGACGTGCTCAACGCGCAGGCGACCCTCATCACCGCCAAGATCAATCTTGTCAGCGCCGAACGCGACGTGGTGGTGGCGAGCTATGCCATCCTCTCGGCGGTTGGCCATTTGTCGGCAGACCGCCTTGCGCTCAACGTGACGAAGTACAGGCCCGAAGAGCATTACAACGCCGTCAAGGACAAGTGGATCGGTCTGCGCACGCCGGACGGCCGCTGATCGCCAGGCCGTGTTTTCAGTCCGCGCTCGAACGACGCGCGGGCTTTCAACTCCCGACCCTAATCTGTTGAAATCCGAGATGTCGCCAGATTGGGGATTCTCGCAAGCCGTTCCGTCGGTTACGCTGTTGCCATGATTCGAATCCGGCATTGCCGGACAGGAAATCTGGGAACGAGTCACAAGGGCGGCGGATGTGACGATGGCGACGGCAAGCAGCGTACAGCGCGAACCTTCCATGGAAGAAATACTAGCTTCCATCAGAAGGATCATCGAGGACAGCGATACCGGCCGCAAGCAGCCGGGCGACGCCGACGAGCTGCGCCAGGATCTGCAACCGGCGCCGGCAGCCGGACGGGCAGCGGAGGGGGATGCGTTCCGCTCCGAACTGCGCGGCGGGCTGGAGATCGCCAAGCCGGCCACGCGCGCCGAGGTGCAGCCAACGGCCGCGCCGGTCATTGAGCCCCTGGAAACGCCGCTGCGCGCCGGCCCGGAAAAGGCAGCGGTGACGCTGGCTGAGGTGAACACCGCTCCCGCAAAGCCGGATCGGCCTGCGACAGCCAAGGCTGCCGAGACGACCGACACCATCATCGCCGATTGGCGGCGCGAGATCGCGGCGGTCGGCGACGCGATGGCCAAGCCGGAGCGCGCCGAGCCACGCCGGACGCCGGACGCCGAGCCGAAAGCCGAGGTTTTCGAGAACGAGGCGACTGCTGAACCTGTGCCGGAGCCTTCGGAAATTGGGCCGGAGCCTTCGGAAAGCGGCCCGGAACGTTCTAAAATCGGCCCGGAATCTTCTAGAATCGGATTGGCGCGTCCGGCGGCCAGCGAGGCGCCGTCCCTTCGGCCGGCGATCCTTTCGGAGCATACGGGCCGGCAGGTTGCCGCCGCCTTCGGTGAGCTTTCAGACGCGTTTGCCAGCCGCAGCAAGAAGACCTTCGACGAGATGGCCGAGGAGATGCTGCGGCCGATGCTGCAGGACTGGCTGGACAACAACCTGCCGACGCTGGTCGAGCGGCTGGTGCGCGAGGAAATCGAGCGCGTCGCGCGCGGCGCGCAGTAGCAATTCGGAGAGCCGCCAATGGGCGGCGCTCGACCGGCGAATTGTCGAAGTCGGCGCTGCCCCTCATCCGCCTGCCGGCACCTTCTCCCCGTATAGTGACGGGGAGAAGGGGTTGACCGCAATTTAGGCGCCTTTTCCGCAACGTTCGTGACTGGCGAAAGCTTCAGTGCAGGCGTTTTTCTCCCCGTCACTATACGGGGAGAAATGCCCGGCAGGGCAATGAGGGGCAGCGCAAACCTGAAGCGATTGCCTTGCAACATTCAGTCCCGCGAGTTGCACCGAACCATCCCGGCGCTATCTATTGGCCATGCCGCCCTTGCGGTTGACTTGGCAACAACCTTCCGATTTACACCGGACCACAAATTCCGGACAGCGCGGACCGTTTTCCCATGCTCGAAAAGACCTACGACGCGAAAGCCGTCGAGCCGAAGATTGCCAGGATCTGGGAAGAGGCCGACGCGTTTCGGGCCGGTGCCGGGGCCGAGGAGGGGGCTGAAGCCTTCACCATCGTCATCCCGCCGCCGAATGTCACCGGCTCGCTGCATATGGGCCACGCGCTCAATAACACGCTGCAGGACATTCTGGTGCGCTTCGAGCGCATGCGCGGCAAGAACGTCTTGTGGCAGCCGGGAATGGACCATGCCGGCATCGCCACGCAGATGGTGGTCGAGCGCCAGCTGATGGAGAAGCAGATCCACCGCCGCGACCTGACCCGAGATGAGTTCATCGACAAGGTGTGGGAATGGAAGGCCGAATCCGGCGGCGCCATCCTCAACCAGCTGAAGCGGCTCGGGGCCTCGGCCGACTGGAGCCGGGAGCGCTTCACCATGGACGAGGGCCTGTCCAAGGCCGTGCTCGAAGTGTTCGTGACGCTCTACAAGGAAGGGCTGATCTACAAGGACAAGCGCCTTGTGAACTGGGACCCGAAGCTGTTGACCGCCATCTCGGATCTCGAGGTCGAGCAGCAGGAAGTCAACGGCAACCTCTGGCACTTCCGCTATCCGGTCGAAGGCATGACCTTCGATCCGGAAAATCCGAAGACCTTCATTACCGTTGCGACGACCCGCCCGGAGACGATGCTGGGTGATACGGCTGTCGCCGTCCACCCCGACGACGAGCGTTTCCGGCATCTTGTCGGCAAGAACCTCATCCTGCCGATCGTCGGCCGCAGGATCCCGGTGGTGGCGGACGAGTATTCCGATCCCGAAAAAGGCAGTGGTGCGGTCAAGATCACGCCGGCGCATGACTTCAATGATTTCGAGGTCGGCAAGCGCCACCGGCTGCCGGCGGTCAACATCCTCACCGTCAATGCGGCGGTGAGCCTCAAGGACAATGAGGACTTTCTCGCCGGACTGGATGTGACGCCGGAGCGCCAGGCCGTCTGGGACAGCCTCGACGGCCTCGACCGTTTCGATGCGCGCAGGAAGATCGTCGAGCTGATGCAGGCGGGCGGCTTTCTCGAGAAGGTCGAGCCGCATCGCCACACGGTGCCGCACGGCGACCGCGGCGGCGTGCCGATCGAGCCGTTTCTGACCGACCAGTGGTATGTCAATGCGGCGGAACTGGCCAAGCCGGCGATCGCCTCGGTGCGCGAGGGCCGTACCAATTTCGTGCCCAAAAACTGGGAAAAGACCTATTTCGACTGGATGGAAAACATCCAGCCCTGGTGCATTTCGCGCCAGCTCTGGTGGGGCCACCAGATCCCGGCCTGGTACGGGCCGGACGGGCATGTCTTTGTCGAAAAGACCGAGGAAGAGGCGCTCGGTGCCGCCGTCGAATACTATCTGGCGCTGGAAGGGCCGTGGAAGGCCTGGGTCGAGGACAAGCTTGAGAATTTCCAGCCTGGCGAGATCCTGACCCGCGACGAGGACGTGCTCGATACATGGTTCTCGTCGGCGCTGTGGCCGTTCTCGACGCTTGGCTGGCCGGACCAGACGCCGGAGCTGAAGACCTATTACCCGACCGACGTGCTGGTGACCGGTTTCGACATCATCTTCTTCTGGGTCGCCCGCATGATGATGATGGGCCTGCATTTTATGGACCAGGAGCCGTTCCATACGGTCTATGTCCACGCGCTGGTTCGTGACAAGAACGGGCAGAAGATGTCGAAGTCGAAAGGCAACGTCATCGATCCGCTCGAGCTCATCGACGAATACGGCGCCGATGCGCTGCGCTTCACCTTGACGGTGATGGCAGCGCAAGGGCGCGACGTTAAGCTCGATCCGGCCCGCATTGCCGGTTATCGCAATTTCGGCACCAAGCTGTGGAACGCGACGCGCTTCGCCGAGATGAACGACGTGGCGCGCGACGACGATTTCTGGCTGCGGGACGCCAAGCTGGCGGTCAACCGCTGGATCCTGACGGAGCTGACGCGAGCCGCGCGCGACATAACGGACGGTATCACCTCATACCGCTTCAACGAGGCGGCGGGTGCCGCCTACCGGTTCGTCTGGAACCAGTTCTGCGACTGGTACCTGGAACTGCTGAAGCCGGTGTTCATGGGCACCGACGAGGCGGCCAAGGCCGAGAGCAGGGCATGCGTCGCCTTCGTGCTCGACGAGATCTACAAGCTGCTGCATCCGATGATGCCGTTCATGACCGAGGAACTGTGGGCCGAAACCGCCGGCGAGGGCAGGCAACGGCAATCGCTGCTTTGTCATGCGGCATGGCCGTCGCCCGACTTCGAGGACGAGGCGGCCGCCGCCGATATCAACTGGCTGATCGACCTTGTCTCCGGCATCCGCTCGGTGCGTTCGGAGATGAACGTGCCGCCGGCGGCTATCGCACCGCTCGTGGTGATCGGCGCCAACGACGCGACACACGAAAGGCTCGAGCGTCAGGGCTCGGCTATCAAGCGTCTGGCGCGGGTCGGCGACATCTCGCTCGCCGAGGCGCCACCCAGGGGATCCGCCCAGATCGTCGTCAACGAGGCGACGATCTGCCTGCCGCTCGGCAGCCTGATCGACCTTGCCGCCGAGGCAGCGCGCCTGCACAAGGAGCTTGCGAAGGTGACCGAGGAAATAGCGCGGCTCTACAAGAAGCTGTCCAACGAGAAATTCGTCGCCAACGCGCCGGAAGAGGTGGTGGAGGCCGAGCGTGAAAAACTCGCCGAATATCGCGAGGCGCAAGAGAAGCTTTCGGTGGCATTGGCGCGGGTGCGCGATGCCGGTTGATCGAATAGATTGGGCCGGTTGATCGAACAGATTGGGCCGGCTGATCAAACAAGTTGATCGAACAGATTGGGCCGGCTGATCAAACAAATTGGGCCTGCTGGCCGCAATAGATTCGCCGGTCACGAATCTGCCTTCCAGACAGGCCGCCTGCCACGAAAACGGGCATTCCGCAGCGTAAATCTTGAGGCAAACTGAATGTTTTTGCCCCATTGTTGCCATAATGTAACAATGGCTGACTGGGCACGCAAAAATGCCCTGTTCTGCAGTGATTTAGGGGTTTTTCCCGAGTTTTCTCGTCGATCTGTATTGTGGCGGCCATCTTCCCGCCTCGGCAACAAGGCCGACATCTTGTCGGAAATGCGTTCAGCCAAGCTGTACATGTACGCATGGCGAATTCGTTGTTGCGCCGTTAACCTGAATTGGTTCTAGCTTGATGCAAGGACATTTCGGGGAGGAGATTCATGTGTTATTCGCGTCTGAAAGTGCTGCTGGGCGCGGGGGCTTTTTCGCTGGCTTTGGCTGGGACGGTGCAAGCCGGGGGCTTTGACCGGGGCGGCGTCAATATCGACCAGCTGTTCGACCCGGCGCCATATTCGTTCGACGCAGGCGTCACCTATGTTTCGCCACAGCGCAAACTCAAGAATGTGCAGCGCCTCGATGGCTCGGGTTTGTCGACATCGGCGGTGGACGTTGGTGGCGATTATGCGGTGCCGCATGTCGGCATCAAAGCCAACATCTTTGAGCCCGTAGACTGTCTTGCCACCTATACGAGACCGTATGGTGCGGACGCGAATTTCGGCATGAACAACGCCTATTCGCCGACAGCGGTCAAATACGCCGTCGACACAGACGATTTCGGTCTCACCTGCTCCTATAAGGTGAACGTCGGCAAGGGCGCCATACGATTCATCGGCGGTGTCTCCTACCAGCAGGTAGACGCGTTTCTTTCCCGTCAGACACTGCTCGCCTTCGGCAATACCGGCCTCGGTGTCTTCAAGCTATCCGACGAGGCATGGGGTTGGCGTGCGGGCGCAGCCTATGAGATCCCCGAGATCGCTCTGCGCGCCAGCCTGATGTACTCTTCGAGCTACAAATATGACGGGCTGTCGGGAACCGTCGACACGACCGGCTTCAGGGGCGCCTTTCCAGCGGATCTGATTCCCGGCTCTACCGGCGTGTACCCAGTCTCGGCGTCGGCTGAGATACCTCAGGCTCTGGAATTCAAGCTGCAGAGCGGCATAGCTCCTGGCTGGCTGGCCTTTGGTTCCATCCGCTGGCAGGAGTGGAGCAAGCTTGGCGTTATTGCCATCAATGGCGTGCGCAGTCCGGTAACCGGTTTGCCTTCGCCCGTTTCATTCGACCTGCTTTATCGCGACGGCTGGACGGTCACGGGCGGTATCGGGCACAAGTTCACCGATCAATTGTCGGGCGTGGTTTCGCTGACCTGGGATCGCGGCACCTCGACGACCTCCGGCTATCAGTCGGATACCTGGGCCGTTGCCAGCGGCGTCTCCTATTCGCCGAACGACCAGGTCGAGGTCAGGCTCGGCGGCTCGATCGGTGTGCTGACGAGCGGGTCATCGACTTTCAGCGGTGTCGGCGACGTGGCAAATGCCGTTACCTATACCTACGGCAACGACCTGCTTCTCGCCGGTTCGGCTTCCGTCAAGATCAAGTTCTAACTATTAAATTTTAAACGACAAAAACGGCCGGGCACTGCCCGGCCGTCGGTTGGATGCATGGCGTCCGGCATTCGGCTGGCGCAACAATTGTCCCCATGATGTTCGCTTCTGTAATTGTGACGTTTTGGCAACAGTTTCTGAACAACCCTCGCGTCGCCCGGCCGCCCGGGAACATTGCCTATTTCCCGCCATAAACCCGGCGCACCTCGAACCTGTCTCGGGACATGCGCCAAAAGGCTAGGCGAAGAGGCAGGCCGCACCGCCCGCGGCAAGGACGAGTATGGACGCCAGAGCGATCTCCAAGGCCAAGCTGCCGAGCCGCCACGTGACCGTTGGTCCCGAGCGGGCGCCGCATCGCTCCTACCTTTATGCTATGGGGCTGTCGGCGGCCGAGATCGCGCAGCCTCTGGTCGGTGTCGCCAGCTGCTGGAACGAGGCCGCGCCCTGCAACATCTCGCTGATGCGCCAGGCGCAAGTGGTCAAGAAGGGCGTGGCGGCCGCCAACGGCACGCCACGCGAATTCTGCACCATCACCGTCACCGACGGCATCGCCATGGGTCATCAGGGCATGAAGTCGTCGCTGGTGTCGCGCGAGGTCATCGCCGACTCGGTCGAGCTCACCATGCGCGGCCATTGCTACGATGCGCTGGTTGGATTGGCCGGTTGCGACAAGTCGCTGCCCGGCATGATGATGGCCATGGTGCGCCTCAACGTACCGTCGATCTTCATCTATGGCGGCTCGATACTGCCCGGCAGCTACCGTGGCCGGCAGATCACCGTGCAGGACGTGTTCGAGGCGGTCGGCCAGCATTCGGTCGGCACGATCGGCGACGCCGAGCTGCTCGAGATCGAGCAAGCCGCCTGTCCGTCGGCCGGCTCCTGCGGCGCCCAGTTCACCGCCAATACCATGGCCACCGTCGCTGAGGCGATCGGCCTGGCGCTGCCCTATTCCTGCGGCGCGCCGGCACCCTACGAGATGCGAGACCGCTTCAATTTCGCTTCCGGCGAAAAGATCATGGAGCTGATCGCAAGGAACATCCGCCCGCGCGACATCGTTACTATAGAAGCGTTGGAAAATGCCGCGACTGTGGTCTCGGCCACCGGCGGCTCGACCAACGCGGCGCTGCATCTGCCGGCGATCGCGCACGAGGCCGGGATAAAGTTCGATCTTTTCGACGTGGCCAAGATATTCGAGAAAACACCCTACATCGCCGACCTCAAGCCGGGCGGCAAATACGTCGCCAAGGACATGTTCGAGGCCGGCGGCATTCCGCTGTTGATGAAGACGCTGCTCGACCATGGCTATCTTCACGGCGATTGCCTGACGGTGACCGGCCGCACTTTGGCCGAAAATATGGAACATGTTTCCTGGAATGACAGCCAGGATGTGGTCCGTCCCGCCAATAGGCCGATTACCCAGACCGGCGGGGTCGTGGGCTTGAAGGGTAACCTTGCCCCCGAAGGCGCGATCGTGAAGGTCGCAGGCATGGCGGAACTCAAATTCTCGGGTCCGGCACGCTGCTTCGATTCGGAAGAGGAATGTTTCGAGGCTGTTACGCACCGTAACTATAGCGAAGGCGAGGTTCTCGTCATCCGTTACGAGGGTCCGCGCGGCGGCCCGGGCATGCGCGAAATGCTGTCGACGACGGCGGCTCTCTACGGCCAGGGCATGGGCGGCAAGGTGGCGCTCATCACCGACGGGCGTTTTTCGGGCGCAACGCGCGGTTTCTGCATCGGCCATGTCGGGCCGGAAGCGGCTGTCGGCGGCCCGATCGGGCTGCTTAGGGATGGCGACTTGATCTCGATCGATGCGGTGAACGGCACGATCGAGGTTGCATTGTCCAAAGCCGAACTGGCAGCGAGGGCAAAGGCATGGAAGGCGCGCACGACCGACTATCAGTCGGGCGCGATCTGGAAATACGCACAGACTGTCGGATCTGCCCGCGACGGCGCAGTCACCCATCCCGGCGGTGCCAAAGAAACACACTGCTATGCGGACATCTGAGTTGTTGAGGTCGTCTGTCCTTTCGGCACTGGTTGCGCTCGCCACGTTTGGCGCGACCTTGGGCGCCGTCGGCCAGGCCATGGCCTTCGACGACAAGGTGTTCGACGACAAGACCGGCGTGAAGCCGCAGTCGAGCCCGTGGGCGGTGTTCCAGTTCGGCTTTTCCGCCTACAAGAACGGCCATAAGGAGCAGGCTGCGGAAGCCTATAAATATGCCGCCGAGAACGGCCAGATCGGCGCCACCTGGAAGCTTGCGCGCATGTATGCCGAAGGCGATGGCGTGGCGCGAGACGACTACGCGGCGTTCAAGTTCTTCAGCGAGATCGTCGACCAGGATGTCGAGCCCGGTTCGCCCGAGGAAAGCTATGTTTCGGACGCGCTGGTGGCGCTTGGCGACTATCTGAGGAAGGGCATTCCCGGCAGCCCCGTCGAGGAGAACGAGGTGGCGGCCCAGGAATATTACATGCGCGCCGCCGCCAACTACCGCAACCCGAACGCCCAGTTCGAGATGGGCCAGATGTTCCTCAAGGGTGAGGGCGGCGTCAAGGCCAGCGTCAAGCAGGCCGGACGCTGGTTCCAGCTGGCGGCCGAAAAGGGCCATGCGGGCGCGCAGGCGACGCTCGGCAACCTGCTTTTCCAAAGCGGCAAGATCGTGCGGGGGCTGGCGATGATGACCGCGGCGCTCGAACGGGCCTCACCCGCCGACCAGCCATGGATCCGCGGCATGCAGGAAGAAGCGTTTGCAGCCGCCGGCGAAGCCGACCGCCGCACCGCGATCTCGCTGGCCGACGACATCCTCACCAAGGGTGGCGGCGACCAATAGGTCGGCAGAATTTCCGTTTTTAGATCAATTGTCGGTCGGTTCCGCCGGCATGCCGCTGGGCGCCGGTGTTGAGATCGGCGTGCCCTGCAGATGTGGGGCCAGCTTGTTCTCCGGGCAGCCATCCCGCTGCTTTGTCCAGGACGTGTTGTTGAGCACCATCTCGCAACGTGCGAGGTAGCTTTGGCCGGCAAGCGTCAGGCAGGCGACCCGGCCGATCTGGAATGATTTGCCGTTAGCCAGGCACTCTGCATCGGCAAAAGCCGGCGTCGCCACCGCCATCGCAAGCGCGCAGCCGATCGGGCAGAGTGCAAATCGAGTAGTCATGGGAACCCCAGCCACCATGATGATTTCTCATTAAGCGCGCGATTTGTGGCGATAAGAGGTCAACTTATCAATGTGCCGCCGGGCAGCAGCTCCGGTCAGGCCGGCTGCAGCGCCAGATCGATCGCCACCGGCACGTGGTCGGAGGGTTTTTCCCAGGCGCGCACCTGTTTTTCGATCGAAGCCGAGGAAAACCAGTTGGCGGCTTCGGGCGACAGAAGCAGGTGGTCGATGCGGATGCCGTTGTTCTTCTGCCAGGCGCCGGCCTGATAGTCCCAGAACGTAAAAATGTCCGGGGCGTCGGTGACGGCACGCACGGCTTCGGTGAAGCCGAGATTCTTCAGCCGCCGGAACGCTTGCCGCGTCGCGGGCTGGAACAGTGCATCGCTTAGCCAGTTTTCCGGATACTTCGCGTCGATCGGCTCGGGAATGACATTGTAGTCGCCGGCCAGGACCAGCGGCTCTTCCAGAGCAAGCCGCTCCTCGGCCCAGCGCTCAAGTCGCGCCATCCAGGAAAGCTTGTAGGAGAACTTCTTCTCGTCGTCGATCGGGTTGCCGTTCGGCAGATAGATCGAGGCAACGCGCAAGGCGCCCTTGTCGGTCGAGAACACGCCCTCGATGAAACGCGCCTGCTCGTCGGCATCGTCGCCCGGCAAACCGCGATTGACCTCGTCGAAACGCAGCTTCGACAGGATGGCGACGCCGTTGAAGCCTTTTTGGCCGTAAGTCTCGACATTGTAGCCGAGCACCTCGATCTCGGCGCGGGGAAACTGCTCGTCGACCGTCTTGATCTCCTGCAGGCAGGCGATGTCGGGCGCGCTTTCCGTCAGCCAATGGGTCAAATTGCCGATGCGGGCACGAACGCCGTTGATGTTCCAGGTGACGATTTTCATGGCGGCCTCGATAGGCTGGTGGTCCGGAGACTAGCGATCCGGTGGATGACGTTCGACAAGGCCGATCGTATTGCCTGCCGGGTCCTTTAGGAAGGCCATCCATTCGCTTTCCCCCGCCTGGCCGAACAGGCCTTCGGTGTCGCGATGGACGAGCGCCGGCGGCGCAGTGAAGGGAACACCGGCGGCCCTTGCCGAAGCGTGGAACTCGTCGAGGCCCGATATGTCGAGATAGACGGTGCCGGCAGGCAGGCCGTCGGTGAAAAGCAGGCGCACGTCACCGGCCATGATAAAGGCGATGCCCGGCGGATCGAAACGCGCATGCAGGTTCATGCCGAGCACCTCGCGCCAGAACGCCAGCGTCGCATCGAGGTCGCGCCCGGCGGAAAGCGCGACCTGACGGACCGCGCCGATGTCGGGCATTTCTAGATCGAGAAGCTGGTGCCGCAGCCGCAGGAGGCGACCGCATTGGGGTTTCTGATCTGGAACGACTGGCCCATCAGATCGTCGACGAAATCGATCACCGAGCCGCCCATATAGACCAGCGACAGGTCGTCGATCAGCACGATGGCGCCGTCCTTCTCGATGGCGACGTCGTCGTCATTGCGCCCATCGACCAGGTCGAACTTGTAGGAGAAGCCGGAACAGCCGCCGCCCTCGACCGAAACGCGCAGCGCCGTCTTGCCGGCTTCGCTCGCCACAATCTTGGCGATCCGCCTGGCGGCGGCGTCGGTCATCTCGACTTTCATGGCGGTCTTGGCATCAGCGCCCATGGGCGTCACCTTGCATTCGGTTTCGTATGATAGGTATGAAGCGCGACGGGGCAAGTCAACTGCGGCATACGCTATGACCAACGAGTTGGGCGACATCGGATTCGGCTATCGGCCGCGCGCGGCCTATGCCAGCGACCCGGCGAAGTCGCGCGGGCGGCTGTTCGACGAGGTGGAAAGCCCGACGCGCACGCCGTTCCAGCGCGACCGCGACCGCATCATCCATTCGACGGCGTTCCGCCGGCTGAAGCACAAGACGCAAGTGTTCGTCGCGCACGAAGGCGACCATTACCGGACGAGGCTGACGCATTCGATCGAGGTGGCGCAAATCGCACGCGCTCTGGCGCGGGCGCTGCGCGGCGACGAGGACCTGGCCGAGGCGGTGGCCCTGGTGCACGACTTCGGCCACACGCCCTTCGGCCATACCGGCGAGGACGCGCTGAACGACAAGATGGCCGCCTGGGGCGGCTTCGACCACAATGCACAGTCGCTGCGTGTGGTGACGCGGCTGGAGCGGCGCTATGCCGAGTTCGATGGGCTGAACCTCACCTGGGAAACGCTGGAGGGGCTGGTCAAGCACAATGGCCCGCTGACCGATGCCAAGGGGAAAGGGCTGAAGGGGCCGGTGCCGCAGGCCATCCGCGACTATTCCGAACTGCACGACCTCGAGCTCGACCGCTTCGCTGGTATCGAGGCGCAGTGCGCGGCGATTGCCGACGACATCGCCTACAACACCCACGACATCGATGACGGCTTGAGGGCAGGGCTGTTGACGCTCGATATGCTGGAGGGCGTCTCGCTGCCGGGGTCGATCCTCAAGGGCGTGCGTCAGCGCTATCCGGCGCTCGATGACGTACGCACCGGCCACGAGCTGATGCGCCGGCAGATCACCATCATGGTCGAGGACGTGATCGTCTCGACGACGGCCAATCTGGCGCGCATCCAGCCCGACAGCGCCGAAGCGGTAAGGGCGGCCGGCGAGACGATGGTGAGCTTCTCCGCCGAGACGGCCGTATCGGAAAAGGAGCTGAAGGCCTTTCTCTACAAGCACCTCTACCGGCATGCGGAGGTCATGCGGGTGCGCGCCGATGCCGACCAGATCGTCAGGGACCTGTTCGACGTCTATTTCGCCGATCCGCGCGCCATGCCGGATGGCTGGCGCGAAGGGCTCGACCGGGCAGAGGACCGCGTCAAGGCGCGCAGTGTTGCCGATTTCCTGGCCGGCATGACGGACACTTATGCGCTCAAGGAACACAGGCGTTTGTTTGACCATACGCCGGATTTGAGCTAGGGCGGGCGCGATTTTGCCGGCCAACGCGCCGGATCCATGCAAAACCGTCAGAGCCATAGCAATGAACATCTTCGCCGATTTCAACGCGCGAATCATAAAGGCCGTCGAAGCGCTTGATTTGAAAGACAAGGATGGCGCGTCGCCGGACCTGTCGCGCATCGCCGTCGAGCCGCCGCGCGATGCCAGCCATGGCGACCTCGCGACCAACGCTGCCATGGTGTTGGCCAAGCCGACCGGCCAGAGCCCGCGTGCGCTGGCCGAAAGGCTGGCCGAGGCGCTGCGCGCCGACGAGGATATCGCGGCCGCCGAGATCGCCGGCCCGGGCTTCGTCAATCTCAGGCTCAAGGACGGTTTCTGGCAGGCGCATCTGACGGCGCTGCTCGGCGAAGGCCGCAACTACGGCCGCTCGACTGTCGGCGGCGGCAAGAAAACCAATGTCGAATATGTCTCGGCCAACCCGACCGGCCCGATGCATGTCGGCCATTGCCGGGGTGCTGTGGTCGGCGACGCGCTGGCCAATCTGATGGCCTTCGCCGGTTACGACGTGACCAAGGAATACGTCATCAACGATGCCGGTTCGCAGATCGACGTGCTCGGACGCTCAGTCATGCTGCGCTACCGCGAAGCGCTCGGCGATGAGATCGGCGACATTCCGGCCGGGCTTTATCCAGGCGACTATCTGATCCCCGTTGGTCAGGCGCTGGCCAGCGAATTCGGCCGCTCCCTGCTGCAGATGCCGGACGAAGAGGCGCTTGCCATCGTCAAGGACAGGACGATCGATGCGATGATGGCGATGATCCGTGAGGATCTGGCGCTGCTCAACGTGCATCACGACGTCTTTTTCTCAGAGCGCACATTGCATGCCAACAATGCCAAGAAGATTCGCTCGGCGATCAGCGACCTGACGCTGAAGGGCCATATCTACAAGGGCAAGCTGCCGCCGCCCAAGGGCGAGAAGCCGGAGGACTGGGAGGACCGCGAGCAGACGCTGTTTCGCTCGACCGCGGTCGGCGACGACATGGACCGGGCGCTGGTCAAGTCGGACGGCACCTTCACCTATTTCGCCGCCGATGTCGCCTACCTCAAGGACAAGGTCGATCGCGGCTTCGTCAACCTGATCTATGTGCTTGGCGCCGATCACGGCGGCTACGTGAAACGGCTGGAAGCGCTTGCCCGGGCGATTGCCGGCGACGAGGTCAAGCTTACCGTGCTGCTTTGCCAGCTGGTGAGGCTGTTTCGCGCCGGCGAGCCGGTGCGGATGGGAAAGCGAACTGGGAATTTCGTCACTCTTCGGGAGGTCATCGAAGAAGTTGGACGAGATGCAGTTCGCTTCATGATGCTCTACCGCAAGAACGACGCGCCGCTCGACTTCGACTTCGCCAAGGTGACCGAGCAGTCGAAGGACAATCCGGTGTTCTACGTGCAGTACGCCTCGGCGCGCTGCCATTCGGTGTTCCGGCAGGCGAGCGAGCAATTGGGCGAGGCCATGTTCGACCGCAGCCAGCTGGCCGCCCAAGTGGCTTTGCTGGCCGATGAGGGGGAGATCGGCCTGATCAGGAAGCTCGCCGAATATCCTCGGCTGATCGAAGCCGCGGCGCTCGCGCTCGAGCCCCACCGGCTGGCATTCTACCTCTACGAACTCGCTTCCAGCTTCCACGGACACTGGAACCGGGGCACCGATAATCCCGACTTACGTTTTGTTAAGGTTAACGACCGACAATTGACGCATGCCAGACTAGGGCTGGTGCAGGCTGTTTCGGACGTTTTGACGTCCGGCCTGACGCTGATCGGAGCCAATGCGCCCACCGAAATGCGTTAGGTTTGAGTAAAAAACCTGTCACCTTTTGCCCACATTGCGCTGGTAAGGGCCAACCCTACGCGACGTCCATGGCGTCCGAATGAGTGCGAGTTCGGGAACAATAATGGCAGACAGAACCCAGCTGAGAGCAGCCGACCACAACGACATCGCCAACGATGATCCGTTCGCGGAACTGACCAGGATCATGGGGTTCGACCCGCGCCAGCCGGTCAAACCGCAAACGCCGGCACAGCCGAAAACCGCTGCCGCCGAACCGTCGGTGGACGAGGGCGATTTCGAGATCGATCTCGAGAAGGAGTTGATGGGCGAATTCGGCGCCGACGCCAATGACAATGCTTCCCCTGCCAAGCTTCGCGAGCCGACACCCGAACCGGCCGCCGCCGACGAAATGGAGGACGCGCTTGCTGCCTCGTTCGAACAGGATTTCGCGTTCGACGACAGTGCGGCGGATGATGCTGCTCCTGTTGCGGCCGCTCCTGTTGCCGCCGACGAAATTGCCTCCGCCCCCGAAAGGGCGTTCGCTCCCTCCGTCGAGCCGGAGCTCGACGACGAGTTCGATAACGGCATCGCCGGCTCGCTCGAAGACGTGTCGCCGTTCGAGGACGACCTTTCGAGTGACGACGAACTTGCCGCCTCGCTCGACCAGGATTTTCGGCACGACGATGTGACGGCCAAGATCGCGGTGACCGGCGAGGATGAACCCAGGGCCGCAGCCGAGGCGATCGAGCCGGTCGACGAGCCCGCCTTCGACGATGAGTTCGACAGCGCCGTGGCAAGTTCGCTCGAAGACGAGCTGATGCTCGAAGAGCATGAGCCGATGGAGCAGACCGTCGCCGTTGAAACCGCCGCGCATGGGGCCGCGCCTGCGTTCGATGACGAGTTCGACGATGCCGTTGCAAGCTCGCTCGAAGACGAGCTGATGTTCGACGAGCATGAGCCGGCGGAAAACGTCGCCGCCCCGGCATCGCCGGTTGATGCGGTTTCGGCCGATGAGGATCTTGCCGGCCATTTCGATGATGCCATGGCCGATGTCGAGATGGACTTCGACGTTCGCTCGGACGGGCCTGCCGAAATCGAAGAACCAGAGTTTATCGAAGAGCAGTCGATCGAAGAGCCAGAGGCCGCCCGGCTTTCCGGCACGGCCGCTGAAGCGGCGTTCGACGACGATTTCGATCTGAGCTTCGACGATGCGCCTGCCGAGGAAGCCGAAGAGCCCGTGGCGCAGGTTGCGGCCGAACCAGCGGCGCCGGCCGCTGTCGTCCCGACGGCCCCAGTGGCTGAGGAACGCAGCCTGGAAGACGAACTGAACGCGCTGCTCGGTGCGATGAGCACACGGCCGGCACAAGTGGTCAACGAACCTCAGACAAGCCCGCAGACTGCCCAGAAGCCCGTGATGGCTGTTCAGCAGCCTATCGCGCCGGTAATTCAGAAGCCAGCAGTGGCCGCTGAACAGCCAATGGCGGCGGTCAAAGACGTCGCCAACGAGCCGGTGCATGCTGTCGACGAGCTGGATTGGGAACTCGACGAGCACGAGCCCGCTGAGCCGCAGCAGTCCAGTGCCGCCGATGACGCCGATCTCGGCAGTGTCCTCCTCGATGAGCTTGAAGGCGAGGATTTCGGTGTTGAAGCCGCTGCCGGACCCGCGGATGATCTCGACAGCGATGCGCTCGATGCCGACTTCGCCAGGAATATCGGCCTGGATCACGACTCGGCCGACAAGAGTGCGGCAGCTGCTGCCGAGGAAGACCCGCTCGATGCGCTGAACTGGCTGACGACACGCGCCACACCGCCCGAGCCGGCCCGCTCGTGGAGCCGCGTGACACCGGTCGCACAGCCTCAACCCGCTTTTGCAAGCCAGCCGGTGGCTTCGGCGCGTCCGGCACCACCGCCGCAGCCGGCTGCAACGCCGTCCTATCGGGCCGCACCGGTCGAAGAGAGGCCGTCCTATGAAGGCCAGGCATCCCGTGAAGATAGGTCATCCTATGAAGATCGGCCCGCCTACGTGGAAGCTGCACCAACCTCGCATCAACAGCCTTCCGCCTATGACGAGATGCCCGATGTCGAGACGGTCGACGTACCCGAGCGCGTCGTGGCGCTGGCGGACGATCTCGACATTCCGGAGCTCAACTTCGACGATGACGAGCCGGTGGCGCCCGCCTACGACGATCTCGATGCCGATTTTGCCAGCCTTCTCACCGAAATGAATGCAACGGATATAGCGCCTGCCCCGGTGCGCAGTGCTGGCTATGACGATGAATACGATGCCGGCTTCGTGTCTGGGTATAAGCAAGATCGTAGCGAGACGCGCGCCTATGGCGCCAAGCCTGCGGAAGCGCCCGTCAGCGCGGCAGCCGCTTCCTATGCCGATGCAGCGGACGGTTTCGATCTGGGCCCATTGCCCGGTGGCCAGCCGGTTTCGCAGGCCGACGATTTCACCTTCGATGAGCTCGACTACGATCCCGAACTGGACGAGGAGATGTCGGTTCCGGGCCTTGCCGAACGCGGGGCCGAAAGGCAGCCGCGCCGGCGTGGGCTGCTGATAGGTGCGGTGGTCGGCGCCGTGGCGATCGCCGGAGGCCTTGGCGCCTTTGCGTTGACCCTCGGCGGCAAGAGCGGCGGCGATGCGCCGGTTATCGTCAAGGCCGACAACAGGCCGATCAAGATCAAGCCGGAAAATCCAGGCGGCACCGTCGTGCCGAACCAGGACAACAAGGTTTATGACGCTGTGGTCAAGGGCACCAAGCCCGCCGAGCCGGTTCAGCAGAAGCTGGTCACCAACACCGAAGAGCCTGTGGACCTGAAGGCCAACGAACCGGAGAGCCGCGTCGTCGATCTTTCGCCCAATGACCCCGATGCCGCGGACGATATCGACGCGCCCGGCACCGCGGCGTCCGACACCGGCGGGTCTGGCACCAATGCGCCCGGCACCAGCGCGTCTGACTCCAGCACGCTTGGCGCCAGTGCGGCTGGCGCTGCCGAAACCGCCGCCGCACCGGCGCCCAAGTCCGAGGATCGCATCGCGCAGGTTCTGCAGGAGGCCGAGAAGGGTGCAACCCCCGAGATCGTCGCCGTTGCGCCGCGCAAGGTACGGACGATGGTCGTGAAACCTGACGGCTCGCTGGTGGCGCGCGAGGATCCGGCGCCTGCCGCCCCGCAGATGGCTGCTGCCGAGCCGGCCGATCCGGCGCCGCAGCACGTGGCTCCGTCGGCCCAGGCCGACGCCGCCGCGCAGACCGGCACCGTGCCCCTGATCGACCAAATAACAAGCGATCCGAAGATTGATGACCAGCCGAGTGGCGACCAGGCGAGCGGCGATCAGGCCGAAACCTCCAAGCTGCAGCCGGCGCCCAAGCCCGACACAAAGGCTGAAGCCAAGGCCCAGGCGTCAGCCAGCAAGCAGTCCGCCAGCACCCCGGCCACGGTTCCGGTGGCGCCGCAGCGCCCGTCCGACCAGCCGGTCGATGTGGTTGGCGAGGTCAAGCCCGATCAGGTCGCTTCCATCGATCCGGCCGCGGCCGGGGCTGGTTCGTGGTCGATACAGATCGCTTCGCAGCCGACAGTCGAAAGCGCCCAGGCGACTTACCAGGATCTGCAGCGCCGCTACGGCAGCGTGCTTTCCGGCCGCACCGCCAACATCGTCAAGGCCGAGATCGCCGGCAAGGGCACCTTCTACCGCGTCCGCGTTCCGGCGCAGTCTCGCAACGAGGCGATCAAACTGTGCACCAGCTACAAGGCTGCCGGCGGCAATTGCTTCGTGTCCCACTAGGCACCAAAACCTCTCGAAAAGCCGGCGTCCGCGCCGGCTTTTTTGCGTGAACGGAAACCTCTGAAGGCAATTGCGGGCGATTCCCTTTGTCGGCGCGAAGCTCTAAACTGTTCCGCATGACCGAATCAAAATCCATGATCCTCGGCTGCGCCGGGAAATCACTGACCCGCGACGAGATCCGTTTCTATCGCAACGAATGCCCGTGGGGCTTCATCCTGTTTGCGCGCAATATCGGCGAGACCGAGCAGATCCGCGATCTGGTCGCCGCGATGCGCGACTGCGTCGGGCGTGCGGATGCGCCGGTGTTCATCGACCAGGAGGGCGGCCGGGTGCAGCGCCTGCGGCCGCCGCTGGCGCCGAACTATCCGGCTGCCGGTGCACTCGGCGCCTTGTGGCGCGACGACCATGACGCCGGCACCCGTGCCGCATGGCTGATGGCGCGGCTGCATGCCTTCGACCTGCTGCGCTACGGAATCACGGCGGATTGCCTGCCGGTGCTCGACGTGCCGATCGAGGGCGCCAGCGACGTCATCGGCGCGCGCGCCTATGGAAAGGAGCCGCGCGCCGTCATCGAATTGGGTCGCGCCGCGGCGGAAGGCCTGATGGCGGGCGGCGTGCTGCCGGTGATGAAGCATATTCCCGGTCATGGAAGGGCCTTCGCCGATACGCATTTCGAACTGCCGACCGTCGACGCCTCGATCGGCGACTTGCAGCGGCATGATTTTGCCCCGTTCAGGGAGCTCAACCATTTGCCGATGGCGATGACGGCGCATGTCGTCTATAGCGCGATCGACCCGAAGAACCCGGCCACCACATCCGGCAAGGTCATCGAAAAGATCATCCGCGACGAAATCGGCTTCGACGGGCTGTTGATGAGCGACGACACCTCGATGAAGGCACTTTCTGGGGATTTCCCGTCAAAGGCGGCCGCTATCCTTGCGGCGGGCTGCGATCTGGTCCTTCACTGCAACGGCGTGTTCGAGGAGATGGCCGGCATTGCATCGCGCACGACCGGGCTGGAAGGCAAGTCGTTTGAACGCGCGGAGCGGGCGCTGACCTATATCAGGAACCGTGACGTGGCGGACGAGACCGAGATTCGGACCGAATTTGCCAGTTATTTCGACGCGGTGGCCTAGCATCAAAGGAAGCGAAGTGGCGGAAACATTGGACCTGAAGGCCGGCAAGGCCGCACCGATGGACCGCTTGTGGGCCGAGAACGACGATTCCCGGCTGACCGGCGATCCGGCGTTGGTCGTCGATGTGGCCGGCTTCGAAGGTCCTCTCGATCTTCTGCTGCATCTTGCCCGCAATCAGAAGGTCGACCTGTCGCGCATCTCGATCCTGGCGCTGGCCGAACAGTATCTGGCCTTCGTCGAGAAGGTGAGGGCGCTGAGACTGGAGCTTGCCGCCGACTATCTGGTGATGGCGGCGTGGCTGGCGTTTCTCAAGTCGAAGCTCCTGATCCCCAAGCAGCCCGGCGACGAAGGCGAAAGCGGCGAGGAACTGGCGGCGGTGCTGCAGTTCCGGCTGAAGCGGCTGGAGGCGATGCGCGACGCGGCGGCACGGCTGGTCAACCGCAACCGGCTCGGACGCGACGTGTTTGCACGCGGCATGCCGGAAATGGTTATCGTCGAGAAGCGCAATGCCTATTCGGCCTCGCTCTACGACCTGTTGACCGCCTATGCCCAGCAGCGCCAGAAGCAGGCGATCACCAATGTGACGATCGCCAGGCGCGGCGTGTGGTCGCTCAAGGATGCGCGCGACGTGCTGACCAGGCTGATCGGGTCGCTGCGCGACTGGACGGCGCTCGACAGTTTCCTGGTCGAATATCTGGCCGGCCCGGAAGAGCGGCGCACCGCGGTTGCCAGCTCGTTTGCGGCGACGCTGGAACTGGTGCGCGAAGGCAAGATGGAAATGCGGCAGGACCAGGTGTTCGCGCCGCTTTATCTGCGCGGCCGCGCCCAGGCCATCAAGATAGTCGAGGTAACACCATGAACGAACGCGCCAACGCTTCGGTCATTCCGTTCAAGGTCGACGACGACGCCGAGCAAGGCGCGGTCGCCGAAAACCCGGCACAAAATCAGGGGCAGAATTTGTCGCGGAATCCTGGCGAGCGGCTGCATATGGCGGAGGCCGTACGGATGGCCGAGGCGATCGTATTCGCCAGCGCCGAGCCGGTCAGCGAAAAACAGCTCACTTCGCGACTGCCCGACGGCATCAACATTGCCGCGGCAATGGCCGAACTGCAGCAGATCTATGCGCGGCGCGGCGTCAATCTGGTGCGCGTCGGCGATGCCTGGGCGTTTCGCACCGCCGGCGACCTCGCCTTCCTGATGAGCCGTGACACGGTGCAGCAGCGCAAGCTGTCCCGCGCCGCCCTCGAAGTGCTGGCGATCATCGCCTACCACCAGCCGGTAACGCGCGCCGAGATCGAGGACATCCGCGGTGTCGAGACGTCAAAGGGGACGCTCGACACGCTGATGGAGACCGAATGGGTGAGGATGCGCGGCCGGCGCCGCACGCCCGGCCGTCCCGTCACTTATGGCACGACCGACATTTTCCTCGACCATTTCGCACTGGAGGAGATACGTGATCTCCCCGGCATGGAGGAATTGAAGGGTGCCGGGCTGCTGTCCGGCCGCATGCCGTCGAATTTCTCGGTGCCGCTGCCGCCGGCCGACGCCGATGCGCTCACCGACGACGAGGATCCGCTGACCGACATCGACCTCGAAGAACTCGGCCTTTTGACGCCGCGCGTCACGGAAGATTGAGCCGAGCGCCATCTTAAAGCCACAGGCAGGATGGAACTGCGCCGATTGGTAGCGGGCCGCCGTTCCGAAAGTGCGTGACTTCGGCGACTCATTCATGAACTCTGTCGCAGTTCTGTTTGAATCCGAACCCGAAAGCGCATAGATCAGCGTCTGGGAAACCGTTCGAGAGAGATTTGCTATGGGTTCATTTTCGATTTGGCACTGGATGATCGTTCTGGTGATCGTGCTGCTGGTGTTCGGCCGCGGCAAGATCCCCGAGTTGATGGGCGACATGGCCAAGGGCATCAAGAGCTTCAAGAAGGGCATGGCGGACGACGAGACTGCCGAGGACAAGCGTACCGTTGAACACCGTGCCGACGAAACCGTTTCGGTACCGAAGGAAAAGGCCAGCAAAAGCTGAGCCCAAACTTTAGTCGGAACGTATAGCCATGTTCGAAGTCGGCTGGACCGAGATGCTGGTGATCGCGATCGTCATGATCGTGGTCGTCGGGCCCAAGGATTTGCCCAACATGCTGCGCACCTTCGGCCGCACGACGGCGAAGCTGCGCGCCATGGCGTCCGATTTCCAGCGGCAGTTCAACGATGCGTTGAAGGAAGCCGAGCTCGACGACGTCAAGAAGTCGGTCGATTCGCTGAGAAGCCTCAATCCGGCCGCCGAGATCAGGAAGCAGCTCAATCCATTCGAGCAGGCCGCCGCCGACGTCCGTTCCGGCGTCGACGCAGTGATGAAACCCAAGCCGGCCGTCGATGCCGCCGCTTCGACGGAGCAGGCGGCCGAGCCGCTTAAGAACGGCGCAACGACGATGCCGGGCGTCAGCCCGCCGGAGCCGACGCCGGCCACGCCGATCTTTCCGGCGATGACGGACGAGTCCGTCGTAGCGCCGGCAGTGCAGGCGCAAACGGCTGCAGCGGCCGTGCCGAAAAAAGCACCTGCGGCAAAGAAGAAGCCAGCGCCCGCGAAAGCCGCGGCCGCCGTCCCGGCCAAGCCGGCAAAGACTGCTGCGCCAAAGGCTGCCGCAAAAGCTGAGCAAAAAGCGCAGTCGTCAGCAGCGAAGAAGCCGGCGTCAGCAACGAAGAAGCCGGCCGCCAGGAAAACGGCGGGAGCCGCAAAGTGAGCACTTCGGATAAGGATAAGGACGAAATCGAGAAATCGTCGGCTCCGCTGATGGAGCACCTGATCGAGTTGCGCCGGCGGCTGATCTGGTCGATCGGCGGTTTTTTTGTTGCCTTCCTGGTCTGCTTCTTTTTCGCCAAGCGGCTGTTCAACCTTCTGGTCATTCCGTTCAGATGGGCGACCCAGTGGGCCGGGCTCGACCCGCACAAGGTCGAGCTGATCTATACGGCGCCACAGGAGTTCTTCTTTACCCAGGTCAAGCTCGCCATGTTCGGCGGCATGGTCATCGCCTTTCCGCTGATCGCCACGCAGATCTACAAATTCATCGCGCCCGGCCTCTACAAAAACGAGCGCAACGCCTTCCTGCCGTTCCTGATCGCCTCGCCGATCCTGTTCCTGATGGGCGCATCGCTGGTCTATTTCTTCTTCACGCCGATGGTGATGTGGTTCTTCCTCGCCATGCAGCAGACCGGCACCAACGACCAGGTGCAGATTTCGCTGCTGCCGAAAGTGTCCGAATATCTCAGTCTGATCATGACGCTGATCTTCTCCTTCGGCCTGGTGTTCCAGCTGCCGGTGGTGACAAGCCTGATGACGCGGGTCGGCATGCTGTCGTCAACGGCCCTGGCCGAGAAGCGCAAATGGGCGATCGTCATCGCCTTTGTGGTGGCGGCGGTGCTGACGCCGCCCGACCCGATGAGCCAGATCGGCCTCGCCATTCCGACGATCCTGCTCTACGAGGTCTCGATCTGGTCGGCCCGGCTGATCGAACGCAGCAAGGAGCGCGACCGTGTGGCCCGCGAAAAGCAGGACGCCACCGAAGAGGTGGCCGAAAAGCCGGCGGACGCGTCTTCGACGTAGGTTCGGTTGAAACGGGCAGCATTTTTTGCCGGCCATAGCAACTTTGTTCTTGCTTTGTGCCGGCAGCTATGCTATTAATTTGGGTATGGTGCTGATTCGGCGCCGACGACCCGCCCACTGAGGCGGGTTTTTTTGGTTCAGATTCCTTTCGACCAAATGTTGCGAGTGCTGCCGACATCAATGTCGGCAGGACAGAGGGGGGCGCGAAGGAACTCGGCTTGACATCTTGCATCGATCAGGGATGCGGTTTACGCCCTCTGGTCTTTGTTTTGGGCATTTCCTTGCCCCGAAACCGCCGTGCCGAGGACGAACAGACCATGCTTGACATCAAATGGATTCGCGACAACCCGAAGGCCCTTGTCGAGGCGCTCCAGAAGCGCTCGTGGTCGGCCGGGGATGCGCAGTCCACGGTCGACGACCTGATCGCCGCGGATGAGGCGCGGCGCGAGCATCTGACCGAGCTGCAGACCAGGCAGGAACGCCGCAACGCCGCATCGAAGGAGATCGGCAATGCCATGCGCTCGGGCGATGCAGCTCTTGCCGAAAGGCTGAAGGCCGAGGTCGGCGAGATCAAGGCCTTCATCCAGAATGGCGAGGCGCGCGAGCGCGAGCTCGACAAGGCGCTGAACGATGCGTTGGCAGTGCTGCCAAACGTGCCGTTCGACGACGTGCCGGTCGGCAAGGACGAGCACGACAACGTCGTCAAACGCGTCGTCGGCAAGGTGCCGACGCGGCCGAACTGGGTGAAGGAGCATTTCGCGATCGGCGAAGCGCTCGGCATGATGGATTTCGAGCGGGCAGCACGGCTTTCCGGCTCGCGCTTCACCGTGCTCAAAAGCGGCCTAGCGCGGATGGAACGCGCGCTCGGCCAGTTCATGCTGGATCTGCACACCACCGAGCACGGCTATGGAGAGATCCAGCCGCCGTTGATGGTGCGCGACGAGGTGCTTTTCGGGACCGGGCAACTGCCGAAATTCGAGGAGGATTTATTCTTCGTTCGGCACGGGGACGGCAGGCTTGGCCTAATCCCAACCGCCGAAGTGCCGCTCACCAATCTCGTTCG
The DNA here is from genome assembly GCF_040317865.1 of Mesorhizobium sp. M1365. NCBI lineage: Bacteria > Pseudomonadati > Pseudomonadota > Alphaproteobacteria > Hyphomicrobiales > Phyllobacteriaceae > Mesorhizobium > Mesorhizobium sp. M1365. The sequence continues at coordinate 54,162 of NZ_JAMYLG010000022.1, forward strand.
CGACGAGATCACGCCGCACGAAAAACTGCCGCTGCGCTATACGGCGCTGACGCCGTGCTTCCGCTCCGAGGCGGGCTCGGCCGGGCGCGATACGCGCGGCATGCTGCGCCAGCACCAGTTCTACAAGGTCGAGCTGGTCTCGATCACCGACCAGGAGACTTCGGTTGCCGAGCACGAGCGGATGACCGCCTGCGCCGAGGAGGTGCTGAAACGGCTCGGCCTGCCGTTCCGCACCATGACGCTGTGCACAGGCGATATGGGCTTTGGCGCGCGCAAGACCTACGATATCGAGGTCTGGCTGCCCGGCCAGAACGCCTATCGCGAGATCTCGTCGTGCTCGGTATGCGGCGATTTCCAGGCGCGGCGCATGGACGCCCGCTACAAGGACAAGGACGGCAAGGGCAACCGCTTCGTCCACACGCTGAACGGCTCCGGCACCGCCGTCGGCCGTGCGCTCATTGCCGTCATCGAAAATTATCAGAACGAGGACGGCAGCGTAACCATTCCTGAAGCGCTTCGGCCTTACATGGGCGGTCTGGAAAAGATCGAATCGAAATAATGCGCATCCTTCTGACCAACGACGACGGCATCCATGCCGAGGGCCTTGCATCACTCGAACGCATCGCGCGTACGCTGTCGGACGACGTCTGGGTGGTGGCACCGGAACAGGATCAGTCCGGCTATGCGCATTCGCTGTCGATCTCGGAGCCGCTGCGGCTCAGGAAAATCGGCGAAAAGCACTTTGCGGTGCGCGGAACGCCGACCGACTGTGTCATCATGGGCGTGAAGAAGATCCTGCCCGAAGCCCCTGACCTGATCCTGTCAGGCGTCAATTCCGGCGCCAACATCGCCGACGACGTCACCTATTCGGGCACGGTCGCCGGCGCCATGGAAGGCGCGCTGCTCGGCGTGCGATCGATCGCCATCAGCCAGGCCTATTCCTATGTCGGCGAGGACCGCGTCGTTCCTTACGAGACCACCGAAGCGCTGGCGCCGGCCCTGCTCGCAAAGCTCGTCGCCGTGCCGTTGCGGGATGACGTGCTGCTCAATGTCAATTTTCCGAACTGTGCGCCGGAAGAGATCGCCGGAACTGTAGTCACTTCGCAGGGCAAGCTGGTCCACAGCCTGTGGGTCGACGAGCGGCGCGACGGGCGCGGCCTGCCTTACTACTGGCTGCGCTTCGGCCGCGAGCCAGTCGAGGGCAAGCAAGGCACCGACCTCCATGCCTTGCGCAATCGGCTGGTGTCGGTGACGCCGCTGCAGCTCGATCTCACCGCGCATGAAATCCGCGATCAACTGGCCAAGGCGCTCGCATGAACTTGAACCACGCTGCAACGGTCGACGAGCGCGAAGGTTTCGCTGCCTTCCTGCTTCGCCTGCGCGGCAGGGGGACGGTGCCGAAGGCGCTTATCGCCGCCTTCGAGGCGACGCCGCGGCGCGGCTTTCTGTCTCCGCATTTCCACTCGATAGCCTGGTCGGACCGTATGCTGCCGATCGAATGCGGCGAGGCCATCGAAGGCGCCGACCTGCAGGCGGCGGTGATCGCGGCACTTGCCATCGAGCCGGGCAACCGGGTGCTCGAGATCGGCACCGGATCCGGCTACACGGCGGCGGTGATGTCGCGGCTTGCCGCGCGGATCGTCACTATCGACCGTTACAAGACGCTGGCCGAACAGGCCCGGCAGCGGCTCGAGGCGCTCGCCATCGGCAATGTCATCGTGCGCCAGGCGGACGGTTCCAACGGGCTGGCCAACGAAGCGCCGTTCGACCGCATCGTCGCCTGGGCGGCCTTCGACAGCCTACCGCGCTTCCTGCTCGACCAATTGTCGAGCGGCGGCATCGTCATCGCGCCGATCGGACCCGACGAAGGCGAGCAGGTGCTGGCCAAGCTGACCAAGGTCGGCAGCCGCTTCGAACGCGAGGATATCGGCCTGGTGCGCCTGCAGCCGATCCTGCACGGTGTCGCCGCGGTGATCTAGACTGTGTCGATATTCAGGTGAGGCCGGCCTGCAAAATGGCGGCTTCCTCCGCTTCCGGCCTTCGCCGGCCGAAGCATTCATAAGAGGTCGCGGCAGTTAAAGCTATGGCCGGGGTAGGCCGGTGCTCACGTACCCAAAAGTACGCTCCGCTCCGGTTCTCGGAACCCACCATTTTCGGCTCCGCCTGACCTGAATCTCGACACACCCGGCGCTCGATCCTCGAATATTTTAAGAAAATTTGCGTCTGATTCTACAGGTTTAACCGACCGGTAACATTAACGCGCTTTAATCACACTCAGTTGTACCGGGTCTGTGCGGGTTAGTGCGATGCAATTCAGTGTTTTGAAGGCAAACGGACGCAATCTGGCGCGTGGCTGCGCCGTCCTCATGATCGCAGGCGCTGCGACGGGGTGTAGTTCCCAAGTGGCGCGGTTCAACAGCGTCGACGACGTGTTCACCGCCTCGACCAACAACCAGCGCGCCATCATCGACAAGCAGGATGCTGCCCAGCCTTATCCGGGCGATGTTGCGGCCGCCCCGATCGACGGCAGCCACACCCAGTCGGTCAGCCGCTCAAGCCTCGAACCGGTTACGGCACAGCAACTGCCGCCGCCGGCTCCCGCCCTGGCCCCTGCCGCCCGCCCGGTGCGTACCGCTGCCGCGCCGGCCCTGGCGCCTGCCGCTCCTCATGTCGACAGGACGGCAACCGGCACCGTTGCTCCGGCGGCAAGGCCGTTCAAGAACGCCGAGCCCGACGCGCCGCGCATGGCGACGGCCGCCGGCGCACCGCATGCAACCGAGATCATCGTCAAGGATGGCGAGACCATTTCCGGCCTGTCGCGGCGCTACGGCGTGCCGGCGGATGCCATCATGAAAGTCAACGGGCTGAGCGCAACCAAAGGGCTGAAGACCGGCCAGAAGCTCGTCATCCCGGCCTATGCTTACTCGAGCAACGGAGCCGCGCCGAAAGTCGCCGACGCCAAGCCCGCGAACGGCACCAGGCACGACCAGCCGGCCGACGCGCCGGAGAAGGTGGCCGTGCTGCCGCAGCAACCGAAGCTCAGGGAAGGCAAGTCTGCCGCGCAGGTGGACGCCTCGGCTGCGGCGAGCCAGCCGAAGGATGGAAAGACCGCGCCCAAAGTGGCTTCGGCGACGGCCAAGCCAGCCGGTGCCGGCGGCACCTACACGGTTCAGCAAGGCGATACGCTGTCGGCCATCGCCAGAAAGACCGGCGTCGGCGTCGTCGCGTTGAAGCAGGCGAACGGCATGCAGGATGGACTGCTCAAGATCGGCCAGACCCTGAAAGTGCCGGCAGGCGGAACCGCTGTCGTCGCCGGCGCGAAGCCGGCAAAGGTCGATCCGGTGACGACGGCCACCACCCAGCCGCCTGCCAAGGCCACGCCGACGCAGACGCTCGCCTCCTACACGCCGCCAAAGAAGGACGCGAAAGTCATCCAGCAGGCCGAGGACGACGATGCGGTGGCGCCGGACGCAACGGGCATCGGCAAGATGCGCTGGCCGGTGCGCGGCCGCGTGATCTCAAGCTTCGGCGGCGGCAAGGACGGCGTCGACATTGCCGTGCCCGAGGGGACGCCGGTCAAGGCAGCTGAAAACGGCGTCGTCATCTATGCCGGTGACGGCCTCAAGGAATTCGGCAACACGGTGCTGGTACGGCACGAAAACGGTCTGGTCACCGTCTACGGCCACACCAGCTCGATCGAGGTGCAGCGCGGCCAGAAGGTCAAGCGCGGCCAGGAAATCGCCCTGTCCGGCATGAGCGGCACCACCGACTCGCCGAAACTGCATTTCGAAGTGCGCAAGAACTCGGCGCCGGTCGATCCTTCGACCTATCTCGAATAGAAGACGAAAGCGATTTGCGGGCCACCTGACCTTCAGCCCGCCGAGGAAGTCCGCTCCGCAAGGTGCGGGTTTCTTTTGTTGTTAGTCGTTGAGCGGCTAATCCTTGAGCGGCTTGCCGAGCCGGCCTGCCAGATCCTGGGTGAACTGCCAGGCGACGCGGCCCGAACGGCTGCCGCGCGTCGTCGCCCATTCCAGCGCCTCGGCGCGCAGCATCTCGGGATCGATGGCGAGATCGTGATGGCGGACATAGCCGTCGATCATATCGAGATATTCGTCCTGCGAACATTTGTGGAAGCCAAGCCACAGGCCGAAACGGTCCGACAGCGAAACCTTTTCCTCGACCGCTTCTGACGGATTGATCGCCGTCGAGCGCTCATTGTCGATCATGTCGCGCGGCAACAGATGCCGCCGGTTCGAGGTGGCGTAGAAGATGACGTTGGCCGGGCGGCCCTCGACGCCGCCCTCAAGCGCTGCCTTCAGCGATTTATAGGACGTGTCGTCATGGTCGAATGACAGGTCGTCGCAGAACAGGATGAAGCGGAAGGGTGCTGCCTTCAGCAGGCCCATCAGCTTCGGCAGCGTGTCGATGTCTTCGCGATGGATCTCGATAAGCTTGAGCGGCAGATCGAGCTTGGCCGAAGCGTTGACCGCGGCGTGCACCGCCTTGACCAGCGACGATTTGCCCATGCCGCGCGCGCCCCACAACAGCACGTTGTTGGCGGCATAGCCTGACGCGAAGCGCTCGGTGTTGTCGACCAATATGTCGCGGACGCGGTCGACCCCGCGGATCAGGCCGATGTCGACGCGGTTGACCTTGAGCACCGGCTCCAGATAGCCGGGATCGGCCTGCCAGACGAAGCAATCGGCCTCGCCCAGGTCGGTTTGCGGCACCGGCGGCGGGGCGAGGCGGGCGACCGCCTCGATCAGGCGGTCGAGCTTCTGGCTCAGGGTATCGATGGTGCTGTCCGTCATCTCTTGTCTTTTTTGTCTCGCGTTCAGGATGGTGCGGCAGGCCAACCTACCTGATTTCAGCGGTTTCGAAACTCGTCCCAAGCATTTGTTCGGGCATGATCTTTTGCGGAAACCGAGCGTCGCTTTTGGGGATCATCCTCTAACACGGCTCACCAGGCCGGAAAAGCAGCCGATTTGCCCGGCGGCGCAGTTGCATTGGCAACGTTACCGACTATATTCCGGCCAAATTTGGCGGGGCCGTCAAATTCCCAGAACGGTTAAGGCGGCTGTTTTTAAAATTCAGGAGTACCTCGATGTTCGTGACACCGGCATACGCCCAAGGCATCGGCGGGGACTCGTCCGCAATGTTTATCCAGATCGTGCCGTTTGCTCTGATTTTTGTGATCATGTATTTTCTGATCATCCGGCCGCAGCGCACGCAGCTGAAGAAGCGCGGCGAGATGCTGGCGGCGGTTCGCCGCGGCGATACCGTCGTCACCGGCGGCGGCTTGGTCGGTAAGGTGACCAAGGTGATTGACGACAACGAGCTCGAGATCGACCTTGGCGGCGGCACCAAGGTGACGGCGCTGCGCTCGACGATTGCCGATGTGCGCGTCAAGGGCGAGCCGGTGGCGAACCAGAACGCCAAGAAATAACCGAATTGTCGGCGGAACGATCCGCCAGTACGCCCTGACGGACGACGCCATATGCTTTATTTTTCGCGCTTCAAGATGATCCTGATCTGGCTGGCCGTGGCCGCCACAGTGGTCCTCGCTGCGCCCAACCTTTTTTCCGCCAGCACGCTGGCCAAGCTTCCCGACTGGGTGCCGAAGCGGCAGATGACGCTCGGCCTCGACCTGCAGGGCGGCTCGCACATCCTGCTCAGGATGGATCCGAACGATCTGATCAAGGATCGGCTGGAGACGACGCGCGACGAAATCAGGACGCTGCTGCGCGATGCCAAGATCGGCTATACCGGCCTTGCCGGGTCGGGGCGCACGGTGCAGGTCCGCATCACCGATCCCGCACAGATCGACGCCGCCAAGAACGCACTGAAGCCATTGACCAATCCGGTGGCGGCCGGCCTGTTCAGCGGCGGCTCCATCCAGGAGATGACCCTGGATGATTCCGAGGCCGGCCTGCTTAAATTCACCGTCACCGATGCCGGCATCAAATACCGTACGTCGACGGCGCTGACCCAGTCGATCGAGGTTGTCAGCCGTCGTGTCAACGAACTGGGAACGACCGAGCCGATCGTGCAGCGGCAAGGCGACGACCGCATCCTTGTGCAGGTGCCTGGTTTGCAGGACCCGCAACGGCTGAAGGAAATTCTCGGCCAGACCGCCAAGCTGACCTTCCAGATGGTCGACCAATCGATGCCGGTGCAGGATGCGCTGAACGGCCGTCCGCCGCCGGGATCCTCGGTGCTGTATTCGCAGGACGATCCGCCGGTTCCGTATCTGATCGAGAACCGCGTCATCGTTTCGGGTGAAAACCTCGTCGATGCCCAGGCGACGTTCAACTCGCAGACCAATGAGCCGGTGGTTTCGTTCCGCTTCGATTCCAAGGGGGCGCAGCGGTTCGGCCAGGCGACAGCGCAGAATGTCGGCAAGCTGTTTGCCATCATCCTCGACAATCAGGTGATTTCGGCGCCGCGGATCAACGAACCGATCCCTGGCGGTTCCGGCCAGATATCGGGGAATTTCACTGCCGAGAGCGCCAACGATCTCGCCGTGCTGCTGCGCGCCGGCGCCTTGCCGGCGACCCTCACCGTGATCGAGGAGCGCACGGTTGGCCCTGGCCTCGGCCAGGACTCCATCCATGCCGGCAAGGTCGCCGGCATCATCGGCTCGATCCTGGTGGTGGCGTTCATGTTCGTCGCCTACGGTTTCCTCGGCTTCCTCGCCAACATCGCGCTGGCGGTGCATGTCGCGATGATCGTCGGGCTGCTGTCGCTGCTTGGCGCGACGCTGACCTTGCCGGGTATCGCCGGTATCGTGCTGACCATCGGCATGGCGGTCGATTCGAACGTGCTGATCTATGAGCGTATTCGCGAGGAGCGACGTGCCGGCCGCTCGGTGATCCAGGCGATCGATACCGGCTTCAGCAAGGCGCTGGCGACCATCGTCGATTCCAACGTCACTTCGCTGATTGCCACCGTGGTGCTGTTCTACCTCGGCACCGGGCCAGTGAAGGGTTTTGCCGTCACCTATGCCATCGGCATCCTGACCACGGTCTTCACCGCCTTCACCTTCACCCGCCTGCTGGTGTCGATCTGGCTTCGCCGGGCCCGTCCGAAGGAGTTGCCACGGGCGCCGGTGACCTTCATTCCGCCGGGAACGAAAATTCCGTTCATGGGCATCCGCCGCTGGACGTTCACACTGTCCAGCGTGCTTTCGGTGCTGTCGGTCATCGGCTTCATGACCATCGACATCAATTACGGCATCGATTTCAAGGGCGGCTCGCTGATCGAGGTGCAGTCCAAGGCCGGCAATGCCGATCTGGCTGACATCCGCGGCAGGCTGACGGAACTCAATATCGGCGAGGTGCAGGTTCAGCAGTTCGGCGAGCCGAACGACGTGCTGATCCGCGTCGGTACCCAGGAGGGTGGCGAGAACGCCGAGCAGACCGTCATCGACAAGGTGCGCGGCGAGCTGCAGGACCAGTATGATTTCCGCCGCGTCGAAGTGGTCGGGCCGACGGTCTCGGGCGAGCTTGCCAAGCAAGGCACCATTGCCATGCTGGTCGCGCTGCTCGGCATTCTGATCTATGTCTGGTTCCGCTTCGAATGGCAGTTCGCGGTCGGCGCCATTGTTGCGACCGTTCACGACGTGGTCATGACGATCGGCTTCTTCGTCCTCACCGGCCTCGAATTCAACCAGTCGTCGCTGGCGGCGATCCTTACCATCATCGGTTATTCGCTCAACGATACGATCGTCGTCTATGACCGCGTTCGCGAGGATCTGCGAAAATACAAGCGAATGCCGCTGCCGCAATTGCTGAACAACGCCATCAACGAGACGCTGTCGAGGACGACGCTGACCTCGGTGACGACGATCCTGGCGCTGCTGGCGCTGGTGCTGTTCGGCGGCGAGGTGATCCGCTCGTTCACCATGGCCATGCTGTTCGGCGTCGTGTTCGGCACCTATTCGTCGATCTTTATCGCCGCGCCACTGCTTATCCTGTTCAAGCTGCGGCCGCAGGCCACAGCGTCGGACGAGGAAAAGCCGGTGGGCGGCGGCAAAGCCATAGCCACCTGACGGCTTGCCTCAAAAGTGGCCAAGGGCATCGTCATCCGCGAGGCGCATTTCCCCGGCCGCGCACCGGTCGAGGCTTACGGCAATGGCGGTTTCCGCTTTGCCGACATGTCGCATCGCGGCTCGCTGCTGTGCCTGCCTTCGGGCATCTATGGCTGGGAGCCGGCCGATCCGCTGGCGCTGACGGCAGCGGATTTCGCCAAGCTGTTCAACGAGGCAGACAAGGTCGAGATCCTGCTGGTCGGCAGCGGCAAGGATCTGAGGCCGTTGCCGGCCGCGCTGCGTGCCGCGCTGAAGGATGCCGGCATTTCCGCCGATCCGATGTCGACCGGGGCGGCTGTGCGGACCTACAATGTGCTGCTGGCTGAAGACCGCGCGGTGGCCGCAGCACTCATCGCCGTCGACTGACGTGGCCGAAAACACCAAACTCGTCATGGAGACGGTGCGCGCCGCTGATCATGACCGCTACCTGACCGCGCTCTACGCGCCCGAAGACAAGCGGGACGCGCTGTTTTCGCTCTATGCCTTCAACGCCGAAATTGCCGGCATACGCGACCGCATCCACGAGGCGCTGCCGGGCGAGGTGCGGCTGCAATGGTGGCGCGACGTCATCGCAGCCGAAGAGGATGGGGCTGAGGTCGGCCATCCCGTGGCGGACGCGCTGAAGGCGACTATTTCCGCCCACCATCTGCCCAAGGCCGCTTTCGAGAACATGCTCGAAGCGCGCATCTTCGATCTCTATGACGACCCGATGCCGTCGCGCAGCGACCTCGAAGGCTATTGCGGCGAGACTGCCGCAGCACTTATCCAGCTTGCGGCGATGGTGCTCGATCCGGTCGAAGCACCGCGCTTTGCCGAGCTTGCCGGCAGGGCAGGTTGTGCGCAGGCGATGACCGGTCTGCTGCTTCTGCTGCCGCTACATCGCGAGCGGGGACAGTGCTTTGTGCCGGCCGATATTTTGGCGGCGGCGGGATCCTCGCCGCAAGAATTCGTTACAGGTGACGGCGGGCCGGGCGCGGAACGCGCCGCTGCCGCGATAATCGCGCTGGCACGGGAACATCTTTCCGCCTTCGAGCAGGGGGCGTCCGCTCTACCGGTTTCGCTGCGCCCGGCGTTTCTGCCGCTGGCTCTTTCGGGCGCCTATCTCGACAAGATGGAGCGCGCCCGCCGCTCGCCTGTCAAGGAGGTGGCGCGGCTCTCTGTCCTGCGCCGGCATTGGCTCTTGTTCCGGCGCGCGACGCGGGGCTGGCCGGTCGCATGAAGGCTGCCGCGTAGCCAACCCGACCGTTATTCCGCAGCTTCCGCCTGGGAAGGCAGCCCCAGCCATTCGCGGCAGGCGGCGAGCGCGCGCGACGTTACCGCGTGCCGCTTGGCGACCGTCTTGTCCTTGCCACGCAGCCGCTTGCCTTCGATCTTCGGCGCGTCCACCGGCGGGAACAGGCCGAAATTGACGTTCATCGGCTGGAAGGAGCGCTTTCCCGGCTCATCGTCTGAAACGATATGGCCGCCGGTGATGTGGTTGAGCAAGGCGCCGAAGGCGGTGGTCAAGGGCGGCAGCGACGGCGCATGGCCAAGCCTTTCGGCGGCTGCAAAGCGCCCGGCGAGCAGGCCGATGGCGGCGCTCTCGACGTAGCCCTCGCAGCCAGTGATCTGGCCGGCAAAGCGCAGGCCGGGCCGCGACTTCAACTGCAGCGACGCGTCGAGCAGCGTCGGCGAATTGATGTAGGTGTTGCGGTGCAGGCCGCCTAGGCGGGCAAATTCGGCGTGTTCCAGCCCGGGGATGGTGCGGAATATGCGCACCTGCTCGGCGTGCTTCAGCTTGGTCTGGAAGCCGACCATGTTGTAGAGCGTACCCAGCGCGTTGTCCTGCCGGAGCTGGACGACGGCATACGCCTTTACAGACGGATTATGCGCATTGGTCAGCCCCATCGGCTTCATCGGCCCGTAGCGCAATGTCTCGACGCCGCGCTCGGCCATCACCTCAATCGGCAGGCAGCCGTCGAAATAGGGCGTGCCTTCCCATTGCTTGAATTCGGTCTTCTGGCCGTCGACCAGCGCCTGCACGAAGGCAAGGTACTGCTCCTTGTCCATCGGGCAGTTGATGTAATCCTTGCCGGTGCCGCCGGGACCGACCTTGTCGTAGCGCGACTGGAACCAGCAGATATCCATGTCGATCGTGTCGAAATGGACGATCGGCGCGATGGCATCGAAAAAGGCGAGCGCGTCGGCGCCGGTTGCTTCCGCAATCGATTGGGCGAGCGAAGGCGCCGTCAGCGGGCCGGTGGCAACGATCGCCTGGTCCCAGTCCGCCGACGGCAGGCCGGGCACTTCCTCGCGACGAATGGTGATGAGCGGGTGCGCTTCGAGCTTTCTGGTGACCGCTTCGGAAAATCCGTCGCGGTCGACGGCCAGCGCTCCGCCGGCCGGCACCTGATGCGCGTCGCCGGCGCTCATGATCAGCGAACCGGCCAGCCGCATTTCGGCGTGCAGCAGGCCGACGGCATTGGTTTGCGCATCGTCGGAGCGGAAGGAGTTGGAACAGACGAGCTCGGCCAGCCCGTCGGTCTTGTGCGCGTCGGTACCGCGGACGGGACGCATTTCATGCAGGACAACTGGAACGCCGGCTTCGGCCGCCTGCCAGGCGGCTTCGGAGCCGGCGAGACCGCCGCCGATAACGTGAATGGGGTTCTTGTCCATGAGCGCCGAAATAGTCGCTTGGCGCAAGGATTGCAATTGCCACGCGGGAGAATGGCTGACGGGGGAAGCCGCCCCAAAACAACAACACCCGCCGGGGGAGGAGGTCCGGCGGGTGTCGTTTTGTTGGTCGATCCTCGGGAGGAGGTGAAGATCGACCGTATTCGTCATCGCCGGGGAGGAGGTCGGCTTTGACGAAATTCCTTTCGCCATTTGAAAGGGCGCGAAACCCTTTTTAGAAACAGCGCCCGCCGGGGGAGGAGGTCCGGCGGGCGCCGTTTTTGTGGTCAACCCTCGGGAGGAGGTGAAGGCTGACCGTATCCGTCAGGGTCGGGGAGGAGGTCGACCCTGGCGAAATTCTTGTTGTTAGATCGCCCTGCGAGCGACCATCTTGATCTCGTCGCGGACGATGCCGAGATCGTTGAGCTGGCGGTTCGACAGGCGACCCAGCTCGGTAACCGTCTCGCGGTAGACGCGCCAGTTACGATAGTTGCGGATCAGGTTCATTGTCGTTCTCTTTTCAAAACTGGTTCGGGCCATTTGCGGCCCGAAGGATTAGACCGCCTTGCGGGCGACGTAGTGAATGTCGCTGCGGCTGATGCCGAGATCGGTCAGTTCACGGGTGCTCAGGCGGCTCAGCTCGGACACGGTGTCCCTATAGCGGCGCCAGTTGCGATAGTTGCGGATCAGGTTCATGGTAGTCTCGTTTCGTCTTTCTTTCGGATCATTCCGTCTTTGTGTGCACCGTGAAAATAGGTGGGGTCATATCGATTTGAAAGCGCTATTGGTGCATGGCAGCAATGCAAATTGTGCAATGCAGCATTAGCGCGCGTCCAGTTTTCCGCCCAGATCGGAAAATGCCGTTAGGTCAAACGCTTGGCCGGACGAGCTAAAAGAACCAAGGAAAGGGGGAGGGGCATGGCGAGCTATTCGTCACGGGTCAGGTCGGATATCGCGCGATGGCAGCAGGCCGGCCTGATCGACGCGCCGACAGCCGAGGCTCTAACGCGCGACGTCGAGGCAAACGAACGCAAATCGCTGAGTTTCGGCTCGATCCTGGCGATGATGGCGGCGCTGCTGTTCGGCGCGGCTATCCTGATCTTCATCGCCGCTAACTGGGAAGTCATCCCGCGGCTGGTGCGGGTCGCGGCACTTTTTGCCGTTATCCTTGCCGGCTATGTCGGCGGCGCGGTGTTGAAGATGCGCGACCATGCGGCGATCGGCGAAGCACTGTGGATCGTCGCGGCGGCGGCATTCGGCGGTTCGATCGCGCTGATCGGCCAGATGTATCATTTGTCGGGCGACGAGGCCTCGGCCTTGATCACCTGGGGGGCCGGCACGGCGCTGGCGGCGGTGGCGCTGCGCTCAAACCCACTGACCGTCGCTGCCGTCGGCATCGCCGATGCCTGGCTGTTCCTGAGAGGGTTCGACTACTTCCGGCGCACGGAATTTCCGCATCTCTTCGTGGTCATGGCGCTAATACTGTTCGCCGTTTCGTTCTGGACGCGCAGCCAGGCGGCGCGCCACCTGATCATCCTGTCGGTCCTTTTCTACCTCGTGCTGTTGGCCATGGAATACGACACGCTGCAAGTCGCCATCCCGCTCGTTGCCGCGTCGGTGCTGCTTTTTACCGCTGCGATCTTTGCTGCCGGGCCGGTCGAGAGGGTTTTGCAACTCGGCGGCAGGTTGCCCTTGCACGCGCTGATCGGCTTTCTCACCGGCCTGGCGATGATCCAATTCGAACTGGCGGATGAAAGCAGCTACAATGGCGGCTTTGCCATTGCCTCGGCTGTTGCGCTGGCCGGCATCATCGCGGCGATCGTGCTGGGCGGCCGCGAGAGCCGGGGACTGCGCTGGGTTGCCTATGCGGGCTTCGCCTTCGAACTCGCCATCATCTATGTGGTGATGCTGCAATCAATGCTCGACACGGCAGGCTTCTTCCTTGCGGCGGCGGTGCTGCTCGCCGTTCTTGCTTTCATTATCATCCGCATAGAAAGGCGCATGAACGCCTCGAACATGACAGGAGCGGCGGCATGATGACCGGCAAAAGACTGATCATCTCGGCGCTGGTCCTGGCGCTCGTCCAGATCGGCTTTCTGAGCTGGATCATCGCCGGACGCGCGGCGATCCTGCGCGATGGCAAGCAGGTCCTGCTCAAGGTCGAGCCGATCGATCCGCGCGATCTCTTGCGCGGTGACTACATTCTGCTCGGCTACGACATTTCACGCATACCGGTGAAACTGATCGGCAACATTCCGGCCGGCAAGCTTTCCAGCGAGGAAACGTCGATCGTGGTCAGACTGAAGCAGGGCGCCGATGGCTATTGGGGGTCGACCGCGGCTTGGTTCGGGCAAGCGCCGGCGCCGGCAGCATCCGATGAAGCCGATATCGTCGGACACGTCTCCGAGGGCTGGAATATCAGCCAGGGAGCAACGACGATCGCGCCGGATTACGGCATCGAGCGCTTCTATCTGCCGGAAGGCGAGGGGATGGCGATCCAGAACGACATGCGGGTGCGGCCGTTCGGCATCCGCGTGGCGATTGCGGCCAACGGCACGGCGCAGATCAAAGCGCTGATGGATGGCGACAAGACACTGTTCGAGGAGCCGCTTTACTAGATCGCGCTACGGCCTTGGCAATGATCTCCTGCGCCAAGGCTCGGAGGAGCTTCGAGTGGCCTGCCACCCCAAGCTCGAAGAGCGAAGGGTGGTGCGGATGAAGGGACTCGAACCCCCACGCCTTTCGGCACTGGAACCTAAATCCAGGGCGTCTACCAATTCCGCCACATCCGCATTGCCCGGCCAATCCCATGTAGCCATCATTCTGTCAATGTCAGAGCCCACATCGGCATCATTGGCCGGAATGCAAAGATGGTTGAAAATCAGCGTCGCCTGTGACAAAAGGCGTGTCGAATGTGACGGGACGCGACGATCCGCTTCTGCAGAATGTGATAAGAAGTAGGAAAAACAAAGACTTATTCACATTTTGGAGCGTATTTCTGGAGGATTTGTGCCGCGTTGAGCGGACAGATCGCCAAGTCCCGCACCAAAAGCCATTCCCGGCAAGATCATACCGGCAGGCTGTAAACGGCAGGGGCCGTTTGACGGCCTCATTGGTGGAAACAAAGGTTTTATGATGCAGGTCACCGAAACGCTCAACTCCGGTCTCAAGCGCGAGATCAAGATCACCGTGCCGGCCGGTGACATGGAAGCCAAGCTGATGGCGCGGCTCTCCGATGCCAGGAACAAGGTCCGCATCAACGGCTTCCGCCCCGGCAAGGTGCCGGTGCAGCATCTGCGCAAGGTCTACGGCAAGTCGTTCATGGCCGAAGTGGTCAACGAGATCCTCAATGATTCGACCCGTTCGATCATCACCGGGCGCGGCGAAAAGGCCGCCATGCAGCCCGAAGTGATCATGACCGAGGACGAGAAGGAAGCCGAGAAGATCCTGGCAGGCGGTGCCGATTTCGAGTTCCGTCTGAACTATGAGGTCATTCCGCCGATCGAGATCAAGGATTTCTCCGACATCAAGGTGACGCGCCAGGTGTTCGACGTGCCGGATGAAGAGATCGACGAGCAGGTCAAGCGTGTCGCTGAATCCGCCCGCACTTACGAGCCGAAAACCGGCAAGGCCGCCGAAGGCGATCGCGTGACCATCGATTATGTCGGCAAGATCGACGGCGAAGCCTTCGGCGGCGGCGCAGGCACGGATCAGCCGCTGGTGCTCGGCTCGAAGGAATTCATCCCCGGCTTCGAGGACCAGCTGGTCGGCAGCAAGGCCGGCGACGAGAAGCAGGTCACGGTTACCTTCCCGGAAAACTACCAGGGGGCGCATCTGGCCGGCAAGGAAGCCACTTTTGACGTGACGGTCAAGGAAGTGTCGAAGCCCGGCGCGCTTGAGATCAACGACGAGATGGCCAAAAATCTCGGCCTTGAATCGCTGGAGCGCCTGCGCGAGGTGGTGCGCGGTCAGATCGAGAACCAGTTCGGCTCGATAACGCGCCAGAAAGTCAAGCGGCAGTTGCTCGACCAGCTCGACGCTGCCTACTCGTTCGAGGCGCCGTCCAAGCTAGTCGAGGCCGAGTTCAACAACATCTGGAACCAGGTCAATCGCGATCTCGAAGCTGCCGGGCGGACCTTTGCCGACGAAGAGACGACGGAAGAAGAAGCGCGTGCAGAATACATGCGGCTTGCCGAGCGCCGCGTGCGTCTCGGCCTGGTTCTCGCCGAAATCGGCGAGAAGGCCGGCGTCACGGTGACGGACGAGGAATTGCAGCGCGGCCTGTTCGAGCAGGTGCGTCGCTATCCGGCCAACCAGCAGCAGGAGGCCTTCGAATTCTATCGCAACAATCCCGAAGCGCTGAACACGTTGCGCGCGCCGATGTTCGAAGAGAAGGTGGTCGACCATCTGCTCGGCCAGATTTCGGTCACCGACGTCAAGGTCAGCAAGGAAGAGCTGCTGGCCGACGAGGAGGATACGGATACAACCAAGGCCAAGCCGGCGAAGAAGGCGGCTGCGAAAAAAGCGGACACCAAGAAGGCCGACGACGACGCTGAAGAGCCGAAGAAAAAGGCCGCGCCGAAGAAGAAGGCCGCCAAGGACGCTGAATAACGTCCCTGCTGAATTCCGAAAGGCCGCCTTCTCGAGGCGGCCTTTTTCGTTGTGGCACAGACGCAACGGATTTCACGCATCTGGCGCTCGAGGTAGCGATATGAAGCTTTGATGATTATCTGCGCTGGGTTGCTGACCGCAGCGGTTGTTGGAGGCATCGTTGAGACAGTTCTTCGGTATCGGAAGCGTGGCGGCGGCGTTCCTGCTTGCGTCGGTCTGTGGCATTGCCCAGGCTGATACGGTTCTCGACAACTGGCGGTTCGACAAGAGCAGCGATGGCCTTGTCACCGCCTCGCTTTATGCGACCAACAAGCTCATCACCGGCGGCGGCGCATTGAGCTACAGCCCGGTTTTGACGATCGCGTGCCGGACCGCCGGCGAACCGCGTTGGAGCGAATGGCTGCAGCTGAGCGACACCGTTTCCGCCAGCCGAACCATCGCCATGTCGGTGACTGTCGGCCAATCCGGCAAGCTCAACGAAAGCTGGTCGGTCGGCCCGCGCAGCAGGATGCTGGTCCGCGACGGTGCCGACGGCATCAGGCGACTGATTGCCGCGGACCGGCTGCTGCTGTCCTGGCGGTTCGGGCTGCTGTCGGGGCGCGGCAAAGCCGAGTTTGACCTCACCGGAGTTGAAGAGGCGATCGGCCGGATCGCCGCCAGCTGCAACACCAAATTGCCTTGAGCAGATTGTCCGCATTAAACCTTGGCACGGCCGAACTCTATCTGCCGGCCGGGTTCCGTGGTATGTAGGTGCCGCAACCCCAGGCAGTGGATATCCGTTCTGCCATTCAAGAGCGCATGCCAGCGGACTAAATGTCGGCCTGTGCAGGTCAGCCAGGGCAAATTGGCGATCAGGGAGGAAATGCCATGCGTGCCTTTGTGTTTTTTGTCATCATGTCCGTCGCCACCGTCATTGCCGGCCCCTCGCGGGCACAGGATGCCGCGGCGGGTGAGAAGGTCTTCGCCAAATGCAAGGTCTGCCATATCGCGGACAAGGATCAGAACAAGGTCGGCCCGTCCTTGAACGGCGTCATCGGCCGAACGGCCGGGACGCATCCGGGGTTCAGCTATTCCAAGGCCATGACCGAGGCTGGCAAGTCCGGCGTCAAATGGGATGAGGCCACGCTGACGACCTACCTTCACGATCCCAAGGCGATGGTCAAAGGAACCAAGATGGCATTCCCCGGCCTCAAGAAGGACGAGGACGTCGCCAATGTCATTGCTTATCTGAAGCAATTCTCCAAATAGCCCGGCTCTTCCGCCGGATCTTGGTATAGCAAACAGGTCGAGGCATAGCCTCGGCCGCAATCTGCCGGCAGTGTCGGTGGGGAGGGCGACTCGTTGCAAAAAAGACATTGGCCGGCTAGGCTGCCATTCCCATCGGTGGTCGTCTGAATGTCGACTGAAGAAAGCCGTCTCAAGGATACCGGCATCCGCCTCTCGGAGGCGACGGCGGGTGATTTCTTTGCGCTTTTGAAACCACGCGTCATGGCACTTGCCGTGTTTACGGCCTTCGTCGGCCTGATGATGGCGCCCGGCGTGATGAATCCAGTTATCGCCTTAATTGCCATCGGCGCAATCGCGGTTGGAGCGGGAGCCGCCGGCGCGCTCAATATGTGGTACGACGCAGACATAGACGCCTTGATGTCTCGCACGTCCAAGCGACCGATTCCGTCCGGTCGCGTCACGCCTGGCGAAGCTCTCAGCTTCGGTCTGGTGCTTTCCGCACTGTCGGTCATGACGCTCGGCGTGCTGGTGGGGTGGCTCGCCGCATCGTTGTTGGCGTTCACCATCTTTTTCTATGTCGTTATCTACACGATGTGGCTGAAGCGCTCGACGCCACAGAATATCGTCATAGGCGGCGCGGCAGGCGCCCTTCCTCCGGTGATCGGGTGGGTTGCTGCAACCGGCGCAATCGGCATTGAAAGTCTCATCCTGTTTCTGATCATTTTCCTCTGGACGCCGCCTCATTTCTGGGCGCTGGCCCTTTTCAAGGTCGGTGACTATGCCGCGGCTGGGGTCCCGATGATGCCGAATGTGGCCGGCCAGCACTCGACCAGAAAACAAATCTTCGCCTATTCACTGCTCTTGGCGCCAATCGGCGTGCTCCCTTGGGGTTTCGGCTTCGCGAGCGGATATTACGGCACTGCTTCAGCCGCGTTGGGTGCAGGTTTCATTTGGCAGGCCTGGAAGGTTCTCGTCGCCGACAAGGAGATGAAGCCGGCAAAGGCGCTGTTTGCGTATTCGATTGTCTATCTTTTCGCAATATTTGCAGCGTTGCTTGCCGACACCATTGTAATGCGAGTGATCGCTTCAGCCGACTATTGACCCCGGCTCAAAACATCACATTGGCAGAGCACAAAATCCAAGCAACAGCAGAATAACGACGCCAAGGCCGAGTATGAGAACTGTCCTTCCGTCCATGACCTTCACCTTCGACTAGAAGAGCATATCGGAGAACGGCGTCCGTAGCTAGTCAGGCTACCCGGGACCTCTTACTCCCGGGCCTTCCTACAAAGCGCGACAAGTCCCCCGCATGAGAGTATATTGATCATGGTGCAGGTCGCGGTTTGCGTGGGCCAATCATGCGGAACGGCAGCACCGTAAAACGCGACCTTACCGGACCTGGTCTGGAGGAATGGTCATGGCAAGCTTTCACGTAATAGCAGGCGCCAGCGAGACGCTGGAACACACCAGAATTCGAAAAATCGGTGTCTCCGATCTTTTTGATGCGCTCAGGCGTGGCGTCGATGATTTCATGGTCAAGCCGTCGCACATCGTTTTTCTCTGCCTGATCTATCCGATTGCGGGTGTCGTGCTTGCTGTCTGGACATCAGGTAACAACACGCTGCCATTGCTGTTTCCGCTTGTGTCCGGCTTTGCACTGATTGGTCCGTTCGCGGCGATCGGCCTCTATGAGATCAGCCGGCGACGGGAAGCCGGGCTCGACGCCTCGTGGAGGCACGCCTTTGAGGTCAGGAGTTCTCCAGCACTGCCGGCTATTGCAGCGGTCGGCGTCATGCTGCTTGCGATCTTCATCGCCTGGCTTTTGACGGCCCAGATATTCTACCAGACCCTGTTCGGCCCGGCGCCGCCGCAATCGCTGTCCAGTTTCATCAGTGAAATATTTGCCACGGGACGCGGCTGGACGCTCATCATCCTGGGTCACGCCATCGGCTTCGTGTTCGCCGCGGTTGTGTTGTGCACCACGGTCGTCGCATTCCCGTTGTTGCTCGACCGCGATGTCGGCGCCTACGAAGCCATCCACACCTCGGTGCGCGTTGTCCTGGCCAACCCGATCGTGATGGCCGTGTGGGGCCTTATCGTCGCCGTCGCCCTGATCGTCGGCTCGCTGCCAGTGTTCGCCGGGTTGGCAGTCGTGCTGCCGATCCTTGGTCATGCGACCTGGCATGTCTATCGGAAAGTTGTGGAATCGCCGCCGGCCACCAGACCGTGAGCTGAAAAAAACCAGCCCTGCGCGCACCGGTGAAAGTGCCGGTGCGGGCAGGTGGGGCAGAGCTTTCAATAGGCCGGGTGGCTGAAACGGGCCTGGCGCGCGTCCTTTGTCAGGTCGCGAAAATCCCTGCCGCTCACATGCACCAGCGTCCTATGATCACCGCCCTCGAAATAGATTTCGGGAGCGTCGCCGAGGCTTTCATCGAGGACCACTGGCACATCATAGGCAGCGCCGATCGGTGGCACAGCGCCGACATCGCAATCGCCGAACAACGAGACCACCTCGTCTTCGGAGGCAAGTCCAAGAGGCTTCTCCATGACATCCTGCAATGTCGCGAGTTCTATCCTGTGCGTGCTTGGAACCACGGCGAGCGCGTAGCCACGGTCGTGGTGAACGACCACCGATTTGGCCATTATGCTGCCAGGCACATGTGCCGCAATGGCGGATTGTCTGCTTGTCGCCGTGCGGTGATGCTCGACGGTGTCGTAGGAAATTCCTTTCCTATCGATGAAGTCCTTCAGTCTGGTTGCGATGGTCATCTTGGGCGCCCCTTGCTGGTGTTCGCGACGCATGTGGAAACGCCGGCATCGCCTGTCGTTTCCGATACCAACAGAAATGGACCAGTCGTGGATTGTTTCAAGGCGAAGGCTCCAGGACCGGACGGCCCGGATCCGGATTGTATGTCAGGGCCCGGCTCCGAAAAACGCCATTCGGGTGAGAAGCGTGTAGTCCGCTTCGAAGACCATCATCGTCACGAACACCAGAACCAGCACCGGCGGCAGGATAATTGCATATGCCAGTGCCAGCCGTTCCCAGGCCATGTGCATGAAGATGGCGACGATCAGTCCTGCCTTGAGGATCATGAAGATCAGGATCAGCGACCATCTGAGATAGCCGTGGAGACCGAAATAGTCGACCAGATAGGAGCAGGTGCTGAGGATGAACAACCACGCCCAGACCACCAGATAGAGCTTGATCGGGTGCTCCTGATGAACCTCCGCCGGGGTAACGCCGGTCGTCGTCGCATCATGGGTACGGGCGCTGTCCAGTGCGTGTTGTCCCAGGCCGTTTGCGGTTGCTTCAGCCATGTCCTGCCTCTCACCAAAGATAGAAAAATGCGAAAATGAACACCCAGACCAGGTCGACGAAATGCCAGTAAAGCCCCATGATTTCGACGTTCTCGTAGCGGCCCCTTCGGCTGGTGAAGAAGCCGGGCCGTCCGACATCGTAATCCCCGCGCCAGACCTTTCGCGCCACGATGATCAGGAAGATCACCCCGATCGTCACGTGCGTGCCGTGGAAGCCGGTGATCATGAAAAAGGATGCGCCGAACTGGGCAGCGCCCCAGGGATTGCCCCAAGGCCGCACGCCCTCGGTGATCAGCTTGGTCCATTCGAAGGCCTGCATGCCGACGAAGGTCGCGCCGAGTGCTGCGGTCAAGAGCATCAGCACTGCCGTCTTGCGGCGGTCGCGGCGGTAGCCGAAATTGACCGCCATGGCCATCGTTCCGCTGCTCGAGATCAGCACGAAGGTCATGATGGCGATAAGGATCAGTGGAATGTCGGAGCCACCGATGCGCAGGGCGAAGACCTCGCTCGGATTGGGCCACGGCACACGTGTTGAGATACGCGCGGTCATGTAGGAGAGCAGGAAGCAGCCGAAGATGAACGTGTCGCTGAGCAGGAAGATCCACATCATGGCCTTGCCCCAGGACACGTTTTTGAACGCCCGCTGATCCGAGGACCAGTCGGCGGCGATGCCTTGCCAGCCTGCGGGCCGCGGCTCTGTTCGGCCGATGTGGGCCAGTGTCGTCTCTGCCATCCGCCCGTTCCTCCTAGGTCAGCAACCCTCGGCAAATGTCGATTAAAGTCGAAGCCCAGCCGGCCAGAAGCGCAAAGATGGCGAGCCAGACGAAAAGCAGGAAATGCCAATACATGGCGCACAGCTCGACACTGAGGCGAAGCCGCTGCGGCTGCGCTCCGTTCCAGGCGCCGACGCTCGTTCTGCCCAGCCCGACCAGTCCTCCCAGTATATGCAGGCCATGCATTCCCGTTAGCAGGTAGAAGAAGCTGTTGGCCGGATTGGATGCCAGAAAATAGCCATCCGCACTCAGTTCCCGCCATGCCACAAGCTGTCCAATCAGGAAGACGAGCGCCGTGAGTCCAGCGGTGGCGAGGCCGAGCCTGACCATGTCCACTTGACCCTTGCGCGCCGCGAGCGAAGCGCACTGTATCGCGATGCTGCTCAAGACCAGTACGCCGGTGTTAAGCCAGAGCAGGGGCGGGATGGGCAGCGGCCGCCAATCCGACAGTGCCATGCGCATGAAGTAAGCACTGGTGAACAGCGCGAACAGGCAGCCGACGACGGCAAGGAAGACGCCGAGACCGATCTTTGCGGTCGGCAGCGCCGATCGGTCCAGAGCGACAAAATCCCCGGTCATACCTTGCTCGAGCCACGGCTTCGTCATTAGCCGCTGATGGGAAAGCCACCACCCGGCAATACCGGCGATCACGAGCAGGAAGACCAGGATTACGCTCATGCCGGCTCCCTGGAGGGCGCGAAGGAGCCCGGAACGTTTTGCGGTATGAAGTCCTCCTTGGCTCCCGGTACGCTGTAGTCATAGGCCCAGCGATAGACGATCGGCAGATCCTTGCCGAAATTGCCGTGGGCGGGCGGTGTTTCGGGCGTCTGCCACTCGAGCGTCGTTGCCCGCCACGGATTGCCGCCAGCCTCACGGCCATGGCGGATGCTCCAGATGAGATTGAACAGAAACACAATCTGAGCAAAACCGACTATAAAAGCCATGATGCTGATAAACGAGTTCAGGTGGTGGGCCGATTCCGTCATGATCGTCATGTCGGTCAATTCGTTGTACCGCCGCGGCACGCCCATCAAGCCGAGATAGTGCATGGGAAAGAAGATCAGATAGGCGCCGAGGAAGGTGACCCAGAAATGGAACCGGCCCAGTGTCTCGTTCAGCATCCGGCCGGTGACCTTCGGATACCAGTGATAGATCGCGCCGAAGATTACGATGATCGGGGCAACCCCCATGACCATATGGAAATGGGCGACGACGAACATCGTGTCCGACAGCGGAACGTCGACGACGACATTGCCAAGAAATAGCCCAGTCAACCCGCCATTGACGAAGGTGACGATGAAGGCCAAGGCAAAAAGCATCGGTATGGTGAGGTGGATGTCGCCGCGCCACAGCGTCAGCACCCAATTGTAGACCTTGATGGCTGTTGGGACAGCGATGATCAATGTCGTTGTGGCGAAGAAAAAGCCGAAATAGGGATGCATGCCACTGACATACATGTGGTGCGCCCAGACCACGAAGCTCAGCGCGCCGATGCCGACGATGGCCCAGACCATCATGCGGTAGCCGAAGATGTTCTTGCGCGCATGGGTGCTGATCAGGTCGGATACGATGCCGAAGGCCGGAAGCGCCACGATGTAGACTTCCGGATGGCCGAAGAACCAGAACAGATGCTGGAACAGGATCGGGCTGCCGCCGCCGTGCTGCAACTGTTCGCCCATCTCGACAATCGCCGGCATGAAGAAGCTGGTGCCGAGCGCCCGGTCGAGCAGCATCATCACGCAGGCGACGAACAGCGCCGGGAAGGCGAGCAGCGCCATGACGGTGGCGGTGAAAATACCCCAGACAGTAAGCGGAAGGCGCATCAGCGTCATGCCGCGCGTGCGCCCCTGCAGCACCGTCACGACATAGTTCAAGCCGCCCATGGTAAAGCCGACGATGAACAGGATCAGCGAGACAAGCATCAGGATGATGCCCCAGTCCTGGCCGCCTGGCGTACCGGTCATGATCGCCTGCGGCGGATAGAGCGTCCAGCCGGCACCCGTCGGTCCGCCGGGCGCAAAGAAGCTCGACACCAGGACCAGCACGGCGAGCAGATAGATCCAGTAGCTCAGCATGTTGACATAGGGAAAGACCATGTCGCGAGCACCAACCATCAACGGGATCAGATAGTTGCCGAAGCCGCCCAGGAAGAGTGCCGTGAGCAGGTAGATCACCATGATCATGCCGTGCATGGTGATGAACTGGTAGTAGGCTTCCGGGGTGATGAAGTCGAATGTGCCGGGGAAGCCGAGTTGCAGCCGCATCAGCCAGGATAGCACCAGCGCGACCATGCCGATCGCTGTCGCCGTCGCCGAATACTGGATGGCGATGACCTTGGCGTCCTGCGAGAAAACGTATTTCGTCCACCAGCTGTGCGGATGGTAGAGTTCCATTTCCGCGACTTCGGCCGGCGGTACCGCATCTGCAGGTGTGATATCGACCATAGGAACACCTCCGTGCCCTTCTCGGCCAGCCCGACAGTTCGGACTTGCCGCATTAACTTCAATCCCGACGGCGCGCCGTCGTTCCGGTTTCCTACTCTGCCGAGCCCATCTGCTGGGGCGCGGACAGCTGCGCAAAAGTCTGCTGCTGGCCAAGCCACGCCAGATAGTCTTCCTGAGTATCGACCATGACCACGCCATGCATCATCGGATGTCCCTGGCCGCAGAGTTCGGCACACAGGACCTGGAAGGTTCCGGTCTTGGTAGGAGTGAACCAGAAATAGGTGACCGAGCCCGGGATCATGTCCATCTTGGCGCGGAATTCCGGCACGTAGAAATCGTGCAGCACATCGATCGAGCGGAGCAGCATCTTGACCGGTTTGCCTACCGGGAGGTGCAGGTCGGCCGCTTCCACTACGACATCGTCCTGACCGTTGGCATCGGTGGCGATGACGCCGAGTGGATTTTCAGCGTTGACGTCGCGAGTGTCGGATGTGCCGAGCTTGCCGTCCTTGCCGGGGAGGCGGAAACTCCATTGCCACTGCTGGCCGACGACTTCGACCTCGGTTGCGTCGCTTGGAACGGTAACGAACCGGCTCCAGACGAACAGGCCTGGAACGAGCAAAGCGGTGACACCAACCGCGGTGACGACCGTCAGCCAGGATTCGAGCCGCCTGTTCTCAGGTTCGTATGCCGCCTGATTGCCTTCCCGATGACGGAAGCGGAAGACGCAATAGGCCATGAAAAGAACCACGGCGGCGAAGACGACACCGGTGATCCAGAAAGTTATGATGATGGTGTTGTCGATATAGTCCCAGTTCGAGGCAATCGGCGTCCACCACCATGGGCTCAGGAAGTGGAACAACACCGAGCCCACGACTATCAGAACGAGTACAAGCGCAACGGCCATGTCCCGGTTCCTCCCGGTATTCCAAGCGGCGCAAGCCGTCCCGGGAAATACCAAGTGCATCATAACTTGATTTGCGATGAAAATTCTAGAGCCGGCTGTGGGAAGGGCAAAAATACCATTTCGCGGCGCTGGCGGTCCTTCGGTTCGGCGGTGATCAGCGGCAGGCCCTCATCTATTTCCAGCTCACCCGCCCGATGCGGCCACGCGGCAAACATCGTCAGCGTGGAGTAGCCGGCAATGGCGGGCACGCCGAATGCGCCTAGCAGAACCACCGGAACGGCGATCGTCGGGGATCCCTCCACCTGCTCGACCGACAGCTCGACGAAGGGAGTGGAGCCACTTTATTGGCCGGCAGATGTCACCCGCCAAACTGTGTTGCCGACGTCGTCGGCGATGAGCAGGGCCCCGGTTTTGTCGACAGCCAGGCCGACAGGCCGGCCGCGCGCCTTGTTGTCCTTGTCCAGGAAGTCAGTCACCACGTCGGTAGCGACGCCGCTCGGACGGCCGCCGCTGAATGGTACGAAAACTACCTTGTAGCCATTGAAGCGCGTGCGGTTCCAGCTGCCATGCTCGCCAACGAAGGCGCCGCCGCGATATGCCTCGGGAAGGCTGGTTGCCGCATAGAAGGCCAGCCCCAGAGGGGCGACGTGGGAACTCAGTGCATAATCCGGAACGATCGCTTTTGCGACCAGGTCCGGACGTTGGGGCATGACGCGGGGATCGAGATGCTGGCCGTAATAGCTGTATGGCCATCCGTAGAAGCCGCCATCCTTTACCGAGGTCAGATAATCCGGCACGAGATTGGGGCCGAGCTCGTCGCGTTCATTGATCACTGCCCAGAGCGCCCCGGTCTGCGGCTCCCAGCTCAGGCCGTTTGGATTGCGCAAACCGCTGGCGAAAATGCGCGACCGGCCGGTGGCCCTGTCTACCTGCCAGATGGCGGCGCGGTTCTTCTCCGCCTCGATGCCGTTTTCGGCGACGTTGCTGTTCGAGCCGATGCCGACATAGAGCAGCGAGCCGTCGGGGCTTGCCACCAGGCTCTTCGTCCAATGGTGGTCGATCGGGCCGCCGGGCAGGGCGGTTAGCGGCGTCCCGGGCGCGGTGATCTTTGTGTCACCGGTGTTGTAGGGATAGCGGACGATGGAGTCGGTATTGGCGACGTAGAGATCGCTTCCCACCAGCGCCACGCCAAAGGGGGAGCTCAGGTGGTCGAGGAATACGCTGGTCAGCTCCGGCTTGCCATCGCCATCGGCGTCGCGCAGCAGCGTAATGCGGTTGCTTGGGCCGCTGTCGCCGCCCGAGGTGACCCAGGATTCGATCCAGCCCATCACCAAATCCTTGGGCCGTTTGATCGGTTCGCCACCCGGCGCCTTGGACTCGACCACCAGCACGTCGCCATTGGGCAGCACATAAAGCGACCGCGGATGCTGCAAGCCGTGGGCAAAAGCCTGGATCTGCAGCCCCTGCGCGACTGTCGGCTTCTCATCGCTCTTCCATCCGACCACGGAAGCGAGATGCATCGGCGGGAAGAAATATTGGATCGGCTCCGGCAGTTTTGGATTCGGCCCTATCTGACTGCTGGGATCCGGGTCGTTGCCGCTGCACGCTGCAAGAGTGATCGCCGCAGTGCAAACGAGGACGGACACCGCGATGCGCCTGGTCTGACCGATGGAGCTTGCTATGCGCATCAATCCGCGACTCCGACGTGATGCCGGTACACCATGGACCAGCCCAGCCAACCAGTGAAGATGAGGACGAGCATGACAACCGCCGAGAGGATCAAGCCTGTAGGAACGATGGAGGTCCATGCATCGCGGGTGTGCACGAGCATGTTGATGATGGATAACGCCAGCGCCAGAAGATTGCCGAGCACGTGCGGCCAGGCGGGGGGCTGTGCCCTTATCAGCGGATTGGCCAGGAAATCGATCAGCCCCGCGATCGCTGCCAGGCAGCCCATGATCACGCCGACGGTAACCAGCCAAGCGGAGAAGTCAGCCCACATCATCTCCGCTGTTCGCCAATAGGCTAGATCCGTCAGCAGGGTGCCGACGAAGCAGGCGATCGGAAATGGCACGAGCATCGGATGAATAGGATGTCCCGCAATCCTGGCCGTCGAACGCGGATTGTCACCGACCATAATGCGCCATCCTTCCTATTCTCGTCCAAACAAACGCCGCCTACCCGGCCTCCGGCGGCTGTTGCCGAGAGACCGGCAGACGACCGATAGATCCGTCAGGCCCAAAAAAGGGCGCTGGCTGGCTGCGCCTGTTAGGCGGCGGACTGGGTCGGCGGGTTCTGATACATCATCCAGAGCTCGATCGCCGCCAGCACGGCGACCAGAATGCCGATCACGACATGCACGGTCATCGCCGTGGTCGCCTGGAATCCAAGCACCCAGGGCGATGCGAGAACCCACAGTCCGACGACCAGGTTCACCCACTCTTCCCACACGGCAAATGCTGCGAGGGCGGCAACCGAAAGCACGACAATCAAGATTCCGCTGCCGAGGGCGTTCTGCGTCTGCGGGCCTGCCGCAAAGGTGAAGATCCAGGGGGAGAAGAACAGAATTGCCCCAAGGATCAGGTTGGCTACGTCACAGAGCCTGGCGTTTGTCCACTGGTTCATGGCATCCTCCATAGGGAGCGTTTATGGCTCCCGAGTTCGGCAAGGTGGTGCCTGAGTTCGGCGAGATGCGCCCGAAGCCGCTCACTCCGTGTCACGGTAGTGCCCTGCCCGGCTGGAATTCCGCATCTGGCGGTACTCCAGCCAAATCCGGCTATCTAACTGAATTCCGGGCTTTATGTTCCATTCGGCACCGGCACGCCTGGATCACTTGGTGGTGATCGAGCGATCCAAAGCTGCCTGTCAGGGGGCGGCGGGGCGGCGGCGCGTAGCTCATTCTGTCTTTTTATCGAGCCGGTGAAACATTTCTCATGGATCGCAGTTCTTGGATGCAGAGGAGTTGAATAAGGGCAACCTGATTGCACGGGAGGAGCACGGACGGCACAACTATAAATACGCTCTGCATAGAATACTTCGCAACTGGAAGCTCTCGCTTGTCTTGGTTGCCGCCGAAGCTTGTTTGAAAGGCGGCGATCGCCGCCGAAAAGATTTCTAAATGAAAATAGCCCAGATCGCACCGCTAACCGAATCCGTGCCGCCCCGAACCTACGGTGGAACGGAGCGAATTGTTTCGTATCTGACCGAAGAACTTGTCCGACAGGGCCACGAGGTGACGCTGTTCGCCAGCGCCGATTCTCGTACCTCAGCCGAGCTGGTGCGGTGTTGCGACGTCGCGCTGCGCCTGAACCCCAGGGTCCAGGACGGTGGTCCGCACCATGTTATGATGCTTGAACGGGTGCGCCGG
>NZ_JAMYLG010000023.1:0-77838 GCF_040317865.1 Mesorhizobium sp. M1365
CGATCCCATGTTCGCTCTCCAGTTCCTGGCGCACCACATCGGCGTTGCCGCCATGGCGGAAGAAGCGCTCCCGCAGCCAATCGTCCAGCCCGTCAAACGCGGTCCGCCGCACAGGCTTGCGAAACGGAAAAGTCCCACCCTCGCGCAGATACCGACGCACCGTGTTGCGCGCGCATCCGAATTCCTTCGCAAGTCGCTTCGCTCCCCAGCCAAGCTCATGCAGCCGCAGCATCGCTGCCACTTCTTCAGGCTGAAGCATCTCCTCCCCCCGCATCGTTCTCGACAATGCAGGAATCGCCGAAATCTCAACCGTCATCCATGCCTCCTCTCATAACCGAGGGGTCAGTTCTTCATTTCGTCAGGGGGTCAGTTTCTCAATTCGGCCGACACATTGGGCAGCGGAGTGCAAGCGGGCAGGTCGCTCTGGCTATGCCCGGGACGAGCGGCTCACTGGCGAGCGCATCGGCGAGCAGGCGCATCTGCTGTCGCGTGCGGCGGGTCGGCCGCTAGTCGTGATGGCGCGTTATAAGCAGGAGCTCCACCTCCTAGGCGACGACTATTTAGTCGCCAAGGTCGAGCGCTTCCTAAACGGGGACGCGCCTTTCGAGTGGGTGGACGAGGGTGGTGACGGCGTCGTCATGGACGTTCTGTGGCAGCCACTGCACAGAGTGATGGCCCACGACGACATCTATTTCGGTTCCAGCCGCATGTTCGAGCTGCTGGTAGGCGCGTACGACCCTTCGATCGATTTCACGATGGTAGGCGACTGGGAAGCGGCCGAGGGGCGCCCGCTGCACGCGACCTGGGTCGACCACGTCAGTCTGGTGGCGTGGCGCAGCGTCTCTGACGAAGCAGCGCGGCGCAAGGCGATGCACTTCCGCGGGCTCGTCTCGCGCGCCGCCAATCAACTCCCCGGCGACCGCCCAGGGGTTGTTCACGTCGGCTACGAGGCGGTCGGCGGCAACAGTGCCGACGGCCGGCGTCACCAACTCAACCGTCGTGAGATGCGCACGTTCGAGGCGGGCGCCACGGGACTGCGGATGGTCTATGGTAATTACTTTATGAACGAGCTCGTCACATCGCGGAACGAGAGCGCGGCGGTGATCGAAACCATGGCTTGGTACCCAGTCGGTGGGAAAGGGGGTCGAGGTCCGCTGCCCGACCACATGCTCTTCATTGATGAGGATGGTGTGCCGGGATCGCATTTGTTCTGACTGGGCCACGATCTACCGTCTTCTGCGCCATAGTAGTGATTGCCATTCAATCCCCACGAGCAATTTTCAATCTTGGCAGGGGCGTTGCTTATAACCTGCCAGGAGCCGGTATTGAAATCAGCCGTCGCCTGCGACAACGCTGGCGCAAGTAGTAAGCGTCAAGAATTCGGTCGACCACCTAGGAGCAAGCGGCACTTCCGTCGCCGGTATTGACCCTGATGTTCGCGAGGGGCCTTGCGGGACGCATCGGCGCGAGTAGAAATGATCAGGTTAAGCTCACCAGAGTCGCCGCGCATGCTCCGAGCCCGTAGGTCGGATCGGCCCGCGACAAAATCATCGTTGCAGTTTCTGGCAACCCGGGTGAGTGGATACTGATCTGAAGTAGGGATCTGCCGCCTGACAGGAAACTTAGTAAATGACGCCGGAAGAGATAAGCCGACTGCAGCGCTCCTTCCTGCAGGATATAGAAGCCCTTGCGCGCATGGTCTACACCTATCGGACGCCGGTTGCAGAAGCCGATATACGTCTGGCGAGCTCGATCCTGCGGAAATGGCTTGTAGACGGCGGATTGCTTGGCCGTATCTGTCATGCCGGCCAACAGAGGCCGACCTTTCGCGTCCTCGATAATGACGAATGGCTAACCACCTTGCGGACCGATCCTGGCTTGACCTACGCGCTAACCGGCGGCGCATTGTTTAATGGCAGGGCTTTCAAGATGTACTATCATTCGACAACGCCCGAGCCGCTTGAGTTAGTGAGAAAACTCGACCTGCCAGGCTACAAAACGGTGTCACTGAGCGCCTTTATCAATCAGAACCGCATCATATTCAAAGGACAGAACATCATTTTGTCCGAGATCATCACATTCGCAGCGAATAAGCTCGGCGGCGTGCACTACGACGCGAA
The DNA here is from genome assembly GCF_040317865.1 of Mesorhizobium sp. M1365. Taxonomy (NCBI): domain Bacteria; kingdom Pseudomonadati; phylum Pseudomonadota; class Alphaproteobacteria; order Hyphomicrobiales; family Phyllobacteriaceae; genus Mesorhizobium; species Mesorhizobium sp. M1365. The sequence continues at coordinate 2,121 of NZ_JAMYLG010000023.1, forward strand.
CCGAAATGAAAGGCAGAGGCTTCTGGAGGAGGCCTCGAATCACATGACATTCGGTGGGCCGCTGGACCGTATCGGGGTCAAGCCACCAGGCACACTCTACGTGTGCCTGGAACCTGAGGGAGATCAAATCCTGAGCGGGTTCCATGTTGAAATCATTGCCGCTGCCAGCTCTCTCATCCAGATGGAACTGGATGGCCAGCCGTTGTTCGAACTGAAAACCAAGCCAAAATGGTATAAGAATTATGGTTTTTTCAACGACCGCGCAGCTGACGGCCAACAACGAAGATACTTAGAATTCCCAGCAATGACGAAGAAACTGAGACCTGATGTGTTGTGAATAGCGCGACGCGTCCACATTTATGGCGTCGTCGCCGGATAGCAGCAATCAACGAGGCTGTGGATAGATCCGGAAGTTCAACGGTAACTACCCGCTATACTCATCCTGATTGCGGCCAAGCGGCTTCTGGCATTCAATCAGTCCTCGAACAGCCGACCATCCACCGCCTTGATGTACCGCAGAAACGCAGCAATGCTGTCGAAAATGAAGCGCGCCTCATCTGGTTGGATCAGGTAGGGATTGTCGTGTGCCAATGACTTGTTGTTCCGAATTGTATTGAACGACTCGAATACGCTAATTGAGCTTTTGATTATGCGCTCCGACATCTCGGTTAGATTGCGTTGCGCAGTAAGCAGTTTAACGTACCGACCGACCCTGGCGTGCAGCGCATCGTTCTCCCCGCACTCGCCCCCACCTTGTTTGCGCACCAGCGAAGCGAACCGCTTCATGCAGTACGTGTGCAGACGGTCAAGACCCGCTTGGGGCTTCTTCGCATCAAGATCACGACGGATCGCCGCAATCAGCTCGTCCAGTGTCTGACTCGGTTCGAACGCCTCAAATGCGGATGAGTCGATGTGATCGCTCGCGCCTTCAAATATCGCGACAACGGCAAAGTAGTTATCTCTGATGCCGACGCTTGGCCACGACAAGGATTCGCGATACTCCCACAGGTTGCGAAGCGCCTTCGCAACCACGCCAGCAGGCGCCTTTTCGATGAACGAGCGGAGCCGCTTCGCCTTCGACGTTCCCCTGCCGTCGAAAAGATTCGAGACGGGAATGTCGACACTCATTTCCTCAAAGAAGAAGTCCGCAAAGGTACGGTCGCTAAAATCGAGGACGTATCCAGAGTCCATAGCAAGCGCCCTTTCGAACGAATCACGTAGGCGTCTTGGGATGAGCTGCTCGTAGGTGTTTGACATCATGGACGATGCTTAGGCGAGACTAAAACCGCTCGCAAGAGCGGCACGATCCGCTCTTGACGCCTTCGCTGCATCTTCTCTGCCGCGATTAGGGGGAAGCGGTCGTCTATCTCGAGTCTAGTTTTAGGACATTTGCGCCGACCTGAACGTCTGCTATCGGCTGCTCGGACGCTGAGAACCGACAAGTCCGCTTTTGATGCGGTTGTCTAATCGCCGCTGGGACGTCAAGCATGTAATTGCGTCGAGACGACGCTGCCGGGTGCATGGTTGTCTTCGCGGTCGACATCAGTCGCCGCATGATGGAGCTCCGCGGACGAGCCTTCAATGTGGACGACGCACTTTGCTGAGACAGCGGTGCAACCCCATCAGCGGAATGGCTCGGCTCACGTCCCGGCAGGGACGTCTCAGGCGCTCAGATCCTGAACGCTATTCGCAAGATTTCATGCTGTGGCGCCTGCATTTCGATCAAAGAACTCACCGGTCTTGAGCATCGAATGCATTATCACCGCCAGTTTGCGCGCCACAGCCACGGCAGCTCGTTTGAAGCCAACCCTCTCCCGGAGCTTGAGGCCCCACGTGCGCAGGCTGCTGTCGATCGAGCTGCGTGTCAGGATGACCGCCGCAGCCTCATAGAGAGGTCCCCGCAAATGTCGATCGCCGCGTCGGGATATATGGCCGTCATAATCGACTTCTCCCGATTGGTAGCGGCGAGTTGTCAGGCCGATCCAAGCGGCAACAGAGCGGGACTTCTTGAAGTTGCCCGGATCTTCAATGGCAGTGGCGAAAGAGGTTGCGGTAATGGCGCCGATGCCGGGGATCGACATGAGTATGCGGCATGCTTGGCTTTGACGTGCATCTGCGACAAGCTGGCGCCCAAGCTCGGCGGCACGGTTGCGAATGCTGCGCCAGGCTTCCAACATCGGTAGGACGACAGGAGCAAGCTCGCTCTGATCGATAAGAAGGCTCCGGACATTCTTTTCGAATGTAGTTCCCTTACCGGCGGGAACGAGCAAGCCGAACGTTTTCATGATCCCTCGGATCTGGTTGGAAAGCTCGACGGTGATCCGGACCAGCCGAGTGCGTGCTGCCACGAGCGTGCGGGTCAACATACTGTCGAAGCCTTTCACGCGCACCTCGCGAAAGAATCCTGCTTCAGCAAGACGCGCCAAACCATCGGCGTCATTCGCATCCGTCTTGTTCGCCGCCATATCGAGAGCGGCTTTGGCATGGCGCGCATCGATGCAGATGGCTGGCAATCCCTCGGCGCGCAGCGCATGATAGAACCAAACTGACAGCGGGCCGGTTTCGAACACGACGCGCTTTGCGGCCGGCGCCCGCTTGCGGACAAGCTCGGCAATGATCCTGGGATCAGATGCGCACTTCCCGCGCCAGATCCGTTCGCCTTCACGGCGGATCGACACTGCCGTCTCTTTCATCGACACGTCGAGACCGATATGTTCTTCCATGGCTGTTCTCCGTTGATGCTGGGCCCGGCGTCCAGTCGTGAGCCCGTATTTCATCTTATCGGGGAACAGCCACCCTCCAAGACTATGGTCGGTTCCAGGGCGCGTCGCTCCCGCGATTACCCCATGTGGACGGCTCTCCTCCCTCCTGCGGTATCATCGCGGGATTAGAGCTGGAGGAGCGCTATGATGAGCAACGTTACGACAATCGGTCTGGATATTGCGAAGTCCGTGTTTCAAGTCCACGGCGTGGATGCGGCTGGTGAGGTCGCAGTTCGCAGGAAGTTGACGCGTGGGCGTGTGCTGCCGTTCTTTGAGAGCTTGCCGCGATGCCTTGTCGGGATCGAGACGTGCAGTTCGTCGCATTATTGGGCTCGCGAGCTAATCGCACGTGGCCACGATGTGCGGCTGCTGCCGGCACAGTATGTGAAGCCGTATCTGAAGCGACAGAAGAATGATGCTGCAGATGCAGAGGCGATCTGCGAGGCCGTGACACGACCGACGATGCGCTTCGTGCCGGTGAAGTCGCCCGAGCAGCAGAGTGTGATGATGCTGCACCGGGTTCGTTTGATGCTCAATCGCCAGCGCACACAGATATCGAACGCGTTGCGGGCGCACCTATCCGAGTTCGGGGTCGTGGCGCCGATCGGGCGTAATGGAATTGAGCAACTTCTCGTGGTCATCAACGACGAGAACGATGCCAGGATACCGGCCGACGCACGGCTTTGGCTGAGGATGCTTGAAGCACAGCTTCGTGTCGTGAAGGAACAGATCCTCGAAAACGATCGGCGGGTCCGTGCGAGTGCGCGAGAGACTGAACTGGGTCGCAGGTTGATGGAGATTCCGGGCGTTGGCCCGCTGCTGGCGAGTGCGTTCGTGGCGGCCGTCGCCGATCCGCACGCATTCAAGTCGGGGCGATGCCTCTCGGCTTGGATCGGGCTCGTGCCGAAGCAAAACTCGAGCGGGGGTAAGGAGAAGCTCGGCAGCATCTCCAAGGCAGGTAATCGCTACCTGCGCCAGCTGCTCGTCGTCGGGGCGATGGCCGTCATCCGCTACGCGGAGCGGAACGGGACCAGGCGCCCCTGGCTCGTGCAGTTGATGGCACGACGAACGACCAAGGTCGCGGCGGTTGCGCTGGCTAACAAGACAGCCCGCATGGTCTGGGCATTGATGACCGGCGGCGAGCGCTACAGGGAGCCGGTCATCGCATAGAACGAAACAAGGCGTGCTATCGCCGACGAGGTTGGAAAGGGCGGACAGGAGCTAATGCACAAAGCCGGTTGAAACCGCCGGATCGGGAAAACCCACTGGGGCCGTGCACCATAAGTGCGAGCTTTCGATCGGGACCTGAGACGCGCGAATGGCATTATGGCCAGCGGCGCATGAAAGGCCGCACCTACAGGTCGGATACATGGCCGCACCAACCAGCAACTGCAAAAGCTCACAAATCCTTTGCCAACGGAGAGCCGTCCATACACGGCCCCATTGCTGCCATTTCTGAACTCCCGCATTTTGGCTTTTCCAGCGCGAAATTGGTCTTAGGCGATGAGTGGAAAACGGCCATATGTTCCTGGTTTGTGCTCGAAAAGTCGCATAATTGGCAAACTGAAACCGGGTGCCAATCTCATCTTCGGCTGAGGTGATAAGGCTGGAGAATGAGCGACAAGCCGCCGCGCGTCCGGCGCGTTACGCTTCCGGAGATGGCTCTTGAAGGCGATGTCGCCGACGCTTCGGCCGGCGGCGAGCCACTCCACCGCTTTGAGGGGTTTCGCCTGCTGCCGCCAGGCGCGAAAACTCATGCCAGCCTCCGACTGGAAGTGACGCTGGAGGCTGCGCGGGGACATGGCGGCGCATGACGCAATCTCATCGAGCGGCCAGTCTGCACCCGGGTCGTTCCGGACGTCTTCGGCGAGGGCCCGGAGGCGTTCGGATATCGGCGAGGGAAGAGACAACGGCGCGACCGGGCTCGCCCGGAGCTGGTCGAGAATGACAGCGACCAGTCGTTCGGCGCGGGCGCTGCCGGCCTCCGCACGGGTACTTCGAGAAACGCCAGGATGAGTTCGCGCAGCAGCGGCGTCGTCCCGATCACGGAGGCATCCGAGGGGGCGTTGGTGCATCGGTCCGGACTTGAGCGGATGTCGATCTTTGAAGCGGCAGACTATGCCGTGGCCGCCTTGCGGCGGGCGGATTTCGGGCGTGCGCAGGCAAGCATGCGGTTGAGGACGGCGCAGCCGATGGCGACTTCGGTCTGCTGAACGGGAAGCGACCGTGCCCGCAAACGCCGCCCGATGGTGGACTTGTATCGCCCCATGGCGGTCTCGACCAGCGAGCGCTTGCCATAGCCGTTGGAGACCTGCCATTTCATCCGGCCGTCTCTGCCGATTGCGGCGATATGCTGGTCCCTTTGGCCGGCAGGTCTATGGTCGAATGGTTCGACCGCGTTGACACGAGGCGGAATGACGATGGCGACAGCCGCGCTGTGATTGATGACTGCGTCGTAAGTCGGTTTTCCGTCATAGCCGCCGTCAGCAGTAAACTGTCCGATCGGACCGCCAATCTGGTCGAGTAGTGGCTCAACTTGAGAGACATCGCCAGTGTCCTGATCACTCAGGGTATGGGCAATGATCTCGCCGCTGTCGGCATCCAGTGCCAGATGCAGCTTGCGCCAACTGCGACGGGATCTGGCGCCGTGCTTCTCCTCCAGCCACTGACCCGCGCCGTAGACCTGCAGGCCGTTGCTGTCAATGAGAACATGCACTGGTCCCTCCGGCGGAACCTGGCGATCATGCCGTTTGTTGGGCGATTGCCATGTCCGCGCCCGACGGCTCAGGGTGGTATGATCGGGGACAGCGAGCGCCAGCCCCATCAGTTGCAGCACCGATTCCAGCAAGCCTTCTGCCTGGCGCAGCCGCAGGCCAAACACAAGGCCCAGCGTCAAGGTGGTCTCGACCGCCAGATCAGAATAGCGGTGCTGGCCGCCACGCGTCTTGGCGCTTGCCACCTGGACAGGGCTTCCGGCGTCACCCACAGGGTCAAACTGCCGCGATGACGAAGTCCTGCCTCATATTCTGGCCAGTTCGTCACCCTGAACTTCATCTTCTCAATATGATGGCGGCGGCTGGCATTGTGTTTGAAAGGCATGGCTACGCTACACAGGCTATTGCGGTTACCGGTTGCCTAAACCCACACCAATAAAAGATCCGTGCACCAACGCCGCCGGGCTGCACCGTCTCGCACTGCATCAACGCCGGCGCGGGTCACAGGCTGACCCTGCAGCACGGCATGGACGAGGTTGAAGAAGTCACGGCCGACATCGTCATCCTGGCCACCGGTTACGAGAACGCGGTGCCAGGCTTCTTGGAACCGATCGCGGACCGGCTGGAACAAATCGCGAATGAGTTGGCTGTTCGCGAGGATTTTTCGGTGTGCTGGGACGGACCGCGTGAAAGACGCATCTTCGTACAGAACGCGAACCTTGGGCAGCGCGGGCTCGCCGATCCGAATCTTACCCTGCTGGCCTGGCGCGCGCCGCATCCTCGACAGCCTTCTGGGGCGCGCGCCATGCGCGAACCCCGAGCATCCTGGCTTCATCAGCCGTACCTCAATCGAGAGCTGGCCCGACCCCGTGGCCGAAGAAATGGGCAGCGGGATATGACTCGTCGACTACTGATCATCGGCGGGGCATCCAAGGAATGATGTCCGCCTCCGCTGCGGCGAAGGCCGGAGCCTTCTCCGAAATCATCGTGACTGAACAAGCCCTTGGACCCATCGGCGCATCGCATTATTCTGGGGGCGTGCATTTCCCCTAGGGGGCGCGGCGAGCGCGCCAGAGTCGGCGCAAAGTATCGAATGTTTGCGCGGATCGCGGCGATGGTATCGAGGGCCGACTGGCTGCAGCCGAGCGGACAAAATCCCCGTGCCTGGTCGCAAACCTCGAGCGCAGCGGCGGTCGCGATCATGTGTGGCAACATCCTCTCGCGATTGCGCCTGGTCATTCCGTTCGATTCACCGAGTTCGGCGAAGGCCGCGGTTCAGGTGGCCTCAAGCCTGAAAATTCGAGTCCTTCACGGGGACCAATTCCCTTGCCTGGCCTCGCAGAACCTGTTTCCGGCGGATCAGTAAGGGCAACCAGGCTTCGGTCCAATCAAGCATGCTGCGACCGCTCACGGTGCGATCCTCGCACCCAAATCCAGCCGCTTGTGATCTGCAATGAGGATGGAGGGCTGCAGCAGGACGGAAGCAGAACGGGCCTGTTCTAGAGGCTCGTATTCCTAAGCAAAACATCGCCCTCCACTCCGCGTGGATAGCGGGTCAGCAATTCGAACGAAGGCAAAAGATCAAGAATGGCTTGCAGGGACAGCTGACCTTCATAGAGCTCGTGGTCGCTATATTCCGTGTAGATAAAGCGCGTGTTGCTCAAGGTCTGTATGCCGCCAGCAATGACATCTGACTCGGCTCCCTGCACATCCATCCAGATGAAATCGATCTTTTTCAGGTTCGCTTCGCTGCACCAGTCGTCAAGCCTTCGAGTTTCAACTGACATGGGGCGATCGAACCGAACCCAAGCATGTTCGACAAGATGATTCTTGGGTCGGCGTATCGAGCCAGATTGGTCCCATTCCTCCGCGCTTCCTTCTCCATTGCTTGGATGGAAATCAATCGTGCCATTTCGGTTGCTGAGCGCGATTTCAAACAGTTTCACCTTGTCCAGGTACGGATTCATGTTTTTCTTAAAGCGAGCAGCCGCGCGAGGGTCTGGCTCAAAGCAGTAGAGCTGTGCCTTCGGGCAAAGGCTGAGAAAACGTCGCGTATCGGTTCCGTCATTGCAGCCGATGTCCAGGATGACGGGATCGGTTTTTTGCAGAAGTGAAACGATATGCCGATGTACTTTTAATGAAGAGATCGGCTCCTGCATATGTATTTCCATCGAACTTTACCTCAACGCCTCAATTGCACACGCGACATCCTGGAAGGTATATCAACCGGAACTCCGGGGGCTAGCGCTAGCCAACTGCGATTTTTTTCGAATGATCCCGCCTCGACCGCGCCGGTCGGTCCATGAATCTTTCGGAAGAAGTTGGACAGTTTGACTAGTCGGCGAGTGGCAGCTCGCATTCTCAGTAGACCTGTTCTCCCGGCCGACGTTTTCATATCCGCTATTCTCTATAATTCGTAAAATCGATTGTATTGATGGAACGCATCCGCACGATGGATGTTTGGCAAGCCATGCACCTGTGATTGGCCGGGAGAGGACTACGTTCGCCGGGTGGCGCTTACGTGGACCCGATCACGCTTCGAGGATGGACTAAGGGCGGATTTCTTCCAGGCCCAGTGTAGATGCTATGGCCGGCGGCGAGCGTGTGGCACCCTCGGCGCTGTTGAGCAGCTATCTAAGGAGCGTCCCCATGTCACCATTCTTTGATGCAAGCAGATCCCTTACCGCCCGGCGTTGGTGCACGGATCTTTTATTGGTTTGGGTTTAGGCAAGCGGTAACCGCAATAGCCTGTGTAGCGTAGCCATGCCTTTCAAACACAATGCCAGCCGCCGCCATCATATTGAGAAGATGAAGTTCAGGGTGACGAACTGGCCAGAATATGAGGCAGGACTTCGTCATCGCGGCAGTTTGACCCTGTGGGTGACGCCGGAAGCCCTGTCCAGGTGGCAAGCGCCAAGACGCAAGACACGTGGCGGCCAGCACCGCTATTCTGATCTGGCGGTCGAGACCACCTTGCCGCTGGGCCTTGTGTTTGGCCTGCGGCTGCGCCAGGCAGAAGGCTTGCTGGAATCGGTGCTGCAACTGATGGCGCTGGCGCTTGCTGTCCCCGATCATACCACCCTGAGCCGTCGGGCGCGGACATGGCAATCGCCCAACAAACGGCATGATCGCCAGGTTCCGCCGGAGGGACCAGTGCATGTTCTCATCGACAGCACCGGCCTGCAGGTCTACGGCGCGGGTCAGTGGCTGGAGGAGAAGCACGGCGCCAGATCCCGTCGCAGTTGGCGCAAGCTGCATCTGGCACTGGATGCCGACAGCGGCGAGATCATTGCCCATACCCTGACTGATCAGGACACTGGCGATGTCTCTCGAGTTGAGCCACTACTCGACCAGATTGGCGGTCCGATCGGACAGTTTACTGCTGACGGCGGCTATGACGGAAAACCGACTTACGACGCAGTCATCAATCACAGCGCGGCTGTCGCCATCGTCATTCCGCCTCGTGTCAACGCGGTCGAACCATTCGACGATAGACCTGCCGGCCAAAGGGACCAGCATATCGCCGCAATCGGCAGAGACGGCCGGATGAAATGGCAGGTCTCCAACGGTTATGGCAAACGCTCGCTGGTCGAGACCGCCATGGGGCGATACAAGTCCACCATCGGGCGGCGTTTGCGGGCACGGTCGCTTCCCTTCAGCAGACCGAAGTCGCCATCGGCTGCGCCGTCCTCAACCGCATGCTTGCCTGCGCACGCCCGAAATCCGCCCGCCGCAAGGCGGCCACGGCATAGTCTGCCGCTCCAAAGATCGACATCCGCTCAAGTCCGGACCGATGCACCAACGCCCTTCTAGGGGAGATTCTCTTTTGCCATCAGTCTCGCTCATTGGTACCTAGGCTGTGCAACGCGCAGGTAGCCACAATGGCAAAACGACCTAGCGCGCTTCAGCCCGTTCCCCCCAAAGCTTCCGAATAACCGGCTCGTACTCCGGCCTTGAATAGAATTGGCAGTCGGGCTGCCGCGGGCGCAGCGTTCGTCCCCGTGCGATTGGCAAGTCCATGGATCGATCGACCAATAGTTTGTGGTGGCTAAGCCTGCAAACGACCTGAGCATCTCAACTGCCATCAGTACGCCGGCCGGCCGATGCTATTGTGCAAGTTTCGCAGCACTGCGGGTGGCGATATCGCCCAAGACAGCATGAAGAAGCGTTCCAACTTCCTGTTCGGCGACCCCGGGTGCAATTCCTGATTCGGACAGTTGAACGAGAATTGCCTTGGCGGTGTTGCGCCAGAAGGCGTTCGCGTCCTCCCCGTTCTTGAACTCCAGGACCCGGGCGATCCCTTCGACCAACTTCCGCCGCCGATGCAGCGGAAACGCGCTTATGTTTGAATCACACATCGATCACCTCACCCCTTCAGTCGCGCGAATAAGCATTGGCGGGTGAGAAAATTTGGTTAACAGCGCTTTTTGGACAATGGACAGCAATGGAATAAAGCGTCTACCCAACAAGCCAAGAGGTGTGCCGCGTGTTGATGATCGGCGCGTGCTGAACGGCATCTTCTGAGTGCTGCGCTCCGGTGCTCCATGGCGCGACCTGCCTCAGAGCTATAGCCCGCGCACCACCTGTTGCAACCGCTTCGTCCGATGGCGAAAAGCAGGTGTGTGGCTGCGCAGTAACGAGTCTACGGCCTAAGGTTTGCGGAGCCTCACGCCGGCGCGGCTGCCGTTCTCCGGGATGAACTCGACGCCGGCGGCCTAGAGGGCGATGCGCAAGGCAGCAACGGTTCGCTCTTGTGTGGGGCTCTGTCGGGCCGCGACATCTACTTAATGTCTACTCTAGACAGTCGCCGCGACCATAACTTTGATAGCAAGTCAGGGTCGCGGGATGCCGAGCCGCTTGAAATACCGAGTTAGGTCCGGGTGCTCGCGATCGTCCTGCCTCAACCGCGCAAGCGCGTCATCATCGCCGGCGAGCGCCATACCAAACCGCGAGCGCTTATTCTCCACGGAGCACCGGGCATTGTCTGGTTGTGAGGACGGTGCTTGATAACCAGCCGCCTGAGTGTGTCGTCGCTTACGTTGTAGTCGTGCCCTGAACAGATCAATGGCCCTCTGGACCGTGATCGCCTCTGCCCGTGGATGTAGAGCGGCCGAAGCCGTTCGCCTGTTTCCGGCGCTGTTTTTGACAGGGACCGCATTGCTCATTCGGCCGAAGCGCGCTCTATAGGTCGAGAGGGGGTCTTCGCGCGAGCCAATTATCCGATCACCCGATCAGAAACTCTAGCTAAAAAAATTGCTGACTGTTGCGGCCAGCACCGTGCCAATTTGTACGATTCGTACATGGCGTTGATGTCGGTCAGGAAGTGAGTAGATTCCCTTTCGGCGTGTCCCTGGGGAGGGCTGGATGAGCGTCGCGCAAAGGGTCGGTCCGCTTCTAGAGCAAGCAATCACTGTACTCCTCAACAGGGCGGACCGTCGCGACACGGTCTCGATAAATGCGGCGCTACGCGAAGCGCGGGAGGCTGCGCCTTATTTGGTGGCCTCCGACGAAGAACTAGCCGAGGCGATCGTCGAGGCAGCAACTGCCATGGGCCTCTGCGTGGCTTTCGACTGTGGCGAGTAGCTGTCAGCCAACTTCAGTCACTGTGGCATCGCAACAAAGCGCGCCGTCCTGCGCTATTTTCCCATTTTCAACAGTTAGAGGTAATCCGCAATTACCTTCGCAACCTGCTGCCTGTAGAACGGGAGCTGCCGGCTGAGCGAAGGTATTTGCTGGAGGAACTTGATAAGGTCGACAAAGAGTGACCGCATGGCCCGCCACTGGTTCAACCCTCCGGTCCCGGTCAAGACCGAGCGTCCCGGGATCATCCGCAACGTCAACAACGCCGAGGCAGCCGGGGAGGAGCTGATGAAGGGGACCAAACGTGGCCTTGCTGGGACCTCGCGATGCGTGTTTGCATGGCCGTACCCATCCGGTGAAGCCTTCACCGGATGGGTACAACAGCACCGCGAAGCTGACCGGCTGAACAAGGCATACAATGGAAAATTTCGCATACTGAAGGGCATCGAGGCGGACATCCTGGCAGATGGCTCGCTCGATTACCCGAATCATATCTTGGAGCAGTTCGATTTCGTCGTCGCGAGCGTGCACAGCCGCTTCAAGTTGCCCAAGAAGGAACAGACGGAGCGTATCATTGAGGCGATCGGAAATCCTCGGACGACAATCATCGGGCACATGACCGGTCGCCAGCTGTTGCGCCGGCCCGGTTATGATCTCGACGTCGACAAAGTCCTCAAAGCGTGTGCGAAACACGGCGTCGCTGTCGAAATCAACGCACATCCGTGGCGACTCGACCTCGACTGGCGCTGGCATCAAAAGGCACTCGATCAGGGCTGCATCTTCAGCATCAATCCGGACGCTCATTCGATTCGCGAGCTCGACCACATGCATTGGGGTGTCGAGATGGCGCGCAAGGGCGGTGTCCCTGCGAAGCGGGTCCTGAACGCGATGCGTTTGACGGCCCTCCTTGCGCATCTCGCACGGCGCAGGCAAACGTTTTAACCTGCCTGTGCGCCCGGCCTATCAGCGCAGGAGTCCGTCATTCTCAAAATCTTCCCAGCCGCGCAAACTGGAGTGCGAGTTCTCATCGGGGCCATGGCCAGCTGAAGCTGCAGTTCCGCGACCGCTTCTTTGAGCACGTTTCATAGCGGCCTTCCCCGCGGCTCGCCGCCTATTGTCTGCAGCTGTCGCTGCGTCCTGTTCGCGCCAGACCGTAACCAGGTCGCGGTCAAGCACATCCTCCACGTGCTGCGGGTCGAACACGTGAAAGGTGATGTTCCTTGCCCGCCCGCGGAGTTTCACCGTTTTCGTCCCGGCGCTCTGCAAGCGACCATCTTTCAACCAGCGGTGCCGTTCGGCCGTCGAGATCGTCAGAATGTCCTCGATTTCACGGGGGATTACGGGCAGGTCTTCGATATTATGCAGTGCTTTGGATACGATCCCGAATACCACCTGCACATCATTCTCGGCGCCCTCAGACAGGCGCAGGGTAAGCACGCGGGACTCGATATTGAGCAGTTTCCTGAACTCCGTTGGAAGGCGGGCGCGTATTTCGAGAAAAATACCCCTCGCTCTGACGGACGATCCAAACGTTGCAGCCGGGGTTAAAGGCCACTCTCCAATCAGCTTCGCTGTTGCATTGATTTTTCGGCGCGTGGACATGCCCCTTTATATAGGTCACCGATTGTCGGCAGCGACGAGCCGATCGCAAAGCCAATATGAGTTCTAATCCGCCAGCGGTCTGAACCACGATGCACTAAAGGCGCAACCACGATTGTTAGCGGGGCCGCTTGCACTTCGGCTAACAGGAAGCGGCAGAGTTGATCTCAAAGTGCGATATCAGGCGCGTTGCCGCCTGGCGGCTTTTTGGGGGCCGCAACCTGACCGTCCGTGATTGGGAGCCACATGACTAAAGCGGCTGTTCCGCTATTGAGCCTCGACATGCGTTTTCCGGACCCACCCCGTCGGATTCAATCGCGAATCCCGCATCGATCGCGCTTCGCGCAATGACATCGCCAAGTTGCCAGTCCGTGAGTTCGCAAAAGGGAAGCATTCTCCTCACGGTGTGGCTAACCTCCGATATCGAAATGCTCGGGCTGCCGATGTTGTCGATCAGGTGGCGGACAATCGCTTGGCGAACGTCCGATAAGGTAGGCGTCTGCGCGAGCGCAGGCATCACCGGCCCTATGAATGGAGCCGTGGTTCTGCGGCCACGGCTGTTTTTAAGTCGAACGCGACTGGCACACCGTGAATAATGGATGCTGCCGCCAAGAGCTCCTCCAGCTCGCGGTCGGTGGCCCTGCATGCGGGCATGAGTGTTCGGATGGCGCGGATTGCCTGTGCTATCGAAAGGAAGTGGGCCTTGCCTCTGGAGAGAACATAGGCTTCGGCGGCTCTTTCAACCATGACTGTGTCAAAAGTGGTGGTCATCGAGAATTCCTCCCTGAACCCTGACCCACACGATTTACGGCACGAATTCGGTAGCTTGCAAGGGTTTGTCTGATTTAGGACAGTTAGGCGGAGGCTAGGCCGAAGTGACTTTGCTCCTCCTCCCCGTAAGCACCATGCGTGAGTCGTATCATTCCAACGCGGTCGATAATCGTGATCTCGCCGCGCTTGGCGTGAACCAGCCCCCGATATTCAAGCATTTGGAGGGCCGTGGTAACGCCGGGGCGCTGGGCACCAAGCATTGTCGCCAGGAATTCATGCGTCAGGTAGATCTTATTTCCTTCGACGCGGTCTTGGACCATCAGCAACCAGCGGGCCAAGCGCTCCTCGATTTTGGAGTGGCCGTTGACCAGTGCCGTCCGGGACGACTGGATGAGGAACGCGTGGGCATAGCGAAGCAGTGACTCGCGAAGGGATTGGCTCTCCGCAATCGCAGAGCGAAGAGCTTCAACCGGGAGGATCCAGCCATTACCTGCGACTTGGATATAGGTTTCATTGGGCGACTTGTCCTGGCCGAGAATAACGGCAACTCCTGTCATGCCGTCGTGGCCGACGATGCCGACCTCGCTTTGCCGCCCTCCGGTCATCGTAGCGACCACCGACGCGATGCCCATCTCTGGAAAATACACACGCTCGATCGGCTGATAAGAGACTTCCAGCTGGTCTTTGATGTTGAGTTCGACGTGACGCAGTGACGGCCTCAAAAGCGCGAAATCCTCCGAGGAGAGGGTTTTCAATACATGGTTGCGAAGAAGGGATTGGGGCATGGCTCTCTCTCCCATGCGGGCAAGAGCACGTACCTCTTACTGTCGGCTGCGTCCGACGCGCTGGCGGCCGATGTGGGAAGCATAGGCTTCAAATGTGCGGTTGGCAAAGAGTCCGTGCCTGGCGAAAGGCTCGGGGAATGTCGGCTTGAGTCCCGTAGGTGGTGGGCGCTTCTTATGACTTATGAGGCCGGTCACGAATGTCCGGAACCGGCCTAAGCAGATCGGCAGGTTTCGAGCATCGAGTTGGCAAAAGCAGTCGTTCAGCTCACGTGTGAGTTTCGGGCGCCGTCGCCTTGCGCTTACCGACATTGTGCTTCACCCGTTCCGGCCCTCTTCTTAAGCGCAGTAACTTTGAAACAAATCCTGCCGGCAGGCGTTCCAGCATGGCGGGCGGCGTTGCCGGAGGACCCAATGCCCGACGAATACAATGACATCGTCATCCCCCAAGACCACGATGCATCGCCACTTCGGGAGGAGGAGTATTTCGTCCTCTGCCCGGCGTGCGGCCAAGGGTTCGACATCAGGTGTATGGCAGAGGCGCTTCATCACAACGAGCTAGGCCACGAGCCATACGACCTCGACTCGTAGTCGGCAGTGATCGACGACCGTCGATGATCGTTTGGAGATGTCCCTTCAGGCCTCTATACGAGCCGGGTCGAGACCAGCACCGAGGGTAAGCTCTCGCTCATCTGGCCGGTCGCGTTGCCGACCGATCGGCCTGACGAATCCCTGTCGCGAGGGCGGATCTTCGCCGGCAACTTATGTCTTGACGATACCTTGCGGGCTTTCAGCAACGACTTGATGCCGTTGTGGTCGTCGTCGATGCGGCCGCGGCCGACCGAAAGCTCGACAATGTATGCACCGCATGCGACAGTTGTTGTTCATCCAGGGCGACGGCGCCTACTCCACCGCAACCATGTCGCCCAGTTCTGTCACGACACTCCGAAGCAGACCTGCTCCCGGCATCGGGTGCCGGGACCAACATGTGATCTCCATAATGCGTAAGAGCCGGAGGCCCATCGTCGGCGACAAGGCGCTCATTGCAGAGAAAGGTTAACGATCGATCGGATGCCCGCGTGCCTTCACGCGCAATGTTGCTGGGCGCCTCCTTCGACAGCGCGCACATGCGACACGTCCTCGCCGCGCGCGCCGCCTGTTGCCGAGAGCGACGATCGCGAATGCGCGAACGGCTGGACGGCAGGTGAAGCGGGGTCGCGATAGGCGCACATCGATGCTCGGCTGGCGGCAACTTGCTCGCCAGCCGAGTTTATCTTTGCCGGTGGTCGGGGGAGACCAGCCAGCCACACGCTGGTGATTCCAACCCGAGCCGATGTGCCAATCAGCAACCTTCGTCGGTCTTTTTCACCTGGCCCGGCGCGGCGGTATTGGCTGTCGTGTCCTGCTGACCTGGCGCAGCCTGCTGAGCGCTGCCAGTCTGCTGGCCGGGCGCGCAGTCTCTGGCCGAGTTCTGATTTGTGGTGCCGCTGGTGGTGGTCGTGTCGGTGCCCTGATCGCCGGACATGTTGGTCCCGCTGCTCGTCGTGCCGGTGCCCTGATCCGTCGTGCTGGGCACGGTTGTGGTGGTCGAGGTGCCGCTCGTCGAGGTTCCGCTCGAAGTTCCGCTCGTCGTCTGGGCAAAGGAAAGCCCAGCCGACACCGCCAGCACGGCCGAAGCCAAAAGGATGCGTTTCATCTTCTTTCTCCTGTCTGAATGCGCGGGATGCGCCTGGCAAATCGAACAGGCAGACAGAAGGAGTGTTCCCCGATGAAGTTCAACTTTTGTAACTCTGGTCCTAGGTCAGCCTCAGGATGACGGGCGTATATTAGAAGCCTCTTGAAGAAGACGCTGCCCGCACCAGAATCCATGGCATGGCTCGCGAAATAGGCATTGGTGACCAGGTGGCGAGTGCTGCCACGGTTCGAAGGCGGATAACAGAGGACTGCGTAAGCCGTCTCTATCCCAGGTGACGACTTCCCACATCCATCATCGACCACACCAAGGTGAACCGAGGCCAGCAAATCGACCTAAAAGGCGAGGTCACGCGCATCGACGAGGACACCGTGACGATGGACCTCGGGCCGCTGGTCACGGTCGACCGTGACAAGGTCCGGTTGGTAGAGAAATATAGGCCGCCAAACCGACGAAAGGCACTTGTCGTTGCCCCGGATTAGAACCGACAACATCGCGACAGGCTATGAGGGCAGGCCGCATGACGGGCCGGTAGAGGACGAGTCGAAGCACTTGGTCTACTGCCCAGTCTGCGGCCAAACGTTCGACGCGCGCGACCTTGGACAGGTCTTCCACCACGCTGAGTCCCAGCACGAGCCGCTTCCGGTCGAGCAATAGTCCAGCTAGTTGAGCTCCGGCGGCAGACCGACGTCGAGACCCTTCAGCGCGCCACCGCGTACGTTGGATGAGAAAAGGTGCTGCGTGCACCGCGCCTTCCCCGCGCGCCGATGCTCCACCTGGACCGCAAAAAAGTCCCGCCGCACTGCCAGAACGGCGGGACCGATCAAACGCTTTGCACCAGGCGGGGGGATGCGGGGGGTTGGGCTTGCCAGGTGAGCGCGGACCGTAACCAACCCTAAGCGCCACAGCGGCAACGCGTCCACCAACTGCCGGTTGGAGCGATAGGACGACTGAGCCGCCGGCAGGTCAGGTCATCCCGGGTCGCTATCGCTCGCAACCAGACGGTAGCGGAAATTGTTGCGGATGTGGTCGTTGAAATAGCGGCCCTTGGCGAACGCGGCCCGGAACGCGGCAAAGGTTTCCGGCGGTACCCCCTCAAACTCGTACCGTTTACGGCTGGCGACGAACCACACCGAGAGGGTTCTTCTATCCCGATCATATTCCATCTTGCGGATCGAAGTAGATGGCATGAGCACCACAGCCCCAGGGCCCGCGCCTTGCGGGGAGCGCGGGCCGATCGGGATACCGATCTGCAGCAATACCTGGAGGGGGAGGATTCGCTGGGTGCACCGAACTTTCGCGGCGGTCCCGTGTTCCCAATCGAGATACACAAAAAGCTGGCTGCACCTTTCGGCATCACGCGGACGTTGGATTTGTGAGAAAGCGCGAGCGTCAATACTAACTTCTGGTGATGGAATTTTCCCGTGAGATAGGCACGCTCCACGGCGAAAGGAGTGCCCCGCCATGACCGTCCTCGCCTACAACCTTGCCAATGACATCGAAGGATTGTGGAGGGTCGTCTTCGTGCCGGACGAACTGCATCTGTATGTGGAATTCAGCCAGCCAGACGCCGACACAAACCCGGCTGATTGGATGAGCGTTGATGATTTCCTTGCATGGCGGCCGAAAGGCGCACTCCACGAGCGAGCGCGCGACAGCTTGGTTTCGCTCATTTGCAAGGCGCTGACAGGGCGATGAGACAAGGGAAACCCGCACCGAGATCCAGTGCGAGCGCCGCGAGTGGGCCTAGGGCCCCACAAGCCAGTGCCACCCCGCCGCCGGCAAACCGCGGCGGGCGAGTGCCTCGGGGACACGATGGTAGATTGCTAATGCGTTCGCGCGTGTGGCCTTAAGTCGCAAACTATTGGCTTCAGAAGCAGGGCGTAGGGCTTCATTGATGGTGCTACCAACACCATATGGTGACCCATAGCCCTCCAAAACGAGAGAAGCTCGTCCCGACGGGTCGCACTGCGGCCGTCAGCTGGTAACTGCTACGAACTAGGAAACCATCATGCCTGAAAATATCAGACCAACTTCGAGAGATGTCCCCCTCATTCAGCTAGGCCTCTATCAGTGCCGCTTCCCGGTGAGCGAAGACGCTTCTGTACCCGGCGGTTATCGTTTTTGTGCTGGGCCAACTTCGCCGGATCGCGTCTACTGCGATCACCACCACCACATTGTGACCGCCGTGGACCCTCGTCGAGCCCGTTCGGGGGGTCTTCACCTCGCTCAACGACGCGCCGCGTAAGCCTGGCTGGCGGCGGCCTCCCGGCCAGGCGCTATGCGCTCCAAGGCCGCCTTGGCTACGACCTTTCCGTCGGCTCGGTCTGGCCCATCCTCCCTTATGCCGTCTTCGCCGATGTATCCCCCGTCGCCCGATTGAGAACGACGACTTCTCGCCGAGCCCTTCAGCTCGCTACTCGCACAAACGCGTCGGCTCCAAAGGTTTGTCTGTCAGCACATCTTCAATGTGCCCGCGCCTGAAGCCCCAACATCTTCTGCGACCAAACCGCGTACCTGGCACTGCCGATCGGTTGCTGCGGCGGATTTTCGCTGTTCGCAGCTGAACAATGCCTATCAACCTTGTCATCGCACCTGGTCGCATGTAGCGGCCGTTCGAATTCTCATCGCTCGGCGCGATGTTTGGTCCGTCTGGCCAGAAGAGCGGAGCAAGCCATTGACACCCACGAAGTTGCTGATTGGGCAGATCGCTGTCGTATTCGCAATTGTCATTCTTGGCGTGTGGACTGCAACCCAATGGTGCGCCCACATGCTCTCCTATCAGCCGTCACTCGGCCCACCATGGTTTGTGACAGTCGGCTGGCCGATCTACCAGCCGTGGAAGCTGTTCGAATGGTGGTTCCAATTTGACGCCTATGCGCCTGAGGTCTTTGACAAGGCTGGCATACTTGCCGGAGCCAGTGGGTTCCTGGGCTGTGCCGCCGCGATAGCTGGGTCCCTCTGGCGCGCACGGCAGCGGGGGTTGGTCACCACCTATGGGTCCTCACGATGGGCCATGAAGCTGGAAATCGAGAAGGCGGGGCTGTTTCAGCCGGCCGGCGTTTTCCTTGGCGGACTGAATTATCGCTATCTGCGCCATGACGGACCGGAACACGTCATGGCCTTTGCGCCGACACGTTCGGGCAAGGGCGTCGGACTCGTTGTTCCAACCCTTCTTTCCTGGACCGGCTCGGCCGTCATTCACGACATCAAAGGCGAGAACTGGCAGCTGACCTCTGGCTGGAGGTCGAAGTTCTCGCACTGTCTCTTGTTCAATCCGACCGATCCGAGATCGGCGCGGTACAACCCCCTGCTGGAAGTGCGCAAAGGTCCAGATGAGGTCCGCGACGTTCAGAACATCGCCGACATTCTCGTCGATCCGGAAGGCGCGCTGGAACGGCGGAACCATTGGGAGAAGACCAGTCATTCACTTCTAGTTGGCGCCATCTTGCACGTGCTCTACGCCGAAGAGGAAAAGACACTCGCCCGTGTCGCCACCTTCCTGTCGGACCCGCAACGCTCATTCGCTGCGACACTGCAGCGGATGATGACCACCAACCACCTCGGCACGGTGGACAAGCCCCAGGTCCATCCGGTCGTAGCCTCGGCGGCTCGTGAGGTGCTGAACAAGTCAGAGAACGAGCGCTCAGGCGTTCTCTCGACCGCCATGTCGTTTCTCGGGCTCTATCGAGATCCAACGGTTGCCGCGGCAACATCGGCCTGCGACTGGCGCATTGCCGACCTTGTGGATGCCGAGCGACCGATGTCGCTGTATCTGGTCGTGCCGCCGTCGGATATCTCGCGCACTAAGCCCCTGGTGCGATTGGTGCTCAATCAAATCGGCCGGCGGCTGACCGAGCGCCTGGAGGGCGATCCAAAGAAGACCCGCAAGCATCAGCTCCTGATGATGCTGGATGAATTTCCGGCGCTGGGACGGCTCGATTTCTTCGAGACTGCGCTCGCCTTCATGGCGGGTTACGGCATCCGCGCCTATCTCATCGCGCAATCGTTGAACCAAATCTCCAAGGCCTATGGCGAGAACAACGCCATTCTCGACAATTGCCATGTGCGGATTGCCTTTTCCTCAAATGACGAGCGCACGGCCAAACGCATCTCGGACGCGCTCGGTACCGCGACGGAACTCAGATCGATGCGCAACTATGCCGGCCATCGGTTGGCGCCCTGGTTGTCCCACGTCATGGTAAGCCGCCAAGAGACCGCTCGCCCCCTGCTGACGCCGGGTGAGGTGATGCAGTTGCCGCAGGCTGACGAACTAATCCTGGTTTCGGGATTGCCGCCGATTCGCGCCAAGAAGTTGCGTTATTACCAGGATCCGAATTTCACGGAGCGAGTGCTGCCTTCGCCGGTGCTGCGCGACGGTGCCTACGCGGATCGGCCCACGTCGCGCCCGGACGATTGGAGCGGACAGGTGCGCGGCGTGGATCGGCGTCTTGCTGGCGATGACGACAGTGCCGGCGCGGCAATCGAAGACGGAGGTGTCCAGCAGCAGCGCCATCCGGGCCTGCGCGAAGAACGGACCCTCGTCGTCCAGGAGCCTGATCAGGGCGATCTGTTCACGCCCGCAGACGATGACTGCGAGACGCTCGCCGACAAGCGCGTCATGGATCGGATTTCCACCGCAGCACGTGCGTACGGCCTCAATGAGGGAATGGGCGACGACAAGGACATCGTGCCCGGCTTCTGAACGGCGCGCCATACGCGGGCGCATCTCAGCGTAGATAACGGCCGTAAGCGATTTCGAGGATCTCGACGATGCTCGTTCCCGTCCCCGGTGCATCAGCGCCGGTCAGAGGGAACAAGCAGCATGAAGCCCCACCGCATTCGTCACCAGTTTTTGCTTGGACCCGAGTTGAGCGAGAAGCTGGAGAACCTCAGCCGCAATCCATCGACCACCAAATCGGCCATTGTGGCGCACGCGGTCGAGGCCTTTATCGAGCGGCGTGGGGAGAATGAACTCGACCACCGCTACGGCAAGAGACTCGACCGTCTTTCCCGTGACCTCGGACATGTCAGGCGCGATGTCGAGATGATCCTGGAGAGCCTGGCGCTCTTCATCCGCTTTTCGATCACGCTTCATGCTCACACGCCGGTGCCGGACAAGGCGACGCAAGCGATTGCCCAGGAGCGCTTCGAGAAGTTCGTCGAACAAGTCGGCCGCCAAATCGCTTCCGGGAAACGGTCACTTGGCACCGACGATCGCAGGGGAGGGGAAGGATGAGTTCTCATCCGGAAGCCGACCATCGCCGCCGCGCCATGCTGCGCACCGCCATGGGTCCGGCGATCACCGAAGCCCTTGCCGATCCGACCGTCATCGAGGTGATGGTCAATCCCGACGGTGCGCTGCGGCTCGACCGGTTGGGTGAAGGCCGGGTCGACATCGGCGTGCACATGCATCCTTCTGAGGCCGAACGCATCATCCGCCTGGTCGCCTCCCACGTGCGCGCCGAGGCGCATGCGGACAATCCGATTGTCAGCGCCGAATTGCCATCGGGCGAGCGCTTCGAGGGTCTGCTGCCGCCTGTCGTGCTGGGGCCATGCTTCGCCATCCGAAAGCCTGCGGCGAAACTCTACACGTTGGCCGACTATGTCGCCGACCGGGTCATGCTGCCGCTGCAGGCCGATGCGCTGAAGAAGGCGGTCCGCCAGCGGCGCAACATCCTGGTCGCCGGCGGCACGTCGTCGGGCAAGACAACACTTGCCAATGCGCTGCTGGCACAAGCCGCCGATTGCGACGAGCGGGTGATCCTGATCGAGGACACGCGCGAACTGCAATGCGCGGCGAAGGATTGCGTTGCCTTGAGGACGAGGCGGGGGTCGGTCACGCTCGCCGATCTCGTGCGCTCGACCCTGCGGCTCAGACCCGACCGCATCATCGTGGGCGAAGTCAGGGGCGCGGAAGCCCTGGACATGCTGAAGGCATGGAACACCGGGCATCCCGGCGGCATCGCGACGGTTCACGCCAATTCGGCGCGCTCCGCTCTCTACCGTATCGAGCAGCTCGCCCAGGAAGCCGTCGTCACCGTTCCCCGCCGCCTCATCGCTGATGCGGTAGATCTGATCGTCTTCATCGCTGGGCGCGGATCCTCGCGCCGCATTGACGCGATCGCTGAGGTCACCGGTCTCGACAGCAGCGGTGATTACGCCGTCACCCCGCTCACGCTTCCGCAACTCCAGCAGTTTTGAAAGGTCACCTCATGCGCAAGAAGCTTCGCTTCCTTTCGTCTACCGCGCTCGCGTTTCTTCTCACCGTCCCGGCCCACGCAGCGGGCTCCGGCATGCCTTGGGAACAGCCGCTGCAGCAGATCCTTGAGTCGGTCCAGGGACCGGTCGCCAAGATCGTCGCGGTGATCATCATCATCACCACCGGCCTGACCCTTGCTTTCGGTGACACGGCAGGCGGTTTTCGCCGGCTGATCCAGATTGTCTTCGGCCTGTCGATCGCCTTCGCGGCATCGAGCTTCTTTCTCTCCTTCTTCTCCTTCGGCGGCGGGGCACTCGTTTGATGGCCACCGGAGAGCAGCATATCGAGGGTTTCGAAGTCCCCGTTCACAGGGCATTGACTGAGCCGATCCTGCTGGGCGGCGCGCCGCGAGCGGTGGCGATCCTCAACGGCACGGTGGCCGCGGCAATAGGCCTTGGCCTGCAGCAGTGGATCGCCGGACTGGCGCTCTGGATGGCCGGCCACACCCTCGCGGTCTTTGCCGCTCGCCGCGATCCGGACTTCGCCAGCGTGCTTGTCCGTCATCTTCGCCTGAAGGGGTGGCTTGCATGCTGAACCTTTCGGAGTATCGCGGCAAAGCCGATCGGCTTGCCGATCATCTGCCCTGGGCCGCTTTGGTCGCGCCCGGCATCGTGCTCAATAAAGACGGTAGCTTCCAGCGAACCTTCCGGTTCCGTGGCCCCGACCTTGAAAGCGCGACCGAAGCCGAGTTGGTCGGCATCTGCGCCCGAGCCAACAATGCGCTACGAAGGTTGGGCTCCGGATGGGGGTTGTTTTTCGAGGCCGAGCGCGTTGAAGCGCTGGGCTATCCGAGCTCGGCTTTTCCCGATGCTGCCTCATGGCTGGTCGATGAAGAACGGCGCGCGGCCTTCGAGGGCAAGGTCGCGCACTTCGAGAGTCGCTATCATCTGACCTTGGTCTTCATGCCGGCGCCAGATGGCCAGGCGCGGGCGGAAAGCGCACTGGTCGACTCGCATCACTCGGGAGGGGCTAGAGACTGGCGCCAGGAGCTGGCGTGGTTTCGCGACGAGACCGACCGCGTCCTGGATTTGCTGTCCGGCTTCATGCCGGAAGTGCGCGCCCTCGATGATGCCGAGACGCTAACCTATCTGCACGGCACAATCTCGACCTACCGCCATCCGGTCGCCATGCCGGAAACGCCAATGTATCTCGACGGTGTTCTGGTTGACGCGCCGCTTACCGGCGGCCTGGAGCCGATGCTGGGTGAGCAGCATCTGTGCACCCTCACCATCCTTGGTTTCCCGAACGTCACCCGGCCAGGGATCCTCGACGCGCTCAACCATCAGGATTTCGCCTATCGCTGGATGACGCGCTTCATCCCGCTCGACAAGACGGAAGCCACCAAGACGATGTCACGGTTGCGCCGTCAGTGGTTTGCCAAGCGCAAATCGGTCGCCGCCATCCTGCGCGAGGTCGTGACCAACGAACCCGTCCCTCTCGTCGATAGTGACGCCGACAACAAGGCCCTCGATGCCGACGAAGCACTTCAGGTGTTGGGCGGCGATCATGTCGGCTTCGGCTATCTCACCACCACCGTGACGGTATGGGACGAGGATCGCCAAGCCGCCGCGGAGAACCTTCGCGCGGTTGAGCGCATCGTCAACGGACTCGGCTTCACCACAATCCGTGAAAGCATCAATGCGGTCGAGGCGTGGCTCGGCTCATTGCCCGGCCATGTCTATGCCAACGTTCGCCAGCCGCTCATTCATACATTGAACCTTGCCCATCTCATGCCGCTATCGTCGGTTTGGGCCGGTCCGGCGACAAACGAGCATCTCGCGAAAGTCACCCGGATCGAAGCACCGTCGCTTCTTGTTGCCGAGACCAGCGGGTCCACCCCGTTTCGGCTTTCCACCCATGTCGACGATGTCGGTCACATGCTGATCGTTGGTCCGACCGGTGCCGGCAAGTCGGTTCTGCTTGCCCTCGTCGCTCTGCAGTTCCGCCGCTATGCCGGCGCACAGGTTTATGTCTTCGACAAGGGCAACTCGGCCCGCGCGGCGACACTCGCCATGGGTGGAGAGCACCATGGGCTTGGTGCGGACGGTGCGCTTGCCTTCCAACCGCTGCGTAATATCAATGACCAGGCTGTCCGCAGCTGGGCAGCCGAATGGATCGCCGGCCTCATCGCCCGTGAGAATGTCACCGTAACGCCGGAGGTGAAGGAGGCGATCTGGTCGGCCCTGACCAGCCTTGCCACCGCGCCGGCGCAGGAACGCACGCTCACTGGATTGTCGGTCCTGCTTCAGTCCAATGCGCTGAAATCCGCGTTGATGCCGTACACGCTCGACGGCCCGTTCGGGCGTCTGCTCGATGCCGATGAAGATCGGCTGGCTTTGTCGGATGTGCAGTGTTTCGAGACCGAAGAGCTGATGCACCAGGAAGGCGCCGTGCTGCCGGTGCTCACCTATCTCTTCCATCGCCTCGAGGAGCGGTTCGACGGCCGGCCAACACTGCTCATGCTCGACGAGGCCTGGGTCTATCTCGACAACCCGCTCTTTGCCGCCCGCATCCGCGAATGGCTGAAGGTGCTGCGAAAGAAGAACGTCTCCGTCATTTTCGCCACGCAGTCACTTGCAGACATCGCTGCCTCGTCGATCGCGCCGGCAATCATCGAGAGCTGCCCACAGCGCATTTTTCTTCCCAATGACCGTGCCGTGGAACCGCAGGTGCGGGCAGCCTATGAGTGCTTCGGCCTGAACGAGCGGCAAATCGAATTGGTCGCCCGTGCCACACCGAAGCGCCAGTATTATCTGCAGTCGCGCCGCGGCAACCGCCTCTTCGAGCTCGGGCTCGGCCCGATCGCTCTTGCGCTCTGCGGCGCCTCTGATCCGGCCACGCAGACCCTAATCGACAAGGTGCTGTCAGAGCACGGACAGGAGGGCTTTGCCGCCCGGTTTCTGATTGCGCGCGGCCTCGATTGGGCTGCCGAGCTTCTCCAGCAATTCCCTCAACCAGACAAGGAGCAATCGTCATGATGCGGCGCCGCCTTCTCACCAGCCTGATCACCGTTTCCCTGATCGCAAAACCAATGGCCGACTACGTCCAGCCAGCCCACGCCCTGATCGTGTTCGATCCGTCGAATTATGCGCAGAGCGTGCTGACAGCGGCACGTTCCCTGGAGCAGATAAACAACCAGATCCAGTCGCTTCAGAACCAGGCGACGATGCTGCAGAACATGGCGCGGCACCTTCAGCGCCTGGATTTTTCTTCCGTGGGCCAGCTCACAGGTTCGCTCCAACGGATCGACGGCCTGATGACCCAGGCCAGCGGCCTGAGCTTCGATCTCGACAAGCTTCAGAACCAGTGGCGTGTGCAATATCCGGAAAGCTACGACGCCACAATCGAGGTCAACGATGTGGCGAGCGCCGCGCGCGAGCGCTGGCAAAACGCCATGCAGGCGTTCCGCCAAACCATGAGCGCGCAGTCGCAGATCGTGGAGAACGTGCGGGCCGACGGCGACCTGCTTACCGATCTCGTCAACCGCAGTCAGGGCGCGGCAGGTGCCCTTGAGGCAAGCCAGGCCACCAATCAGCTGATCGCGCTTTCGACCAAGCAGCAGATGCAGATCCAGACGCTGCTCGCGACCCAGTTCCGGGCTGAAGCCGAAGATGCTGCCCGCAAGGCGCAGTCTGAGGAAGCCGCCCGCGAGACGACGAAGCGTTTCCTGGGCACCGGTACGGCCTATCCCGGCAACTGATCAGCAGTCTTCAAGACAACGAGGAAGACGGCGACATGAATGACCTCGGCGTCATCGATCGCTTTATGCAGACCTTCATCCGCTATATCGACAGCGGGTTCGGTCTGCTTTCGGGCGACGTCGCCTTTCTCACTACCATCCTGATCGGCATTGACATCACGCTGGCGGGCCTGGTCTGGGCGTTCGGCGGCGAACCCAATATTCTCGGTCGGCTCGTCCGAAAGGTGCTCTATGTCGGCGCCTTCGCGTTCATCCTGAACAATTTCAGAAGCCTTGCCGACATTATCTACCGCTCCTTTGCCGGGCTCGGCATCAACGCTTCGTCCGGCAATTTGTCCGCCGACAGTCTCCTGCGGCCAGGCCGCATTGCCGCGGCCGGCTTCGAGGGCGCCTGGCCGCTGCTCAATCAAGCGAGCCAGCTAGTCGGCTTCCCCGAGATTTTTGGCAACGCGCTGACCATCTTCGTGCTGCTTCTCGCCTGGTTCCTGGTCCTCATCGCCTTCTTCATTCTTTCAATTCAGCTTTTCATCACCATCCTGGAGTTCAAGCTCACCACATTGGCCGGCTTTGTTCTGGTGCCCTTCGCGCTCTGGAACCGCTCGGCGTTTCTGGCCGAGCGCGTGCTCGGCAATGTGATCTCGTCGGGCATTAAGGTGATGGTGCTTGCCGTCATCGTCGGCATCGGCTCCACGCTCTTCGGCGAGTTCGCTTCCGCCCTGCAAGGCAAGGAGCCGGACTTGGCCGCGGCCATGTCACAGGTACTGGGCGCGTTGGCGCTGCTTGGGCTCGGCATTTTCGGGCCGGGAATTGCCTCGGGTCTTGTTTCCGGTGCGCCGCAGCTTGGCGCGGGAGCCGCACTCGGAACCACCGCGGCGGCCGCCGGATCAACGCTCGTTGCCGGAGGTGCGGCGCTTGCCGGCGCGCGCATGGCAACCGGCGGCGGTCTCGCCGCCGTTCGAGCCGGCACGGCCATGGGATCGGCTGCTTCCACAGCTTGGCAGATGAGGCGTGCAACATCGCCCGAGTCCGGCCTCTCCGGCGTAGCTGCTGGACTGCAGGGCGTTGCCGGCGCAGCTGGCGGCGCCGCGATTCGGGGAATGCGATCTGCAACAGAACCATTCCGGCGCAGCGCCGATGCCGGCCGCGATGCCGCCTGGACCGCGACGGGCGGCACGCCGACCGCATCAATGACCGGAAACCCTGCCGCGTCAGGTGCCAATGCCGCGCCGGCGTGGGCGAGGCGCTTGCGTTCCGAACAGACCGCGCGCGCCCATCGCCACGCCGCCACGCAGGCCGTCCGCGATGGCGATCGGGGTGGAAGCGGCGCCAACCCCTCTCTCAACGATAAGGAAGACTAGATGCTCTTCAAGCGACCTGTTCAGCGTTACGGGAAGACGCCCCACCCCGTCACACCATACCAGAAGGCCGCCCAACTTTGGGACGAGCGCATCGGCACTGCGCGCGTGCAGGCAAGGAACTGGCGCCTGATGGCCTTTGGCTGCCTCGCTCTGGCCACCGGGCTCTCTGGTGGACTCTTGTGGCAGTCGATGCAGGGCCGCGTCGTGCCCTATGTCGTCGAGGTTGACCGTTTCGGCGAGGCGCGCGCCGTCGCTCCAGCAATCCGGGACTACGAGCCCACCGATGCCCAGATCGCCTGGCATCTCGGCCGCTTCATCCAGAATGTCCGCTCTGTTTCCACCGATGCGGTGCTGGTGCGGCAGAATTGGCTCTCGGCCTACGACTTTGCCACCGACCGCGGAGCCCTCTTTCTCAACGAGTACGCTAAGGCCAACGACCCGTTCGGCAAGATCGGCACGCGCAGCGTCTCGGTGCAGGTGACGAGCGTGGTTCGAGCGTCCGACAGCTCCTTTCAAGTCAAATGGACCGAGCAGGTCTTTGAGCGCGGCAGCCTCGCCAGCACAACGCGTTGGACCGGGATCCTCACCATTGTGATCCGGCCGCCGAACAATACCGATCAGCTGCGCAAAAACCCGCTCGGCGTCTTCATCAATGCCATCGACTGGTCGCGCGAGCTCGACAGTGCCGCGCAGACTTCCGTTCCCCCAGGAGCCCGCCAATGATAAATAGACTCTCGTCGCTCCGCACTGCGCTGGTCCTGTCGACGTCGGCTGCGGTCATCTCCGCCTGTGCCTCGAAGCCGGTGCCGCCACCTCAGATTTCCTATGATGCTGCCAAGTTCCAACCGGCGGCAATCGAGAAGGCGCCGGAGAAGCCCGTCAAAGTCGTGGAAGTGCCGAAACCGCTACCGCTGCCCGGCCAGTTGCAGCCCGAGCCGGGCAAGGCTGCTGAAGACAGGCGCTCGCCTGAAGAACGTGTCGCCGATGCCAACAAGGCGGCGACGCAGCAACCCACCAAATATGGCTATGTGAATGCGGTGCAGGTTTACCCCTTTGCCGAAGGCGCGCTCTACCAGCTCTATGCCGCACCGGAGCGCGTCAGCGATATCGCTCTGCAGTCAGGCGAGAAACTCCAATCCGTGTCGGCCGGCGATACAGTGCGCTGGGTAATTGGCGACACCGTCAGTGGCTCCGGCGATGACCAGCGCACCCATGTGCTGGTGAAGCCCTTCGCGCCAGGACTTGCCACCAATCTGGTGATCACCACGGACCGGCGAAGCTATCACTTGCAGCTTCAAAGCACGGATAAGACCGCCATGGCGGCAATCTCCTGGACCTACAGCGAGGACCAGATTATCGCGCTACGCCGGCGCGATGCGCAGGCCGAGGCTGCTATGCCAGTGGCGTCGAATGTGGCTCTCGAAAATATTCGCTTCCGCTATTCGATTACCGGCGACATGCCGCCCTGGAGGCCGACGCGCGCGTTCGATGATGGCAGCAAGGTCTACATCGAGTTTCCGCGCCGCATCGATCAGGGCGAGGCCCCGCCGCTCTTCATCGTCGGTGCTGACGGGGACAACCAGCTCGTCAACTACCGCATACGCGGCAACTATTACATTGTCGATCGCCTCTTCGCCGCGGCCGAACTGCGCCTCGGCGCCAAGCAGCAACAGGTGGTGCGCATCACGAGGACCGACGGCAGGCAAGCGCCGCTGCGGAAATTGCTCTTTTCGCGTTCCAGCAGGTGAGGGACGGCCCGTGACGGATACTTCCCGCTCCGATGCTTCACCGAAACTCGATCCAGAACAGCTGCAGCTGCGGGCCTCGCCTCGCCGCGCTGTGCGCTTCAAGCGCGGCATTATTGTCGCCATTGCTGCTGTTGGTTCCGGGACCGTTCTAGGCGTCACCATGATGGCGCTGCAGGGACCGGCGCTGCGCATCAAAGAGCAGGCTGAAGAGCTTTACAACACTGAGCGGAAGCCAACCGCGGAGGCAATTGAAAGGCTGCCTAAGGACTATTCCGGGATCAAGCCCAAGCCTCCGGTGCTTGGACCACCGCTGCCCGGCGACCTCGGCCGCCCCATCCTTGAGCACCAACGCCAGCTGGGCATCGCGCCGGGCCAGGAGGTTTCGGCGGAGGAGCAGCGCCTTGCACAGCAGGCGATCGAGGCGCGCGAATCGCAAGTCTTCTTCCGGATCGAAAATCGACCCCGGCAAGCAGATGCCGCCGGCAACGGGCAGGGCGGGCGTCCACCCTTTGAGGCAACGGCTCCACAATCCGATGCCGCACGCGATTCAGCTTCCGTTGCACCGGCCGAGGGCGACCAAAACAATCAACAGCGCAAGCTCGATTTTGTCAGCCAGCGGAACACAAGTGGAATCTACAATCTGCATACACTGCAGACGCCGGCTTCGCCCTATCAGCTGATGGCCGGCAGCGTCATCGCAGCGAGCCTGATCACTGGCATCAATTCCGACTTGCCCGGCCTCGTCGTCGCACAGGTCACCGAGAATGTGCACGACACAGTCACCGGCAGCACCTTGCTCATTCCGCAAGGCTCTCGCCTGATTGGCACCTATGACAGCGTTGTTGCCTTTGGACAAAGGCGCGCGCTGCTGGTCTGGCAACGGATACTGCTGCCCGACGGCTCTTCGATCGAAATCGACAATCTGCCGGCGACGGACACCGCCGGCTATGCCGGGCTTGAGGACAAGGTGGATTTCCACACCTGGCAGCTGATGAAAGGCGTTGCGCTGGCCACGTTGCTGGAGGTCGGCACGGAGCTGAGCCTCGGGCAAGACGAAAGCGACCTGGTCAAAGCAATCCGCGAATCCGCTCAGCAGAACGTCAGTCAAGCTGGCCAGCGCATCACCGAGAAGAACCTCAATATTCAGCCCACGATCACCGTCCGCCCTGGTTGGCCACTGCGCGTCATCGTGCACAAGGATCTTGTGCTACGGCCGTACCCGAATTGACTGGAGTCATCATGACCAATCTGAAACTCGGCAAACTTCCGGATCGGACACCTTCAAAGATCACCATAAGCGTAAGTGCAGACCTGAACCAAGCACTGAAGGACTATGCGGCCCTTTATCGTCAGACCTATGGCGAGTCCGAATCGGTAGCGGAACTGATCCCGTTCATGCTGGCGGAGTTCCTGGAGAGCGATCGAGCGTTTGCCAAGGCCAGAAAGGAAGGGCTCCCTGTCGTCGACAAGTCAGAGAAATCGCGGCGGCAGGCAATTTCAGGGTCCGAATAAGTGACAGCGATCAGTGAGTCCGAGGGGGCACCTTTCTAGGCGGGCAAATGCATTGAAGCAATTTGCCGGCGGCAAGCCGAAACATCGGGCATAATAGACGAGCTGATCTGCCCCGAACCAATGCCGGCTCTGCGCCTCATTTCAGTCGTTCAGGCCGTCTAGGCAATCTTTTCAAAGCTGCCGGTCCGTTCAGGTTGATGAACTGTCCATGACAGGGTGGGAAGCGGCTATCCCACTATCCGGAAAGAGCACGGAGATTTGACGTCGCGCGAATGATGTCGTCGGCGAAACCATCCAACAATGTCTTCAGATCGATGCCGGTTTGAGCGTTGTCGACGCGGCGCGCCGATGCGATACTCAGGCAAAGGGATCGATTCAGGGGCGGACGTGACGAAGCCAGCAACGCGCATCGTCGAACTCGAGGACAACGAACTCGAAGAGTTCGTCGAGATATACGCCGAACGGAAATCGAAAGACTACGTCGAAGTCGAGCGCGTTGGTGCGGCCAATGACAAGGGCCGGGACGTGATAGGATTTCTCTCGCGCGCCCGCCATGATGGCGCGTGGGACCTTTACCAG
Source organism: Mesorhizobium sp. M1365 (assembly GCF_040317865.1). Lineage (NCBI taxonomy): Bacteria > Pseudomonadati > Pseudomonadota > Alphaproteobacteria > Hyphomicrobiales > Phyllobacteriaceae > Mesorhizobium > Mesorhizobium sp. M1365. The sequence goes on from NZ_JAMYLG010000023.1 coordinate 33,181, forward strand.
TGCAAGCGGAAGACACGCGGCTCGAAGCTTCGAATCGGCGAGGCTATGACGGAGCTGGGCAAGGTCTTCCACCATCATGCGGCCGGCGCCTACGCGACGCTGCCGCGACGGTACATCTTCGTTTCGCCGCGAGGCATCGACGGCTCGTTGACTACGCTGCTGCAGAACCCGTCCCGAATAGGGAAGGCGCTGCTGGAGGCTTGGGACAAGCATTGCCGGATGAGGATAACCGCCAGAAATCCCGTCGAACTCACGTCCGAAATCCGGGCCTCGATCGAGCGCTACGACTTCACGGCGGTCGAGTGCCTGACGGCGCCGAAACTGGTCAAGGATCCCGCCGCGCTTCCGGCTCTTGTCCAGGTGCTGGGCCTGCCGCCTGGCGAAGCGCCCGAAGGCGAAACGCCCGATGAAATCAGCGACATAGAGCTGACGTATCTGACGCAGCTTCAGGAAGTCTATGCGGGATCGGCCGGATTGGACTTCGCGACGCTGGAGGACGTCTTTACGGACCCTAAATTCGGGGAGCACCTTAGGATCCAGAGACAGCGCTATTATCAGGCGTGCGCGTTCCGCGACTTCCACCGCGACAATACGGCGGCCAGATCGGTCGACGTATTCAAGAACGACATCTACCATTTACTGATCGACGTCTATAACGAGGCGCACCCATCGCCTTTGGCGAGGATCGACGCGGTGATGAAACACACGGGGGCGGCGCCTGCAGGAATTCTGGGTACCTTGGCCCGGCCTCCCGTGAAGCAGGGTACGTGCCATCACCTCGTTTCGGACGGAAGGATCAGATGGAGCCCATGAGCGCGAGCATTTCAGACCTGTATCATACGCCGCTCGAGGCCGGGATTCGTGCCGTGGTCGTGCTCGAGCATCTGCGGCCGATGACCGCCGACCTCAGCGAGGTTGTCCTTTACGATCACGTCGTCGTCCACGCCTCCGATGTCGGCGGACCGATGTCGCTTCACGCCGCGGTCAGCAGCCGGAAGGGCGAGCTGCTCGTCCGGCGCGGCATTGTGGAGGCAGGGCTCGACCTTATGCGCAAATGCCATCTCTTGGAGAAGGTCGCCGACGATGAGGGATTCGCGTGGCGAGCCTCCGAGGAAGCCGCTTCGTATGTCGAGTTGCTCGAATCCCCCTACTCTGAAGACCTGAAGATCTGCGCCAGCTGGGTGGCCGGACAGGTGCGCGAACTGTCAAAGGCCGGATTCAGGTCCATGGTCGTCGGTAACATCGGGGAATGGACCGATAGTTTCGGGCATGGCAACTCCCAGGCTGGCGTCTGACATGTCACCGTCCCGGTTCATCTTGCGGCGCCTCGCCTTCACCGGGCCGGATAGACTGGCCGTCTACCTCGACTTCGCGCCGGGACTAACGGTGGTCTGGGGCGGTTCGCAGGCTGGCAAATCCTTCGCCGTCAAGGCGCTCGACTACATGTTCGGAGGAGGGTCCGCCCTGCCGGGCCTGGCCGAGGCCGTCGCATACGACAGATGCTGGTTAGAAATTGATGTGCCAAAAAGCGGGCGGATCACTCTCGCCCGTTCGCTGTCAAAAGGCGGGTACGACCTTTTCGAGGGTGAGTTCGAGCAGGCACTCGGCCGGAAAAGTGACCGCACGCTGGCCGAAAACCACACGACCAAGAAGGAGAGCCTCTCGACTTTCCTGCTTGGAGAACTCGGCGTCGGCGACACGGAAATTGCCAGGACTCAGACCGGCGACAAGGCGACGTTCACGATCCGGCATTTCGCCAGCTACCTGTTCACGGAAGAGACCCCGATGATCGCGGAGGAAAGCCCAATCGTCGTCGACCGCCAGAGTAGCGACACCTTCAACAAGAACGTCCTGAAGTTCATCCTCACAGGTGTCGACGACAAGTCGATGGTGAAAGTGCCGGATACCAAGCAGCAGAGACAGACGAACGCTGGTCGTATTGAAATCGTTGAGGAGATGCTGAACACGGCGGTCGCAGAACTCGCCGCCATGTATCCCGAGGTCGAAGACTTGACGATCTTGAAACTCGACGAACAGGCCGAGCGGCTAGATGCGACGTTGAAAACCTTCAGATCGAACCTGGCTGCAGGACATTCCGCTCTCGACGCGCTCTCCATGGAACGTCGACGACTGGTGTCCGAGCGCGATGAACTGACGGAGAGGGCGGACGAGGCGGTCCTGACCATTGAACGGTTCGAACTGCTCGCAACAAGCTTTGCCAGCGATATCCGCAGGCTTATGATGCTGGAGGAGGGGGCCGCGGCCCTTATGGCCGGAGCGAAGCGTCCTTGCGTCCTGTGTGGTGCTGATCCCGAGCATCAGCATGTCGAACACGGCTTCGAGGCTGTCGAAACTTCCCAGAAGGCCGTTTCGGCAGAATTGCGCAAAGTCCGAGCCGAAAGCGCCGGGCTGACGAAGGCGATCACTTCACTTCAGGCCGAAGCGATCGGAATGCGGAGGCGGATCGCCTCCCTTTCCGGCGACATCGAAGTGAAAGATGAGCAGATCGAGACCGCACGGGAAGCCGCCGTCAAGACACGCGACCAGTATGAGGGGATCGATGTGGCCCGAAAGAAGCTCCATGACGCAACGTCCGTTGAGAGGCGCATCAGCGGACTTCGGGTCCGCCAGGCCGAGCTGTTGAAGTTCAAGACGAAAGGGGTCGCCAAGGGAAGCGTCGCGGTCGGTGTCGGGACGGTCGTTGGAGATGAACTCGCAGCTGCGGTGGAGGACATCTTCAGGAAGTGGAAGTATCCGGGGGATCCGCGTATCACTTTCCACGAGCAGACGCATGATATCCTCCTAAACGGAAAGCAGCGTAACGCCAACGGCAAGGGTGTAAGGGCGCTGCTCAACGCAGCGTTCAAGATTGGGGTCATGGATGTCTGCCGGAAACGCGAGTTGCCGCATCCGGGTATTCTCGTCCTCGACAGCCCGCTTCTCAGCTACCGCGACCCGCTGAGGTCAAAGCACAAGGAACTCAGCTCTGACGAAGCTACCGTAGCCGCGGCAGGTCTAAACGTGCACTTCTACAACTATCTGATAGAACGCTGCGACGAGGCGCAGTTCATAATCATCGAAAACCAGGATCCGCCGTTCCCACTTCCGGACGGGGTGCTTGAGCATGTGTTCGCAGGCGAGCACGGCAACGCGGGCAAACGCGGACTGTTTTGAGCCGGTTCCGGATCGCCAGATCCCTGGAGCAGGCCTCCACGGGTCTGCAAGCATTGCGGGCAATAATGGCAGAGAAGGCAAACCACCACTTCACCCCTCAGTTCTATCTGCGGAATTTCATCGTCGGCTGTGACAAGTGGGAAGCCAAGGTCTTCTGCTACGATCAGTCGACGAGAAAATCGTTCGAGACCTTGGTCCGGAAGTCGGCAGTCGGCGCCACTTCTTCCGGATCGATGTCGAGGGCTATGACCCTAACCACGTCGAGGACGGGATGGCCGAGATCGAGGGTGAAATCTCAGTGCATCTGGCCGAGATGATAGAGGCGATCAGCTTCCCATCGGAGGCGCATTTTTCTTCTGTTATGCTTCTGATGGGGAACGTGGCCGTGCGTAATCCACGGTTCAGGTCAATGACCGAAAATTTTGATCTGAAAGTCGTCAACGGCATTATGAAAATGATGCTGCAGGATAAGGGTCGCTTCGACGATTCGGTGAAGCAGGCGCGAGCGAATGGCGCCCTTAGTCCGCGATGACATCAACTACGAGGATATGAAGGACCTCATCGATCGAGGCGAACGTAAGGTTGCGATCGATCAGACTTACCTGTTTGGATTGGAGCTCGAATCGGTCCCGACGGCTGTTGAGCAACTGGCTCGCAGGAGCTGGTCCTTCGTCTCGGCCGCGCCTGGCTGCACCTATGCGACATCCGACGATCCGGTAATCCTAGATTGGGTTGACGGAAAGCCGAGACCTTACTCGCCGGGGTCCGGCCTCCAAAATACGATCGTTATGTTCACGATCTCGCCCGAGCTCGCTTTGGTCGGGCTTTTCGTCAAACAGCCCCCCAGCGAGATCATCGCAGCGACCACGTCGCCGCACTGAATACGAGCATTACTCGATATGCGACCAAGCAGCTCTATGCTCGCGACGGGTCGGGCAAGGTTCGCACCAGGACAGAGCTTTATGTCCCAGGCCGGGACATCGGCGCGGCGTTGGAACGACAGGCGAGGGGTGGAGGGTGATGAATCGTAAGACAGGCCAGCTGCCTTTTTCAATCAAGGACGTGTTTGTTCCCAATCTACGATGATTGACGGCGGCTTCCCATCCATTGCCATTAATCCCCAAGTTCCACCGTCTACTGACAGAAAACGTGTTTTCGGACTCCGTTTACAACCGCGAATCTTCTATATTCACGGCAAGACTCGCATGAGTCGCAACCTGCCAGGGAGGAGACGATGGCAACAACAGGGACGAGAACCCAACCATGGAAGCATCCGCTCGCAATGTAATAGAGTACACGTTTCCTGAGGAATACACTGGCCACGCAACCTACCGTGAGGCTCCTTATCATCTGCGGGACCAGTTCATAGAACACGTCAAGCAGTCCTATCAGCCTGAAACTTTCCCCGGACTTTACTGGGGTCGCGTGAACAAGAATGAGCCATTCGAAATCATCCACACGTTCGCTGTGGATCGAAAGAAACGGCCCGAGGGCGACTACATTCCCTGTCCGATGTGCCAGCGGCGGGAGAAATTTCTCGAAGGCTCCTTCGTCTTTATCTTCAACCGCCAGTGCATCGCGGTGATCGGCCACGACTGCGCCTCAGCGGAGGTCAAGCATGCCGCGTTCTCAAAAAAGAAGCAGGACGACGAGCGGAGGCATCAGGAAGACTTCCTGATGGCGCGGCTGACGCACGTTCCCAGCATGCTGCGGGAGTTAGAAGCCCTGAAGCCGATCGCAACCGAGATCGAAGGCATCTTCCATGACTTCCGGAAGGACGCGCCGACGATCCACAGAGCCCTGCGGCAGGTCCGCAAGGCCGGCGGCGAATACGTCCTGACGGAAATGGTCGACAACGAGGCTGCCGAGTTCGATCCCCGGCTCCCGAAGAAGCTCGCGCGGAACAGCTACTTCGGAAGCATGCGCGGTGACACGCTGGTTGGCGCAAGCTGCAAGTTCCTGACCGAAGTCAGGCGCTACGAACAGTGGCTTCTTTCCTTCGACGGCTGCGACGACGAAGAAAAGGCCATGGAGGCGACTATTAGCTTGTTGCAGCGCAAGGAGGCCGCCAAGGCGGTCAGGTACATCGGCGAAGCCGCGAGGCGGATGGACAAGCTGAGACGGGCTATGTCGGCCGCCTGCTTTTTCTTTGCTGACACCCATATCGAAGACATGAAGGAATGGGCGCGGGATCGGCTCCAGCCCCATCCGTTCACTGTGGACCGCCACGTCCGGAACGACGGAATTTCGCTCGCTTTCTCGCGCGTCACCGGAAAAGATGAAGAACGCGAGTATGCGCGTCTCTTCCTGAGCAATGCACTCGCCGAATGGGCGGATGCCAATCGCGTCGCACCCAAGCTCGAAAACTGAAATGCTCTGACAAGGGGGCAGCGGAACGCTGGCGGCACTTGCATTTGGGAGCCCGGCGCAGATAACTTGCCGACCTCTATCGGGGGCCTCAATGACCGACATCTTCATCAGCCACGCAGTGGCCGACGCTGCGCTTGCCAATAAGTTCGTTGCCTTCCTGAAAGAGGCTATCGGCGTGCCCGCCAAATCGATCTTCTGCTCCAGCGTCGACGGCCAAAACATCCCATTTGGAGATGACTTCAACGATTACATGAAGAAGCAGATACAGAGCCCGAAGCTCGTCATCCTAATGATGACACCGTGTTACATGGAGAGTTGGTTCTGCCTGATGGAACTTGGCGCCACCTGGGCGAAATCGTTGAAAGCGCTCCCCATCGTAGTGCCGCCGATCAGGTTCAGCGCTGTCTCTGGTACGCTAGGGCTGAAGCAGGGGTGGAGCATCGACAACGATGCAAAGCTCGTCGATCTACGCCAAATGATTCAGGGGACTGGAACCGCACTTGAACCGCGGACTGAGCATGACTGGGACAAGAAGCGGGCGGCGTGGAAGGTCGACCTGAAGAAATTATTGAAGAACCTAGCTCCCGCAACCAACGTGTCCGCCTCCGAGCATAAGGCCCTACAAGACGAGCTCGCGGAGCTGAAACAGGAACTGGCAGGCCTCCAAGATGTGTATGACGAGGCGAGCGAAACGATCGAAGAGCTCAAGGCCGCGAAGGACCCTGTTGCAGTCAAGGCCATCATGTCCAAGAAAACCAGCGTCGATGCCGAGGCCCGGTTCAAGGAAATCCTGAAAACGATCGTCGACCTTCGACCACGAGTCAGCATTTACTTTTACCGCAATCTCATCATGGACCTCTATGGGAAGGCCGTCCCCATTGTCTGGTACGATAGCGACCAGAAATCGAATGCCGAAATGGCGATCCAATACAACATCATGGACCCCGATCCGCCGCATGCGTATTTATGGCGAGGCAAGAAGCTGAAAAAGGTGCAGGCGGCCGTTAGGGCGCTCGACGAATTCCTCGAAAGCGAGGAGGCGGCAGACTTTGTGAAGGAGCACGAGAGCTCCGGCAACACGATGGACACGGACGACCTGGAGTTCTGGGAAGACAACCTGAACTAATTTCGGCGCGACCGATATGATAAAGCCCCCGTCGCGCTAGGCGTTTTTCAGGGAGCGCATCCCCTGCCGGGCATCCTGAACTCCTCAGCGAGGGTAGACGGCACGATTCCGCTGGCGACATCCCGGCGGACGGCACCGGCATTCATATCTTACAGGGCTCTCCGAAGACCTGTGCGACCGATGGAGGGGTGCGATCTTTGCGTTGAACCCAATCAACCCTGACGCCGCACGCCACTTTTGCACCAGTGCGCGGGAGATATTCACGGAAATCCTGGAGGTTTGGCCGAAGAGGGCGAGGTCGAAGGCGCCGACCCCCAGTGTGACCGCACGCCCAAGGCAAGCCCACCCGCAAGGCGAAAATCCGCTATCTTCTCGGCAAGAAGGGGATGCTGCACGACAAGCTCGAGGTCTTCATCGAGACCGACATCACCAACATCGTCCAGCTTTTCGGCGTCTTCAACCAGGCGACCCACGGCCGTGGCGCGCTTACTCCGTTACATTTCAGCTAGCAGAGTGTTTCGCATGGGATCCCATCCTTATCGCGATCGAGTTTTCCGCCCCATGAGCAGTTTTGCAGGTACCAGTTGGCTTCATCGCAGGAACCGATCTGCTTGCACGTTCTCCGCGGCTCGCAAGAATAGCCGCTCTGCGCGACCAGCTTACGGCTGATGATGCCCAGCGGGCGACTCGACGGCGCCGCGGCGTCGGCGTGCGCAGCGCGCCATTCCCAGGGTGCCTGAAACGTCCCGGCCCACAGGCCGATCTTTGAGGCTTGGGCTTGCGCCTGCTGCCCCGCATAGGCGCCCTGGCTGTAGTTAGGCCAATCCAGCGCCTGGCCGTGCTTGACCATCCAGGCGGCCACGCCCGCGCCGTCGGCGCGCCGACAATCGCCGACAAAGCGGTGGTAGCGGTCCCACGTCACGAATGTGCATTCGAGCGGCCTCGACGCGGCCAGGAAAGTGTCCAGCGCTTCGGCCGATCGCCGGCCGCAAGGATACTCGGCGCCATTCGCATCGCGGCACAGCTGTCGGCTCTCTGGCGCGTCGATGCCGTTGAAGCGGACGCGCTGGCCGTGGATTTCGATCGTATCGCCGTCAATGACGGATGCGACACCGGTAAGCAAGGCGGGCGCCGCCCTTCGTGGGCTGGCCTTTGATGCATCGTCGCTACGTTGCGCGCCCGACGGCGCCAGGAAGGCGGCCACCGCCGCCGCTGCCGTAAGACTGAGCATTGCCGGCACGCTCGCAAGTTGGCGCCGCCACAGCTTGGCACCGGTGGGTCTCTGCCACCGATTGGATCGATATTTGCGGTATGGCCTGCTCATCCGCTACGCCGACCAGCCCGGCCATGCGCTGTCGACCATGGGCAGGCCGGCGCAATAGTAATCGTCAACGAACCGCCCGGTGGAGCGGTCGCGGCAGCGCCAGATAACGCTGTAGTTCTGGCCATAGAATTGGTCCCACGCGACGCCATAGATTTGTGGTGGCGGTGACCGGTAATATGTTCCGCCTCCATAGCCGTTGTTGGCAGCGACACCCACAGCTGCGCCGCCGACAGCCGCGACCGCTATGCCTGTCGCGACAGCATTGTCGGTTTTCACAAGCCTGGTGCACTTCTCTGCTGTTGCGCGCCTGCGCACTAGAAGGGCCGCTACCCGACTACGATACTGTTCGTCCGTGCTGCTGGCGAGAACGTGACATAGCGCAACGGTATTCATTGCCGTGAGATCGCTGTCCGACACGACAGCGCTCGTAGAGCAGCCGCTGACGCACAGGGCTGCACTTGCGATGAGTGCTCCAATTTTCATGTGAATCCCCCAAACAAATATTGGGGCGAGTCCGACCTAGAAGTCCAGAGTTTTGTTTTTCACTTTGCTACGATTCACAGCATGCTGCGGCTAGCTGGCATCCACTGCAACCAACCCTTCCGCCGGTCGTTGACTGATGCTGGGTTGATCTCAGCCACTCCAGAACTTGCCCGCTGGCTCAAAACCGGCGGGCTTTTTTTCCGCGACGCCGGAAGGCTCTATCTCGCCGTATGTTGTGGTACATCGGCACGCCGTCATCGGGCCGTGCCGTTGACCGAGGTGGTCCCTCCGCCTGGTCGGCCGGCGCAGCCTTGACCGTCCGCGCGGGCCATCCCAATCAAGCCCGCTGGCTCCGGCCCCCTTCGCGATGAACTCCTCAACGAGACGCGGTTCACGTCCCTGGCCCAGGCCCGCGCGAGGCTCAATGTATGGCGCGCCGATTACAACGGCGCGCGTCCGCACTCGCACATCGGATGGCAGACACCCAACGAATGTGCATCGACCTTCAACCCGCGACGGTCGCTCGCGCTGCGCAACGTGAAACGCTCCGCGCCAGCACCCGTCGCGTCCACCGGCCATCAGGGCAAATCCACCCCCGGAAACGAACTCACGACTGGATAAAATTGGGGGAAACGTCAGGGCGGCCATAACTTTGCAGTCTTCAGACGCGAGGCGGCCTACAACAGCGCTGCCCACCCATGCTTGTGGCCCGCGACCCACACGGCTTTTCCTTCAGATCGTACATTATGCTTCCTTCATGATTACCGATGTCTGCATGACCTTGAGGTCTTCCCGCACCATTTCCGCGGCGAGCTCGCGCACGGATGTCTCATGCACCCAGCCGAGCTTCTCCTTCGCCTTGGTGGCATCGCCCAGGAGAAGATCGACTTCCGTGGGGCGGAAGTAGCGTGGGTCTACCTGGACTAGGCATCTGCCGGTCTCGACATCATAGCCCTTTTCGTCGACTCCCTCACCACGCCATTCGAGCTCGACGCCGACATCTTCGAAAACCCATTCGACGAATTGGCGGACAGGGGTCGTCTTGCCCGTCGCCAGCACGTAATCATTCGGTTGATCCTGCTGCATCATCATCCACATACCACGCACGTACTCACGCGCATGGCCCCAATCGCGTTGAGCATCCAGATTGCCGAGATAAAGCTTGTCCTGCTTGCCGAGGTAGATAGCAGCGGCGGCGCGGGTGATCTTGCGCGTCACAAAAGTTTCGCCGCGCAGTGGGCTTTCATGATTGAAGAGAATGCCGTTGGAAGCATGGATACCATAGGCCTCGCGATAGTTGACCACGATCCAGTAGGCGTAGAGCTTGGCGGCGGCGTAAGGGCTGCGCGGATAAAAGGGCGTTGTTTCGTTCTGCGGTACGGATTGCACGAGGCCGTAGAGCTCTGAAGTCGAGGCCTGATAGAAGCGGGTCTTGTCCTTCAGACCGAGGAGGCGGATCGCCTCAAGAAGTCGCAATGTTCCGATACCGTCGGCGTTTGCTGTGTATTCCGGCGTTTCGAACGACACCTGGACATGGCTCTGAGCGGCCAAGTTGTAAATCTCGTCTGGCTGGGATTCCTGAACTACTCGGATGAGATTAGTCGCATCAGTGAGGTCACCGTAATGCAAAATTAGGCGCGGATCGGGATCGTGCGGGTCTTGGTAGATGTCTTCGATGCGACCCGTGTTGAAGGAAGAGGAACGTCGCTTAATCCCATGAACGACGTAGCCTTTTTCCAGCAGAAGACGGGTAAGATAGGCACCATCCTGTCCCGTTATGCCCGTAACCAGAGCAACTTTCCTATTCTCGCCCATTTTCTTCCTGCTCTATTATAGTTGAAGTTTCGACTCCGGCTCGCCACACCGCCAGCAAACTGCGGCCCGCCCCATACCCTATGGTAGGATTTCGACAGATGCGGCGCGGAGCTCGTCATTGACAGTGTCAGCCAGCGAGCACACCTGCTCCTGCTTGGAGGCATAGCAAAACAGAGTCTCGCCGCTAACCTGCCTAAGTCGCACATGCGGCCTGAGTGCCGAACTCAGCTCACGGGGTGAGCGACATAGATTTCAATCACGTCGCACCCGATTTGCTCATCAATCAGCGAGTGAGGACGCACGTCCGTTCTCAAGCACGCAGGTCGGTTGCATAGCCGCTCCGCTTCTTCCACGAAGTGGGTGGCCAGTAGAATCGTCTTGCCCTGCGCCAACAGGGCACGTAGCCATTCCCAGATAAAATGGCGGGCATGTGGGTCCAAGCCGACAACTCCACCTTACCGCTCTCTTGCGCTAACCAAGTAATCTTAATCATTGCCTGCTTCAGCGTCTTCTAATGGAAATTGTTTTGATCAGTGAAATCGATTGTTTGGATGAGGTGCATCCACAAAATGGATTGTTTGACAGGGCAGCGCGGCACATCGGCGGCACAAAGTCGTGGGCGCGAGGTTTCGCTCCGCGCGAAGACAAAGTTCGTGGCAGTCGGGGGCTTTGGGCGAACCGCACATTTGAGACGGCGGCGAAAAGCCGGGTAGGGCATTACGTATTGACCTCCAAGGAATTTCGGGCGCGCTAGCCCGAAAACGGTAGCTGGGCTTCAACGATTGGGGGACGAGGCGACCATCAAACTGTGTTTCATACTGTAGGCGATCGCAGTGCGGCGAATTGAACGGCCGCCTTTGCCAGCCCTCGCCATCGCATCCGGCTACAGGTGCCGAAGATCTTCTCGATCCGAGTACAAATCCTGTGGATCGGTTGGTTCCAGGCATCGAGCTTTCGGCCTCGTCGCGCCCCCACAGCGGTTGCGACGATGCGCGGCCTTCCACCCTTGGCGCGCACCGCGTCGCCGAGATGATTGCCTCGGTAGGCGCTGTCGGCAAACACTTCGCCGGGATTGTCGGGCAGAGCATCAGGAACGGCGTTGCCGTCCTCGGTGTGGGCGCCGTGACGGCGATCTCCTCGACAAGGGCCGTATCGGCGTAGGCACCGAAATGGGCTTTGAAGCAATGAAACGCTGGTCGGCGCTTGTACTTGACCCAATGGCCCTCTTCATCATCTTCGCTGGCCGAGGCGATGATCGCCGCATCGACAGGCGTGCCGATCTTCACCTGGATCGCTGAACTGGCGGGTGATCTCGGCGAACAACAGGGTCATGAACCTCAAGGGCCTGTCGAAAACGGACGAGAGCGGGTTCGCACAGGTGTCGGCTCCGACACCGAGAACCCGCAGGACCGTCGGAACGATCCTCCACATGGCTGCAGACGCAAAATTCCTCTCTCGGCCGTCGTCGCACAGCATCGCGTGCCAGTCGCTCAGTCCGGCCGGATCGAAAGCTATCCGGTCGACACGAGTTGCGCCATGTTGGCGCACTTGAAAGCGTCAGAGGGCGCCGTGTCGCATCTTTCGATGGGACCGGACGCCATGATGGCCATAAATGACGTGGATGGCCTGCGCCTGACATTCGACGGCTGGCGGGTCCTGCACATCCGTCCTTCAGGAAACGCCCGCAAATGACATGTTACGTTGAGGCAGTTAAGAATTGGACTTGAAAAAGGGACTTTGTGGACTGCCTCGAACGGCTGTTTCGCTTAGCAAAGCGCGGCCTCGCGTCAGCAGAGGCCCATCGTCAAGGAATGCCTTAGTATCCAACACATGGATGGGCCACATCCACGCAATCAATTTTACAGATGTCGCCCGGCGCATTAGAGAACGCTGAATTTAACCGGAAGCGGGAGTACCCGGCGTCAAGATTTGCGAGCGTCACAGAGATAAGGATAGGCAGTGCAGAGGGAGCTCTTCTGCCCCACGCGCAGCCTCTACCAAATCGCCCGGCGTAACGGTCGACTAGTACCGATTAAGAGATCCCAAGCCAGATGCAACCTCGTCTCTGAAACGAAATTTCCGAAAATGCAGGTCAGTGGATTGGTAAAGCGCAGGTTCGTCGTCTCTCAGAGGCGTACGGGGTTCGGTGATTGTCTATGGTCGCTGGCGGCCGCTTGGCGCTACGCTCAGCGGTCAGGACGAACGCTAGCCGTCGACTGGCGCGGGTCCTGCTATCTCGACCAACCCTTCACAAATGCCTTTCCGGTGTTCTTCGAACCGATCAATGACATCGCTGGCGTACCGGCTATTTGCGACGACCGGATCAACGACTTTTCCTTCCCGGGTCCATTCTTCCCGGAGTGGTGGAATAGGCCAGCGATCGACTGCCTTTACCGCCCAGATGAGCAGATTTTCCAAGAGCGCGACGAGTTGGGCGAGCTCTTTCAGGCCGAACACGATGTCGAAGCGAACACAGTAGTGTGTGACGCTTGCTTGATGTGGCGCTGCGATGAGGATGCCGAGCGGCAGGTCTTCCAGAGTGTCAAGCCTCGGTCTGAAATTCAAACACGCATAGATGCCATTTACCAAGAATGTTTTGAGGGGCACAGCATCATCGGGGTTCATGTTCGACATGGTAACGGTGAAGACATCATGGACCATGCGCCCTACTGGGCCGATCCGGAGTTCGCCGTTCGACAAGTGTGCACTGCGGTTGATAAGGCTAAAGCGTTACCGCACCCCAAGCCTGTGCGGCTGTTCTTGTGCACGGACAGCGCGCAAATCCTGGATCACCTGTCGGCCAGGTTTCCCGATCTTCTCACCGTCCCCAAGCATTTCCGATCCGATCAAGACGGCCCCTTACACACTGCAGCACTTGGGATGGACGGCGCAATTTCCGCCCTCGTTGAGATGTATCTTCTCGGGCGCTGCGATACTGTAATTCGGTTTCCTCCGACGAGCGCCTTTACACGATATGCACGCCTTTTCGTACCACGCGTAATTGAGTTCGATCTGAAGGAGCCAAGTCGTTTGATTTTGATAGAAGACAGCCAAAGAATCTCTGGTCTCAGTTAAGACCCGTCACCTGCACAATTCGGCGGATGCAACCAACAGGCATAGTTGAATGTCCATTTCTCATCGAGGCCATGGAAGCGTCGTACGATACCGATAGCGTCGTCATCTGAGGCCGTTCGGCAACGCGCCAGAACTTCGCTGTTACTCGGAGGCCGCAGACCAAGCCAGAGCGACGGCGATCGTGACGCTAACGCTCGAAAGGGCGCGGGCAATCACTCCAGAGACGAAATCGAGGTTGTTATATGAAAGTGGTTCCCGTCATCATCAGCGGCGGAGCCGGATCGCGGCTATGGCCCGCCTCAAGGCAATCGCACCCTAAACCTTTCCTCAAAGTGGCAGACGGGCATTCACTGATGCAGCACACTGTGTTGCGCGCCGGTTCGATAAAGGGCGTAGTGGAACTCGTCGCCGTGACATCTGGGGAACACCTCTTCCTTACCAAGGACGACTTCGACGAACTAGAGTCCGTGGTTCTGCCACGCACGTTTCTGCTCGAGCCTGAAGGCCGGGATACGGCCGCCGCCGTGGCGGCAGCCGCGATCCATGCCCGGGCAACGCAAGGCGCTGACGCAATTCTATGCGTCTTCCCGGCCGATCACATGGTTGGAAACCTGCCTGTATTTTTAGACGTCATGGGCCGGGCAATCGAACATGCGAAGCTCGGGCGGATCGCCACATTGGGCATCACCCCAACCAGACCGGACACGGCATTCGGCTATATCGAAGCGGATGGTGAGAAAGTCGTCCGTTTCGTTGAAAAACCGGATCTAGACACAGCCAAAGCCTATGTCGCGTCCAAGCGCTTCTTCTGGAATGCCGGCATTTTCTGCTTTAGCGCACAAACCATGCTCGACGAGATGGCATCGCATTGCCCCGCGGTGATCCAGGCCGTCTCCGACAGCTACGAGAACGGCCGGTTCAGTCAAGGCGAAGGCTTTGCCAAAATCGAACTCGCGCCTGAGCATTTCGGCTCCGCGCCGCGAATCTCGCTCGACCACGCTGTCATGGAGAAGACGAATAAACTTGCCGTGGTTCCCTGCGACATGGGTTGGAACGACATTGGATCCTGGAACGCAATGGCCGATTTGATCGCCCCCGACGAAAGCGGGAACAGGATCCGCGGCGATGTTCACATGGTCGACACGACCGGCAGCTACGTGAGCTCCGACAAGCGCGTCATCGGAACGGTCGGCGTCAGCGATCTGGTGATCGTGGATTCCCCGGATGCTTTGCTCGTCGCATCCCGCGACCGCGTTCAGGACGTCAAGAAGCTGTTCGAGGGCCTCAAGGCTTCCGGAAATGAAGCTCACCTGGTCCATAGCACGGTACACCGGCCGTGGGGTACCTACACGGTTCTTGAGGAAGGCGAGCGCTTCAAGATCAAACGCATCGAGGTGAAGCCCGGTCGGCGGCTGAGCCTGCAGATGCACTATCATCGTTCGGAGCACTGGGTCGTGGTCAGCGGCTCCGCGAAAATCGTCAATGGCGAGCAGGAGTTGTTCCTGGCGACAAACGAATCAGCCTACATCCCCTGCGGCCATAAGCATCGGCTGGAGAACCCAGGCAGAATTGACCTGGTGATCATTGAAGTGCAGAGCGGCGATTATCTCGGCGAGGATGATATCGTTCGCTTCGACGACGTATATGGTCGAACGTAGATTTCACCCGCGCATGACGAGAACGGTCAACGTGTCGCTGGCTAATTACCATTAGGAAGGCCGTCTGCCCACTCAGGACCGGATGCTTGTGGAATCGGGAATAAGCCTTTGATTTCTGACTTTCCAAGCACCTTCCGCGCCCACCAAAATCTTTAATGTCAATGGCTTATCGCCGATTTCGCTCTGAAGTGGGCCAAATCGGCCTCGCTATCCCCGCAGCACTCAGTTGATTATTCTCGCATGAAAACGAGCAAGGACAGGGGGGAGGGCGATCTTGTGCTGGCTTCTATGTCTAATCTTGCTCCTGTTCATCGTCAGGTTGTGTGCAGCCACACACGTGGCTATCGCGAGACTGGAAGGCCTCCGATCGATAGGTGCGGCGAACGGCGGCAACGACGCGCGAATAGGATGGCTGAGCGTATGATCGAGAATACCGCAGCTGCGGTCTAGCGTGAAATGCAGCGTCTGTGACTCATCGGTCATTGCAGCGCGATGAACCGGAAATCATGACCCTAAGCCGCCCTTCACCAGCCCTTTTCGCTGCCCGATAGCCGACGTTCACCGCAACCAGCGTTCCTGACCCTGGGCAGACATTCGCAGCCTGATTTTGCTCCCGGATAGCGGACGTTCGCCGGAACCGGTATTCATGACCCAGAGCAGCCGTTGGTCTTGGCTTAAACTGGGTCTGCAATCGGCGGTTTGCAGAGGTCCGGCTGTTCAACGAAGCGGGCAGTTAGATCCCCGAACGTCGGACGGCTGCTCTCTTCCGGCGCGAAGAGCTCCCCGAGCTTGGTCTCGTCGAGCATCTGCTCGGCGATTCCGATACCGAGCTGCCGGTAAGCCTCGAACTGTTCGGGCGAGAAGAACTGGTCCGCAGTGGACTGGTACGGAAAGTCCGGATTTGCCCCCTTGTAGCCACGCACCGAGATCGGCAGGGATTTGATCATCGCTGATTTCAGATAGATCAGCAGCCCTGTTTGCGGCCACCCCGCGTCGGTGCCGACCTGATCCGACGCGGCATAGCGAATCGAGGCGAGGAAGTAACCCCGGTTCGCGAACTCGGCCGCGCGAGGATATTCGTTGTCGACCGACCGGGCGACCACCTGGGCAGGTGTTGCCCTCGGGTCGAGCTCAATGGTGGCGCCGAAATCCTCGCGAATGAGCGTCATCGCCGATGTGAAGGCGGCGTAGGAGGCCCCAGGTTCCTCGCCGCCATCAACAATTACGACCAGGCCGCAGCGCCGACGAACGAGCTCGTAGAGTCCAAGATTCTCGAAGTGACCGCCATCAGACAGCTCGACGAAGTTGGGATGGTGCGAGCGCATCCCGAGCAACTCGGCGCCAATCTCGCTGGCAGCCGGGATGAAGTGATTGCCGAACGGGTTCAGGAAGCGTCGGGCGACGTGCGCAACACCTCCCTTGTCGTGCCACCTGAAGTGGTAGCCCAGGCGGAGACCGAGCAGGGACATCGCGACGGCGACGCCATAATTCGTGGTAACGCCCTGACCCGCCAGACCGCCGCCCGGATTAACCGCGGCGCCAGAGATTGCCATCGCTGTCGGGACGGTGAGCTGATCGTCGAGCACCTCACTTGTGTGTTTCCAGCCAGTTAAGTCTGAGCCGCAGTAGCGCGGGCTCAACACGAAGTTCGCCCCGCCACGTCGCCGCTGCCGGAAGTCGGGCGACCTGCGTGCGAGGACGTTGGTATTGATCAGCGGGTAGGGGCCAAGGAGCGGGTGATCATGTGCGATTGCCGACAGCCGATAGCGGTCGGCAGTGCTGGCGGGTTGGTCATGGCCCACCTGCACAGCGCCTCCAACTCCTTGCCTCAGGTTCGGCATAAAGGCCTCCATCAGGCGGTCACGGTAAAAACGTCCCCATGCCAGGTCGTTTGTATTGACAAAAAAACCAAGTGCCAGTGCGGCGATTGCCGCCGCCAGCGGGACCCCTTGGTGCCAGGGGAGGGTCCATAAGTTAATCCTGAGGCTGCGAGAGGCATCGACCAAGTCGAGCGCGACTCGGTGCGCAAAAACCAGGGTCGCGAAGCAAAGAAGGACCGAGCCTACAACCACTACAAAGGCGGTGCCGATCCCGAAATTCTTTCTCAGGTGCGCTTGATAATAACCATAAAGCGCCGAGGCCGCGGCCCCCATATAGTTGATTAGCGATATGAGACTCTCGTCATAGTTGGTTTCGTCTGTGCCTACGCCGCCGAATAGCTTTTGCAGCAGCCATCCTGTCATCGGCACTAGGCCGACGACACCGCAGGCAAGTGCGACCACCACGAGTGCTCCCGACCAAGAATCGAGAAACCGCCGGCGCATGTATTTGTGCGAGGGGACCTGGTTGGTAAACTCGTCAGTGTCCGCAGCGACTGACTCGTGAGGAACCTCCTGATTGTTGTTGTTGGCGGGTATGATATTCCGCAGGACGAATACCGTCGCCGCGCCGCTGGCAAGCGCCAGTGCCCATAATGCGTGAGACTTACTGCCGTGGTATGCCGCTATCCCGCTCACCGTTCCTAACAAAAGTAGCAGGAACCATCGTGGGAACTTGGGACCGAGGAACGGCACCACGATCGCCAAAAGGAGGCCGACGGGGATGACCAGCAAGACGACATGGTGTCCCTTGATGGCAGAGGAGGGCTTCAGAAAGGCATCTTGCGGTAGCACTGCATAGCAGATGATCAACAGCAGAACGCTTATGACGGCCGGAAGCAAAACGTGTTTTATCCACCAGGCGCGCTGTGGCTGCCTGTGGCCCTTCACCCACCAGCTCGAGAGCGACGCGCCCGCCATCAATGCGAGGAGCACAAGCCCCAGTCCCGCGGCGAGCACCAGAAGCCAGTCAAAGAAGGCGTTGGGTTTGGCGGTGCACAAAGTATCGGGAAGAATCCAGCATTGACGACCTTCGTCCAACGGCAGCATGAGCAGCGCGAGCACGATGCCGCCGATCACTATCCAGATGAAGGTGTTCAGGATGAGCGAGCGGGCGACGACGACGAAGCCAGTCGCGAAACTGCGCACGCCGCGAGGGGCGAGGTAAGTGGCGTGATGACGAAGGTGCTCGATCTCGCCCGTTCTCTCGTCGGGATAGGGAAAGGCAGCGTCGGGATCGCTCTCCTTGTGAGCCTTCTGTGCATATCGCAGGGCCAGGGCGGCACCGATGTAGCCGCCGCCCGAGACGGTGGACAGATAATCAAAATGCTTCAGCATCTTGTGCGCGGCGAGAACCTGTAGAACCCCGAGCGACACGCAGGCAGATCGGATACCACCGCCGGAAAGGCCCAGTCCAATGAGGTAGTCGCGACGCTTTTCGGAGGCGGTTGACCCCTCGCACTTGCTATCTGTGCGCAGTTCGCGCCCGCGGAGGACGATCAGTTCTTCTTTCAGGACATCATCTTCCCCGAAGACAGTTTGATCACCGTTGTCGACCGGCATCATCATCAGAGCAGAAGGAGGATCGCCATGTTGCCAACGATAGCAGGATTCTTGCGTCGCGTCCCGAAAACGCGGAGCGAGACTTGGGACGGCCGGACGAGCACCCGCCTAGCTAACCATCGCAGCAGGCGGGCCCGGGTCTCGCTCGTCGCCGGTCGGTGTTACATCACCAGGGCGGATGCGGACGCAGAACACGAGCGGCCGCAGTTCCGCGGTCGACGGGCGCACGACGCGACATGGCGGCTATGCCGTCAGCCAGCGCATCAGGAAGCGCATCGAAGAGGCGTTCGGTTGGATCAAGGTCGTGGCCGGCCAGCACAAGACCAGGTTCCGCGGCCGCGACCGTCTCGGATCGGCCTTCACCTTCGCAGCCGCTGCCTACAATCTGGTGCGACTGCCAAAGCTCATGGCGGAGACCGGCTGATGGCCAAGGTTCCCGGCTTCGCCAGGCCTTCGCCGGCCGCTGGCGCATCATCGAGATGGATGTTTGGGATAACTACTTCCTCGATCTCGTCGAGGAAGCCCATCTGACATTCAAAGGCTCGGCGGATGGCGAGATCGCCTTCGGCGCACTCAAGAGCTTCCTCGACTCCGCTATGGCACCCGCGATGGTTCAGCCTGCGCGGAATTCTCCTGGGAGGGGCATGATGAGAACGACCCAGCCTGTGGTCGCGGCTGGGTTTGTCCTTGGCACTGCAGGTCGCCTCGTCGGCCACTTCCACTTGACCAACTTCGCTCTGAAGTGGACCAATCGCTACCCGCAGCACTCAGTTGATTGTTCTCGCATGAACACGATCCAAGGACAGGGGAGGGCGATCTTGTGCCTGTTTCTATCGTCTATTCTTGCTCCTGTTCGTCGTCAAGGTTGCGTGCAGCCACACATAGCGCGGCCACCGCGAGGCTGGAAGGCCTCCGATCGATAGGTGCGGCGAACGGCGGCAACGACGTGTGAACAGGATAGTTGAGCGTATGATCGAGAATGCCGCAGCTGCAGTCTAGCGCGAAGTGCAGCGTCTGTGACGCATCGGTTATTGCAGCGGCGATGAACCGGAAATCATAACCCTGTGTTGCCCTTGGTAGCATTCTGCCGTACGGCATCTATCAGTCGTTCGCCGACATAGACGTTGAAGTGGCTTCCTAACGAATTCTACCCGATCTACATTCTATCCCCGTGCGTATCAAACGCTGCCGCTCTGTGGCACTTCTGAACCGATGCTGGGGTCGGACCTACATTAGGTACAGAACGGCGAGGATGGATGCTCAATTGTGATACGGCATAGTTCAAGACAGAAATTTATTTAATGCTTTCCAAAATCCGCATATTGCAGGTTGGTGATGTCCATCTTCCAACCGCTGCGCTTGCGCAGCGAAATGTCGACCAGAAGGATTCTGCCTTTTCCGTCGAGTTACGAAACGTCATCTCGGCAATACCAACGAAGGTGGTTTTCAAACAGATCTACAAGCTGCTTGATGAGAGCGGCATAGACGCACTGATCTTCATGGGCGATTTCACGGACCGTGGCGCGCTCGACCACTACGAACGTTCGTCTGCCTTTCTTGCCAATTCGCTGCAGATCGGCGGCAACCGAAATCATGCCGCAGTTAAGATTGGTATCGTGCCGGGAAATCACGACATCAACCGGGATCTCGCGAAACAGCCAGGCCTGGCGACGAAATTTGCGCCGCTGAACGATCATCTTCGTAAGAACGGCTTGCCCATGCTCCCCGTTGAGCGGACCATCTCGATGGCGGTGCGCAAAGGCAATTCTGTTGCGGATATCAATCTGATGAACAGTTGCTGGGGTTGTGGCGCGGCGGAATACATACCGTCTGAGTTCAGGGAAGGGATCGGAAAGGCTATCGAGACGGCGATTGCAGCGGGAGGCGCTTCGGCGCTGCAAGCCTATTATGATCGGCAGTTTGACACGCCTGCCTTCTCCAACGAGAGCATTGGAGAAATCGTCCAACACGCCGCAACCGCCGAACCCCAAGCGCTACTTATAATCGCTGCGCACCACAATTTGCTTCCACAGAGGCTCACTCGCCTAGCTCCGTATACTGAACTGGTGAATTCGGGTGCATTTCGTGCCTCTCTACTGGAGACACGTCGTCCAATCCTGTATCTGCACGGTCACATCCACGAGGATCCGATCGAGATCCTGTCGACGCCGTCATCGCAATGTCTAATCACCATCTCTGCCCCCGCGGCAACAGATGGGTTTAACCTGATCGAGATTAACTACACCAGGAAGGGGCTGCCACTCTCGTGCCGGATTTACCCTTGGCGGTTCAATGCGTCGGGCGTCCTGCATCGAGGCAGCCCCTGTACGATCCCTCTTCTTGGGCACCGCAGACGTTCACATGATCCTAGCTTGGGGAGGATATACAGCCATCTTCTGTCGGTTGGCGAAAGCTATTGGAGTGACTTGGTCAATCACAATCCGGCGTTCTTCTCCATTGATCTCGAAGAGAGTCTGCGAGAAGCGATAGAACTTCTTCTAGCAGACGAATCTATAGCTGTCGAAAATTATGAATTCGATGCCTCGCACTGGATAGTACGGGCCAAGATATGAACGACTATGGCTTGAACCCTTTTCGCCCCACGCGTTGGGAACACCACCGTGATGGTCGTCCCTTGATATGGTTCACCTCTACTGCTGAGGAGTTGGCTGGAGACAAATCGGTGTTCGTCTATGGTGGGCGAGGAGTCGGCAAGACAACGCTGCTGAAGGCGATCTGCTGGGAAGACCTGTCGCAGAATGAGTCGCTCCGTCTGCAGCGTAAGCTGGCGGATTTCCAGCACCTGGGTATCTACGTCCGCTTTCCGGATCACGTTTCGGCGTCAATGTCTCATCACGGATGGGAAGCACAGTTTCCGAGGTCGCCAAATCCGGTACTCGAATATCATCGCTTCTTTTCACTGGCTGTGGAACTAACATGCGCCGAACGAGCACTTGATGCCTGCCATTCGCTGCGCGTCTTGGGGTCAGTAATCTATCAGCCCAGCCAAGAGCTTCGCATCGTAGAGGATTGCGCGACCGAATATCCTGAGATTGCCACCTTCTCCAACCAAGCGCCGAGGACGTTTCTTGAACTCGCTCGCGTGTTCCGCATAATTGTACGACGCATGAATGAGGCTTGCGGGCGCGGATCAGTGGCTGCGTTCGTCGAGACCTTGCCCGCACGTGAACCTTATCAGTTGCTCTCTTTCCTGATGGAGCGCCTCGCGGAATCGGTCCATCTGGTAACTCAGTTCGAACCTCGGTCGATCAGCTTCAAATTCTGTCTTGATGACTGTGAAGCATTGAGTTTTATCCAGCGGAAGAGTCTCAACACGCTGGTGAGGCTCAGCCGCGCGCCGATTTCCTGGGTAATTAGCTCTGTGGGCTCGGTTCAGGACGACAGCGACACGTTCATTGAAGCGCAGCCACTTACCGATGCAGACCGTCGAGTTTTGTCACTCGACAGTCGCGATACCATCGACTTCAAAGCACTCTGTCAGTCTGTAGTGAGCCTGCGATTGCTTTTCTCCCTTCCCAAGGATCAACGAACGCTCACCAGCCAGGAAGAGATTTCGCGCTTCTTCGATCTTGACCAACGACTGGGATCGCGAGACGTCAACGAGATGATGGGACAGTTGGTCAGTCGGTCACATCGCCCGTTGGCTG
Source organism: Mesorhizobium sp. M1365 (assembly GCF_040317865.1). Classification (NCBI taxonomy): domain Bacteria; kingdom Pseudomonadati; phylum Pseudomonadota; class Alphaproteobacteria; order Hyphomicrobiales; family Phyllobacteriaceae; genus Mesorhizobium; species Mesorhizobium sp. M1365. The sequence continues at coordinate 55,314 of NZ_JAMYLG010000023.1, forward strand.
CGCAAGTGAAATCCGCAGCAGAGCATCTTCTACGAGCCGTCCGAAAGATAGATCCGCGGAGTGCGCGCAAATTCGACATCAAAGGTGGACGCCTGCCTTACTACGAGGCTTATCTTCTGCTTCATTGGCGGGGACGCGAGGAAGCCTTCAGCGCCAGCTTCGGGCCAGAGGACATCGCTCGACTCGACCAATACGGAACGATCTATTCAGACCAGGCGTTCAATGCCTGGATTCGTCGCAAACAACAAAACGCTTTGCTCCATTTTGCGGCAAGCCTGCGTGCGCGGCGTATCCCGCTAGCCGGCGCGAACGTTGTGATCGCGCTTGCCGATAGTTCGATTAGAGATTTCCTCGAGGTTATGGGCGAGATCTTTGAGAAGTACGGTGATTTCCACAAGCTCGACAGTAATGATCCAGCAAACCTCGCACGCTTCGTAACTTCACGCTCGCAGATATCCGCGCAGATTCAAAATGATGGCATTTATTCCGCGAGTGAGAAGTACTTGGACGGAATTGCAGCAAGATCAGAAATTGACTCGGACGTCGTTGGGCGCCTTGTTAACGGCCTAGGTTACTTAACCGCCTTTCTCCAAAGTAATCCCGGTGACCCTCGCGTGTTTGGAGCAGCAGAACGTGGCGTCTTCTTGATTGATTATCCCCCTGCCTCCAGTCAAACCCGAGAAGACGAATATGCGTTTGTACAAGCCGCTTTCAAACAGGCCGTTCTGGCCGGCTATTTCCGGATTGTTGAGACGCCTAGGGCCGTACGCGCAGTCCAAGCGGACAATGTTTCGAAAGCGCTCGCCTTCCGGCTCCATAGGCGATTCGCGCCTCATTTCCGTTTCTCGTATCGTGGTGCCTATGAGGCGGTCCGGCTAACTCCGAACGAGATCAGTCAGTTATGTCTGAAGCCGGAGGAACTGAGCCCCTTCGCCTGGGCGAAGATTATGGCAGGAATGGCGGGGAAGTTCGGTGACGCGCAGATTGCCCTCCCATTTAGAGAATTGCACGATGATTTCTAAGGAGGCAGCGATCGGATCGCTGACCGTTCGGCAGCAAGACCTGACTGTCGACTGGAGGCCGCCGCGCAAATATGACCTGCTGATCGCCGCGCTCAGTTGGGAGACGCGCGCAACAGCGGCATTGGCCACACTTTCGGGCGACCTGCCCCGCTTAAGCTTAATCAAGTTCAAGTCATGGAACGACGCGATCGAAGACAGGAAGTTGGCGATGCTCGCAGAAATCAGGAAGTTTGCGACGATTGCCGAGACAGTGAGCTTAGCGCCTTCAACGGACTCTCAGGAGAATTTCTCGACCTTGGAGGCTTGGATTCGCGAGAAATATGTAGCTGTCAAGCGCCCCCTGCGGATTCTGATAGACATAACGTGCATTCCGAAGAGCTATTTGCTTTTCCTGATTGGGTTAGGTTTTACGAGAGACTACTTTGCGTGCTTTGACTGCATCTATGCGGGAGGAAAATACGATCTCAACCAAGAGGCGTCCTCACTGGAAGGCTCAAAGCCAGCCATTGGTGGTCCGCGCTCACTTATATCACTCGGGGATTGGCGCTCAACTCTGATTCCGTACCTGACTGCGGGGCAGTATCTGCCGGGAACCATTGACCTGATCGTGGCGATGGGCGGCGAATTGGGATTGTCCCTGCCTTTCATTGAACGCGTTGAACCGGGAAGGCTGAAGCTCATCTTCATTGAAGAAACCGCGCCGAACGATAATCTTCCCATGCTTGCGAGCGAACGTTCGGCGCTGAATGATCTCATGTCTGCACCCAACGTAACACGAACTGACCATGGCCTTTGCGACGTTATCGGCGTCGCGCAAGAAGCCGTCGCGTTCTGTAGGTCAGGTCCCAGTGTCGGGACGACCGGCATGGCACTCGGCTCCAAACCGCACGCGATTGCACTGGCAGTCGCCGCGCTCGCTGAAACGAAGATGGGAGTGCTCACGCGCGTGCCGGTCTCGTACAAGACTGTCGATGTCGAGCCGAGCGGCCGTATGCTTTTTGTGCAGGTAGAAGATCGCTTCGATCCATGCAGCTATATCGACGTGCCTTGAACAGCTTGCAAATCAGTGGCAGCTCTACCGAGCAGCGCCACCCTCGAACCTCCGCTCTGGCCCTGTTCCTGTCGCGAAGCTGCCGGACAGCAAACGGCCCCATAACAGGACTTTGATTGTCTTCGCGCTGAGCGTCAGCAGTTGGCGCTACCGCGACCTTTCTCAGGAAGGCTGCACACCGACGCGATCTTCCTTTCGCCTTGCGCAAACCTCCCTTCCGAGTGAGGCGCTCAGTGCGTCGGCTTGGTCGATTGAGGCACTTCTGAGTGGGACAACAACATCGAAAAACATTGGAAAAGATTTGAATACTCTTAAGTCCCACTGATCTCTAACCAATTGATTTGGATGCCTTTCTGAATACCCTCCGGGCCCACCAAGATCTTTGATTTTAGTGCGAAAAAGTGGCCTCGGCCCAAAACGTTTTGGGCCGATTATGGGCCCAACAAAAAAGGGCGGCCGATAAGCCGCCCTGCACCGGTCCGAATTGAAACCATTCACTTGATGACGCGAAGCGGTGTCCGCTGCTTTATGGCGTCGCGTTTCGCCTCCCGCTCGTTGATCGCGCGAGCGATATCGACGGCCATCCGCTTCTTGTTGGCTTCCCGTACGTACGCGTCCGTCACCGTCATGGAGGAATGTCCCATCGCTTCCATAATGGCGCGTGCCTGGATGTTGCATTCGGCGAGATACGTGCCGAAGGTACGCCGGAGCCCGTGCAGGGTGTAGCCCTCCGGAATGCCGGCCTGCTTGTTCCAATGTGCCATCATGCCGGTGAGGCTTTTTTCCGCAAACGGACGCCCATAGCCATTCCTCAATACCGGTCCACCTTTCGAACGGTCTAGCGGCTCCAGAGCCTGCGCCAGCTTGTCCACGACGGGGATAAACACTTCCCTGCCGCCGTGGCGGTTTCGGTTCTTTTTCTGCCGGAACTCGAAGGCCTCGATCAAAACCAGCGAGCCATCGAACAGTTCGATTTCCTCGCTGACCAGATCTTCCCATTCCAGTGTGGCGATATCGCCGCGTCTATTCCCGAGCCAGAAGCCGAGGGCATAGCAGGTGCGCGCCGCCGAGCCGACCGCATGGCGCGCCTCGAACTTTTCACGAATGGCCATCGGCCACCCGGGATTGGCCGTCGATTTGGGAATGCGAACGCGAATTGACAGCGAAGGATCGTCCTGCGGCTTGATCCACTTCTCAACGTCAATCGCCACCCAAAGGAGCTTTTTGATCGCTACCAGCAGGTGCTTTGCGACTGTCCGTCTGGTGCCAAAGACGCCTTCGATAATCGCACGCAGACGGTCGGCATCGAGATGCTCGATCGGCGTGTCGCGCCAGGTCAGCGGATAGGCGGGATCGACCTTCATCTCAAGGAAGCGTTCAATAAGCCGAGCATTCTTCTGCTGGGTCGCTTGGTCGAAGTCCAGCCATTCCATCGTCGTTTCAAGTCGGCGGGCAGCATGACCGAAAGTCTTTGGCAACGCCCGTCCAGGCAAGTCGATGATCACGGCCTTCTGACTCTGGCCTTGAGTTGCCCGTCCATAGGCGGCTTCGAACTCTGGATCACCCGGCCGGCCTGGAAGCCGAATTTCGGGCTTTCCCTTGCCGCGGTAACGATAGACGAGTTTACCGCCTTTTAGGCGCGACGAGACTCCGGGATATTTGTCATCCTTGAATGGCCGGCCCATTAAGCCCTCCTTCCAGCCTTCTGCTGTTCCAAGCGCCGGGGCACCTCGATCGTCGCCGGAGGCGAAGGGCCTTTGCTCTCCATGGCGACCCGAAGGAGCAACGGGTAAGGGAAGCCCCTGCCTTGCTCAATGCCTTCAAATGTGCGCTTGGGTATCCCAAGCACCTTGGCTGCGGCTTCGGCCGTGAATCCTGCCTTGGCGCGCCAAATTTTAACTTCTTGCGCAAGCTTTTCACGATCGTTCACGTCGCGTGTTCCGTACGAGCCCGCGACTTTATTACGCCAGCAGCGTATGCGCAAGCTGCCTATTCTATCTCCTTGCTTCCTTTTTGCTCCGCTCCAAAAGCTGTTGCAGACCGTTGTTTTTGTCGGGTAACGAGGTGAACGCGATGTCGAGCGCTACACGGTCCCAGACGGCCCGACTGTTGATGTGTTTAGGTCTCGGCATGCGCCCGTCAGCAACCATCTCTTCAAAAAGCGTCGATCCGACACCGACGTAGCGTGCGGCTTCGTCGCGAGAGAGTCCTCTCGGCGGATAGGAAATCGCGTCACTCTTCATAGACGCTGCCTCGGAGATATCGGCGCGCAAAAGCCGCAGCCGCGCGAAGCCAAAATAGGCAGTTGCTTCGGCAGCTTCGTGGCAAAGAAACAGGGCTATGTTGCCATGAGTGCAACCAGATCCGCATATCCATATCATCCCAACAGGGCGAGATCATCCTGCCATAATAGGATGTGGCTTTGTGCGGAAGCTGCCTCAATAGTTCGTTCGGCAAAAGCGAACAGCGACGTGTAAATCGGACAAATGATACTCACAGAATATTCCGCTGCAAATGTGGGGGGCCGAGTCGCTAGACCGCTACATCGCAAGACCCCCTATCGAGGAGGCGTTCTTTTGCTATCGTCGGCAAGCGGCCTGACAACAAATCGAGATCGAGCAACCACGAACTCGAAATTGCGAGTCGGGACGATGATGGACTGGACGGACTGATCCGGAAAAGATAATAAAAATCAAAGCTTAATGGGATTTAAGTTGGCGATGCAGTACCAAATGCAGTACCGCTGAAGCGCAGCCGATGATGTTTTCAGGGTCGTAGGACGGACTTGCCGTTGCGAACGTCGGCGCGACAGAGCACTTGCGGAGCCCGTGGTCGCAGAGGTTGCCCGAATGCACATTCGAGACCGGCTGAATCCCAGTCCGCGAGGTCTGCGGCGGCGCGATATGTGCTCTCCAAGAAGACTATGAGGCTTGCTTCCGGATCGGTAACTCTGCGGATCGCATAAGGCAGCAGGTATTCTCCAAGTCGTAGTGGGCGGCGTCGGCAAAGATCTTCGCCGCCGCGAAGCCTTTTGGTAGGGCGGTGGAGCGGTCGACTTTCCGGCCTTCTATTCCTAAGCCTGTCCGAAACCGCTGCTCCTCTGACGCGTCTCCTTCGCACGGACCCGTCGCAGCCCTCTTGGTGCGCGGACGCGCGATGCGCACTCTTCGGCGCTCCGATCCGTTTTTCTAGCGCGAAGCTGACCTGCGCAGTACGACCGGAAGTCACAACTTGTGGCCCCATGACAGAGTTGACAACTCTCTGCTGGTCAAAAACCTTCAAAGACGCCATCATGCAACAAGAATTGCAAGGATGTGCATCGTGGACGAGAAGGTCGAGGCTCCCAAGGACTATGAGGATCTCATCCGCGTGATACACGACCGGTATGATGGGATGAGCAAGTCGTACCAGAAGATTGCGTTGTATCTCACCCAAAATCCGAATGACGTCGCGGTGCGATCGGTGAACTCGATCGGGGAAGGCAGCGGCGTTCACGCGTCCAGCTTCGTCCGATTTGCCCAAGCATTGGGGTATGAGGGGTTCAAGGACCTGCAGAGCCTCTTCCAGAAACGATTGTCCACCGCGGCTCCCGGCTTCGAAGCCCGCGTCAAGGCGTTGGAGAAGGAACTGGGGGAGCGGACGGATCGCAGCGAGATGGGATTCATGCACGATCTGGTCGTCCGTGACATCGCGTCCCTGAAAGAGATGCTCACCGGTATTCAGCCCGAGGATCTGGCGGAAGCCGTTAGCCTGCTCGAGAAGGCCGACGTCGTCTATCTGATGGGACAACTTCGCTCGGCACCGGTCGTCGAACTCCTTCGCTATATACTGACCATGCTGGGTAAGCGCTGCGTGCTCCTGGATCCGGGCGGCGGACTGGCCACGCATATGGCCCGCGCGATGCGGAAGACGGACCTGCTGTTTGCGGTGTCGTTCCGCTTCTATGCGAACGAGGTCGTCAATGTTGTGGAAGAAGCCGCGGGGAGAGGTATACCCATCGTGGCGATCTCGGACAGCACGCTGTCTCCATTGGCCAAGAGCGCGCGCGTTCTCTTCGCCGTTCCGGAGCACGAATACACTTTCTCGCGCTCGCTGGCGGCTCCTATGTGTCTTGCCCAGGCTTTGACCGTGGCCTTGGCGGCCAGGCTTCAGAACAACGCAGTCAATCCCCGCATTCCAACGGTTACCGAGCGGTAGGGACTCCAAACCGCGAAACCTGTCGCAGCACCGGCGATCCTCCGGCCGTCGATTCTCAATCGGTGTCGGAAGGTTAAAACGCCATCGCCTTTTCAGGCACGGCCATGGGGCCGGATGCGGCACCAAGGACTGTCTGGTCGTAATCCACCACCGAACCTGTCATGAGCCCGGCATCGTCCGAAACAAGGAAGTTTACCGCCCGCGCGACCTCGCGGGGGTCGATCAGGCGCCCGAAGGGCAGGTTTGCGACCGCTTTCGCTTCCCAATTGGAATCGCCCGTCTCACTCGCCTGTAACTCCCGCTCATGGTCGGAGGCCATCCAGCCGACATCAAGCTGGTTGACGCGGATGCGGTTCTTCATCACGGAAAACGCCGTGTTGCGGGTCAGCGTCGCCAGCGCCGCCTTAGTGGCACAGTAAACGTTGATGAAAGGCTGGCCGGCATGTTCCGAGATCGAGCCGATGTTGCAGATGGCGCCTTCAATGCCGTCGCGGATCATGCGGCGGATGGCCTCCTGCATCAGGAAGTAGGGTCCGCGCACGTTGACGGCGAACAGGGCGTCGAAAAGTTCGGGCGAGGTATCGAGGATGGTGCCACGGTCCGTGCGGGCACCGGCGTTCACCAGCACATGTATCTTGCCATAAACGCGCTCGGCCTCCGCCATCACGCTTCGGCAATCTTCGACTTTGCCGAGATCGGCCTTGACAAAGTGGACAGGCACGCCGGTGTCGTGCGTGATCGCCTCGGCCGCGGCACGGCCCTTCGCCTCGTTGCGGCCGAGAGTGACAAGACCGGCAGCGCCGGCTTCCGCCAGCCGGCGCGCAATGGCCGCTCCCAACCCCTGCGTTGAACCCGTGACAACGCAGACCTTTCCATCCATGCGATTCATACTTCAGCTCTCCACAGTGTAGCCAGCCGCGGCCATGACGCGCCGCAATTCCTTATGCCCGATCTTCGCCATTTCGAGTGGCGGACTTTTGACGGGATCCTGCTCGGCTTCAACGACGAACCAGCCTTCGTAACCGTAGGAGGCCAGCCGCTTCACGATCGCCTCGAAGTCGAGCGAGCCGTCACCGGGTACGGTGAAGGCCCCCTTTACCACTGCGTCGAGAAAACTTTCCCGGCTGCGGTCGAGCCCGTCCACGACCGCTTGGCGGATGTCCTTGGTGTGTACATGCGAAATGCGGGCGTGGTGCTTGTCCACCACCCGCAGCACGTCGCCGCCGGCAAAGGCTATATGGCCGGCATCGTAGAGCAGGGGCAGACCCTCGCCGGAATGCTTCATCAGCAGATCGACGTCCTGTTCGCTTTCGATCGGCGCGGCCATGTGGTGGTGGTAGCAAATCGGCATGCCCTGACCCGCGCACCATTCGCCGAAAGTGGTGAGCTTACGGCCGTAGGCCTTGATCTGATCGTCGTCGAGACGCGGGCGCATAGCCAGCGGCGTTCCGCGGTCGCCCTGAATGGTGCGACCCGTCTCGCCATAGACGATGCAGGGCGCGTTGGTCGCCTTGAACAACTCCATCTGCGCGGCGATGCGGTCCTTCTCTTCATCGATATTGCCGACCAGCAAGCGGCCGGAGAACCAGCCGCCACAGACGCTCATGGCATGCTGCCTCAGGATGGGCTCAAGCACGGCCGCGTCCATCGGGAAGCGGCGGCCAGTCTCCATGCCGGTGAAGCCGGCCTCACGGGCCTGCCGCAGGCACTCCTCCAGCGAGACGTCGTCGCTCAGTTCGGGAAGGTCGTCGTTCCACCAGGCGATCGGCGCGATGCCAAGCTTGGCTCTCATCGTCATCTCCAATCATGATTTTCGAATGCTGCTGGCGGCCTGCGCAGCGACAAAAAACTGCCGGAACAATGCTCAGGGAGTTTTGCATCGTTCCGGCAGGGGACGCCCCCGCGCGCCCGAACGGTTCAGACACCCACGCGCTGCTTCTTGCGACCTTCGGTTTGCGCGGCATGCGCGTCGCGGACCTGCTGGCGCCCGCTGATCTCGGGCACGCCGACGTCCCACCATGCATCCCCGGGCGTCCAGCTGAAGGCGTCGGATACGATGGCAATGACGGTGGTTCGGTCGGTGGTCTTCGCCCATTCGATCGCTTGGCCGAGATCGGCAAGGCTTTCGACACGCCGCGCCAGCGCGCCCATGGCTTCCGCGTGCTTGGCGAAGTCGACCGAGAACGGCTCCTTGACCCGGCAGTCCTTGATAAGGTTATTGAAGGAGGCGCCGCCCTTGGCGTTCTGCAGCCGATTGATCACCGCATAGCCGCCATTGTCGCATACCACGAGAATCATCTTGTGGCCGGCGAGCACCGACGAATAGATGTCGGAGTTCATCATCATGTAGGTGCCGTCGCCGATCATGACGATCGGCGTGCGGGTAGGGTCGGCCATGGCCGCGCCCCAGCCGGCAGAGATTTCATAACCCATGCAGGAGAAGCCGAACTCGCAGTCGAAAGTGTTGGGTTCCTTCACCCGCCAGTTCTTCATCACCTCGCCGGGCAGTCCGCCGGCCGCGGTGATCAGCAGGTCACGCTCGCCCGCCTTGGCGTTCACCACGCCTACGACCTGCGCATAGGTCGGGACCGGCTCGTTGGTCGGCTTCTGGAAGCCGTCAAGCATCGTGTTCCACTTGGCGAACTCGATGCGACCCTTGTCTGTCCAGGCCCTCTCCGCTTTCCAGTCGCCGAGGGCACCTTCGAGTTCGCTCACCGTCTCCAGCGCGTCGCCGACGACGGCGAGCGCCCGGTGCTTGGTGGCATCCCAGCGTGCGGCATTGATCGAGACGAACTTTGCGTCGGCCGAGAAGGCGCTCCAGGATCCGGTGGTGAAGTCCATGAGCCGTGTGCCGACGGCGATGATCACGTCGGCTTCCGCCGCCAGCGCGTTGGCGGAGGTTGAGCCGACGATGCCGATCGGTCCGACATGCGCGGGGTGGTCGTGCGTAACCGTGCCTTTGCCGGCAATCGTCTCCGCGAGCGGGATCCCATGCCTTTTGGCGAAATCGCCAAGAACCTTCTCGGCACCCGAATAACGCACGCCACCACCCGAGATGATCAGCGGCCGCTTTGCGCCTTTGAGGAGGCGGGTCGCTTCGGCGAGCCGGCTGCGATCGGGCCGGGGGCGCGGCACCTCATTCACCGTCTGTTCGAAGAAGGCTTCGGGATAATCCCAGGCGATCTCCTGCACATCCTGCGGCAAAGCGATGAAGGCAGGCCCGCAATCGGCCGGATCAAGCAGCACCGCAACCGCCTGCGGCAACGACGAGATGATCTGCTCGGGATGGACGATGCGGTCCCAGTAGCGCGTGACCGCCTTAAAGGCGTCATTGACGTTGATGGTTGGGTCGCCGAAGTGCTCGACCTGCTGCATGACCGGATCGGGCCGGCGACTGACGAAGGTGTCGCCTGAGAGCATCAGCACCGGCAGCCGGTTCGAATGGGCGACACCCGCCGCCGTCACCATGTTCAGCGCACCCGGACCGATCGAGGTCGCCGCAACCATGATCTGGCGCCGGCGCTTCGCCTTTGCAAAGCCGATCGCTGCAAGCGCCATCGACTGCTCATTCTGGCCGCGCCAGGTCGGCAGCACGTGCTTCACCGCCTCGAGTGCTTCAGAAAGGCACGTCACGTTGCCGTGCCCGAAGATGGCGAAGACTCCCGGAAAAAGCGGAACTTTCTCGCCGTCGACGACCGTGAACTGGTTGCACAGATAGCGCACGAGCGCCTGTGCCATGGTCAGACGGACGGTGGCCCTGGTCATCTTTGTCTCCTCCCTAACGACGGTCTTTCCAAATCTATACGGAATGCCCATTGACAAATCAATATGTTTGCAACGATCATTGCAAAAATTCAAACCGGGAGGATTTCTTGCTCAGGATTGCTGTGCTCGGCTGTGGTCGGATAGGTAGGATGCATGCGGCAAACATCGCCGCGCATCCCCGTGCGGAACTGGCCACCGTCTATGACATCGACGAATCGTCCGCGGAGGCTGTCGCGGCGCGGCACGGCGTTCGCGCTTCGGGATCCGCCGACGAGGTATTTGCCTCGGCAGATGTAGATGCGGTCCTTGTCGCGACGGTGACTGACACGCATGCCGACTACATCGAAAAGGCGGTGGCCGCTGGCAAACCCGTGCTCTGCGAGAAGCCGATCGATCTTAGTCTGGAAAGGGTGAACCGTTGCGCCGAAGCAATTTTGTCCAAGGGCGTGCCGGTCCAGATCGGCTTCAACCGACGTTTCGACCCCGGTCATCGTGCGGCGTGGAACGCCGTACGATCCGGCGAGATCGGCGACCTGCACCAGGTCATCATCACCTCGCGTGATCCTGGCATGCCGCCCCGTTCCTACTACGAGGTCGCGGGCGGGCTTTTTCGCGACATGACGATCCACGATTTCGACCTCGCCCGCTTCATGCTGGGAGAGGAGCCGGAGGAGGTGTTCGCCATAGGAGGCCGGCTGATCGACCCGGCGATGATGGAGGAACTAAACGACTACGACAGCGTCATGGTCGTGATGCGAACCAAAAGCGGCAAGCAGTGCCACATCAACAATTCCCGCACCTCAACCTATGGATACGACCAGCGCGTCGAGCTTCTGGGCAGCACCGGCATGGTGATCAGCGGCAACCGGAAGCCTCATGAGTTGCGCCGTTACTCGGCCGCGCGGGCCGAAGCCACCACGCCCTACCTCGACTTTTTCATCGAGCGATACCGCGAAGCGTTCGATGCCGAGATCGACGCCTTCGTTACCTGCGTCGAGAAGGCCGAGCGGCCGCTGGTCGGTTTCGAGGACGGGCGCCGCGCTCTGGTCTTGGCCGAAGCGGCGATGAAATCGGCGGTCGAAGGCCGCTCCGTGAAGGTCAGCGAGATCGGATAAGCCATGTACGCGAAATACGGATTGTTTATCGATGGTCGTTGGCGACCGGCGTTCGGAAATGCCACCTCCACGGTCCTGAGCCCGGTCACAGAAGAGTCACTTGGGAATGCGCCATCTGCCGCCTTCGTCGATACCGAGGAGGCTCTGGAAAGTGCGGTCCGCGGCTTCGCCGCCTGGAAAGTCAAAAGCGCCTTCGAGCGGGCTGACGCGCTTCACGCCATCGCCGACGAGATGATCCGCCGCAAGGACGAAGCGACGCGGATGATCTCGACCGAGACCGGCAAGCCAATCGCCCAGTCTGAGCGGGAATGGGGACTCTCGATCGACCAGTTCCGCTGGTATGCCGAAGAGGCGCGGCGCATCTATGGTCGAGTCATCGAAAGCCGCGTACCGGGCGGCCGGTTTGAGGTCCTGCGCGAACCGGTCGGGGTTGCGGCAGCGTTCACGGCCTGGAATTTTCCGGCTGCTCTGGTTGCCCGCAAGGTGGCGCCGGCGCTAGCTGCCGGCTGTTCGACTATCATCCGTCCGTCGAGCCAGACTCCCGGCGTGGCGATGGTGATGGTCGACTGCATGCGCGCCGGCAGGCTTCCTGCCGGCACGGTGAACCTCGTCATCGGCCTGACGGACACGACTTATGCGCCCATCATGGCTTCGCCTGCTGTCCGCAAGGTATCGCTGACCGGCTCCACTCGAGTCGGCCAGCAAATGATCCGCGATGCCGCCGACACGGTGAAGAAGGTGTCGATGGAGCTTGGCGGCAACGCGCCGCTGATCGTCTTCGACGATGCAGATCTAGACACTGCGCTCAACCTGTCGGTGCCAACCAAATACGCTAATGCCGGGCAGGTCTGCGTGACGCCTGATCGCTTCTTCGTCCACGAAAGCCTCCACGACTCTTTCGTCGAAGGCTTCGTCGAACGCGCAAGAGCATTGAAGCTGGGCGACGGCCTCGACCCCTCGGTTCAGATGGGACCGCTAATCAGCGACCGCCGGCTTGCGGAGATCGAAGCCATCGTCGACGACGCGGTGGGGGCCGGAGCAAAAGTAGCGACCGGAGCTGGTCGCGCCGCCTCGTTCAATGCGGGCCATTTCTATGAGCCCACCGCTCTCAGTGACGTTACCGACAACATGACGGTCTTTGCCCAAGAGAACTTCGGACCCATCGCGGCGATCGCCAGATTCAGCTCCGACGACGAGGTGCTCGCGCGAGCAAATGCTTCGCCGGTGGGGCTTTCGGCCTATGCGTTCACCCGCAGTCCAGACAGGGCCAGGCGAGTTGTCGCGGAGCTCAAGGCGGGCATGGTGGGCATCAACAGCTTCGCTCTTGCCGCGTCCGAGGCTCCGTTCGGCGGCACGAAATATTCCGGAATGGGTCGCGAAGGCGGCAGCGAAGGTATCGGTGACTACCTCGACACCAAGCTTGCGCAGATCGTGTTCTGAGGAGGCCGCCTTGATCAAGAACGAGCTCAAGCAGATCTGGGCCGAAGGGCGGCCCACGATCAATGGCTGGCTTTCGATCGGCAATCCATTCACCGCCGAGATCATGGCCGCGCAGGGCTATGACAGCGTGAGCATCGATGTCCAGCACGGCGCGCTCGACTATTCGATGCTGCTTCCGATGTTCCAGGCGATGCGTGCATCCAGGGTGGTGCCCATGGCGCGCGTGCCGTGGCTGGAGCCGGGCATCATCATGAAGGTGCTGGATGCCGGCGCCTATGGCGTGATCTGTCCCATGATCAACACGCCGGAACAGGCGGCTCAGCTCGTCAGCTACCTGCGCTATCCGCCGGCCGGCCAGCGCAGTTTTGGGCCGACGCGTGCCAACTTCTCGGCGGGTGCCAACTACGCGGCCGAGGCCAATGACGAGATCCTGGCTTTCGCCATGGTCGAGACCGCCGAGGCAATGCGCAATCTCGATGCGATCGCCGCAACGCCAGGGCTCGACGGCATCTATGTCGGTCCCGCAGACCTGACCTTCAGCCTGCACCAGGGGCGTCTCGCGCCGTCCTTCGATCGCGAGGAGCCTGACATGATCGCCGCTCTGCGGACGATCGTTACGGCCTGCAAGAGGAACGGCAAACGCGCCGCGCTCCATTGCGGCACGGCCGACTACGCCGCACGTGCCGTCGAATGGGGTTTCGAGATGACAACCATCTCGGGTGACTCCCGACTGCTTGCCTCCGCCGCGCAGGCAAGTGTCGCTCGCTTCCGCGAATTGACGGGTGCGAAAGCCGTCCCGGCCGAAGCCGGCAAGGGAGGCTATTGATGCCCCACGTCCTGGTCGCCGGAAAGCTTCATCCGAGCGGCATCGAACTTCTCGATGGGTCGCCCGGCGTCACCTACGACTATGTCGAAGATGTCTCCGAGCCAAGCTATGCACCTCTGATCGGCAAGGCCGATGGTCTCGTCATCCGCACCCAGCCCTTGTCGGCTCCGACCGTCGCACGCGCCGAGAGACTGAAGATCGTCTCGCGCCATGGCGTCGGCTACGACGCCGTGGATCTGCCTTCTCTCAACGAACGTGGTATCGCGCTGGCGATAGTCGGCGACGTGAATTCGGTGTCGGTGGCCGAGCACGCTATGATGCTGTTGCTGGCGGCAACCAAGCGGCTCATCCGCGCGGATCGTTCGGTCCGCGACAACGAATGGGGTTGGCGCAACCGGCTGGAGCCAAACGAACTCGCGGGCAAGCGACTGCTGATCCTCGGGTTCGGCCGGATCGGCCGCCACTTGGCGCGCATGGCGGCAACATTCGGCATGAACGTGCGCGCATATGATCCATTCCTTGCAAGGCAAGGCTGGCCGGAGGGGCCGGTCGCGTCGGTGAGCGACTTGCAAACGGGACTCGCCTGGGCCGATGCGATCTCCGTCAACGTACCCAAGGCCGAGCGCCCGGTGATCGGGCCAATGGAACTCTCGGCGATGAAGCCGACTGCCGTACTCATCAACACTGCGCGGGGCGGCGTGGTCGACGAGGCGGCGCTGATCGCGGCGCTGCGAGAGCGGCGCATCGCCGCAGCCGGTATCGACGTCTTCGACGATGAACCGCCTGCCGCGAACCATCCGCTCTTCGGCTTCGACCAAGTGATTCTGACGCCGCATATAGCCGGGCTCACCGCCGAATGCGGAGAACGCATGGCGATCTCGTCCGTGCGGAACGTGCTCGATTTTTTCGCCGGGCGGATTGACTCGGCGCTGGTGGTAAACGGAGCCGCGTTGAATGGCCGGTGAAAAACCTCAACTCAGAATCGGCCTGATCGGCACCGGCTTCATGGGCAAGACCCATGTGTTCGGCTTTGCTGCCGCACAACGTGTCTTCGATCTTCCCTACGAACTGGTGCTCCACACGGTTGCGGACAGAACCGATGACCTCGCCGCGCAGGCGGCGCAGGCCTTGGGGTTCGCGCGGGCGAGCGGGGACTGGAGGCGTCTGGTCGAGGACTCGGAGATCGATATGATCGATATCACGGCGCCGAACGCCTTCCACAAGGAGATGGCGCTCGCCGCCATTGCCGCCGGCAAGCACGTCTATTGCGAGAAGCCGCTGGCGCCCGTTGCGGCGGATGCCCGACGGATGGCCGAGGCGGCGGAAGCGGCCGGCGTCAGGACGCAGGTCGGGTTCAATTATCTCTGCAACCCGCTGCTCGCGCTGGCGCGGAAGATGATCCGCGCGGGCGAGTTGGGCGAGATCCGCAGCTATCGCGGCATTCACGCCGAGGATTACATGGCGGATGCGGAAAGCCCATTTACCTTCCGGCACGATCCTGTCGGCGGTGGCGCATTGGTGGATCTGGGCAGCCATGCTCTGGCCACGGCGGAGTTTCTGCTTGGCTCGGTGGAACGGGTCCTCGGCGATTCCGTCACCGTCATAGCGAGCCGTCAGGATGGCCGAGGCGGGCGCCGGACCATCGAGGTCGACGACATCGGTCGCGCATTTCTGCGTTTTGCCAATGGTGCATCCGGCAGCATCGAAGCGAGCTGGGTCGCCACCGGCCGCAAGATGCAGCACGATTTCGAGGTCTATGGCACCAAGGGGGCGCTCGTCTTCAGCCAGGAGCGCTTCAACGAGCTGCATTTCTACAGCACGGCCGATCCCGGCGGCCGGCGTGGCTTTCGGCGCATCGAGGCCGGTCCGGATCACGATCCCTATGGATTCTTCTGCGTCGCACCAGGCCATCAGCTCGGCTTCAACGATCTGAAGGCTATCGAGATTGCGCGGTTCGTCGATGCGATCGCCGGGAAGCGAGACGAGTCTTTCGGCTTCCGGGCCGGCCAACGCATCCAGGAACTCGTGGAGGCAATTCAGGGCTCGGCCCGGGAGAGCAAGTGGCTGCGAACAGACTGATGCGAGGGAGAGTTGGTCGCCGCCCCGCATGCGTCTGAAATAAACGTTGCATGTTTGTACATTTTGCAATATAGATTGCAGCCGGAGAGAGGTACGTCGGCTGAGTGCTCAAGTCGACGTCGCACAGGGAGGAGAATGTGTCTGTGCTGGACGTACGAAGCGTCTCGAAAAGCTTTGGTGCTATCCGCGCCTTGTCAGATGTTAGCTTCGCGGTTGCTGCCGGCGAGGTGGTTGGCCTGATGGGCGACAACGGTGCCGGGAAATCGACCATGGTGAAGCTGATTGCGGGGAACTTCCCACCCTCCGACGGCGAAATCGCGGTGGACGGCAAGGTCTGCCATTTCCACAAGCCGATCGAGGCACGGGGCGAAGGGATCGAGGTCGTCTATCAAGATCTGGCCTTGGCCGACAATCTGACGGCCGCCCAAAATGTCTTTCTCGGCCGCGAGATGAAGAAGGGGTTTTGGCCGCTCCGCGTGCTCGACAAGCAGACGATGATCAACCGCTCGGCAAAACTGTTCGCGGAGCTGAAGTCGGAGACGCGGCCGCGCGATCTGGTCAAAAAAATGTCAGGCGGCCAGCGGCAGGCGGTCGCCATTGCCCGCACCCGGCTATCCAACTCCAAGCTCGTGCTGATGGATGAGCCGACCGCGGCGATTTCCGTCCGCCAGGTAGCCGAGGTGCTGGAGCTGATCCGGCGGCTCAAATCGCAAAATGTGTCGGTAATGCTGATCAGCCACCGCATGCCCGATGTGTTCGCGGTCTGCGACCGCATCATCGTGCTGAGACGCGGCTCGAAAGTGGCCGACAAGGCGACGGAGAAGACATCGCCGGAGGAGATCACCGGCCTAATTACGGGAGCAATCCGTGATGCATAGCCAGAGCGACATGCTGAAGGAAGGCCATGCGTCCATCGGTGATGTGGTCGGCATAATAGAGCAGAGCGTTTTCCAGAAGATGATCGCCAGCCAGGCCTTCTGGGTCGCGATCGCGCTTTTCGTGTTGGTGGTCTTCATGACGTGGCTGGAGCCCAGCTTCGGCACGGTCGACAACGTTACCAACACCACCCGCAATTTTGCACCTATCGCCATCATGGGGCTGGGCATGACGGTGGTGCTGATCACCGGCGGCATCGATCTGTCGGTCGGCTCGGTGATGGGGCTGGTCGCGATCGTCGCCGGCCTGCTGCTCACTTGGCACCAGCCTTGGTATGTGGCGTTTGGCGCGGGTCTGCTCGCAGGCATCGCCTGCGGAGCCTTTAACGGTTTCTTCGTGGCCTATATCGGCATGCCGTCCTTCGTGGTGACGCTAGGCATGCTGTCGATCGCGCGCTCGCTGGCGGTCGTGCTGTCCGGCAACCAGATGCTTTACCAGTTCGGACCCGATGCGCCGATCGTCAAGGCCATCGGCCAGGCCAAATGGCCGAGGCACACGCCTGACGGCTGGGTGCCTCATTGGATCCCGGAACTGTCCTCGCAGTTCTGGGTGATGGTGATCCTCGCGCTCATCGTCGGCTCCGTCTTCATTTTCACCGCCTGGGCGCGCCACCTCTTCGCGATCGGCGGCAACGAGAACGCCTCGCGGATGACCGGCGTCCCCGTCGACTGGATCAAATTCCAGGCCTATGTCTTCTGCGCATTTACCGCATCGATCGCGTCCCTGCTGCTGCTCGGCTACAGCGGCTCGGCCATCAACGCGATGGGAACCGGCTACGAGTTGAGGGTGATCGCCGGCACCGTCATCGGGGGGGCCAGCCTGATGGGCGGCTACGGAACCGCGTTTGGCGCTGTGATCGGTTCGGCCTTCCTCGAGGTCATCCGCAACGCGCTGCTGATGGCCGGGATCGATTCGAACTGGCAGGGCGCCTTTGTCGGGGCTTTCATCATTCTTGCCGTGCTTCTCGGCATGCAGACCTCGGGCAAGTCGCTGCGGGCGACGCTGGAGGGTATGTTTACCTGGAAGCGCAAATAGAATCCGGCGGCCGCAAGCCGTCGGGGATAGTGGACGTCAAAACAAAGTGGAGGAACAGGTGAAAAAATACATTCTGACGGCGGCCGTGGCGTTTTCCGCGCTGATGGCAGGGCAGGCCTATGCCCAGCAGAAATACGTCTTCGCCCTTGTGCCGAAGAACATGAACAATCCTTTCTTCGACCAGGCTCGTGACGGCTGCAAGAAGGCCGAAGCCGAATCCAGCGGCGCGATCGAATGCATGTATATCGGCCCCGGCGAGCATGGCGGCGGCGAGGAGCAGGTGCAGATCGTGCAGGACCTGGTGGCCAAGAAGGTCGACGGCATCGCCGTCGCCCCGTCGAACGCCGCGGCAATGGCCGTCGCGCTTCAGGCCGCCAGGGAAGCGGGCATTCCCGTGCTTACCTGGGACTCGGATGTGCTACCGGAGAACAAGGACCTGCGTGTCGCCTATATCGGCACGCACAATTACGAAATTGGCGTCAACCTCGCCAAGATCGTGCAGACCATCAAGCCGAAAGGCGGTACCATCTGTATCCAGTCGGGCGGAGCTGCCGCGGCCAACCACAATGAGCGCATGAAGGGTATACGCGATACGCTGGCCGGCAAGGAGTCGGCTGCCTCGCCAGGTGATGCCCTGACCGGCCAGAACGGCTGGACGGAAGCACCGGGCTGCCCTCTCTATACCAACGACGACTTCCCTCTGTCGGTTCAGCAGTTCCAGGACTTCATGGCGAAGACGCCAAACCTCGACGCCTTCGTGCCGACAGGCGGCTTTCCGCAATTCATACCGGATGCCAATCGCGCTGCGGTCGAGCCGTACAAGGATAAGATCGCCAAGAAGGAGCTGGCTCTGGTCGTCGCCGACACGCTGCCGGTGCAGATGGACCAGATGAAGGAAGGCCTGTCGCTCGGCCAGGTCGGACAGCGGCCGTTCGAAATGGGCTACAAGACCATGCTGGCGCTGAAGGACATCAAGGACGGCAAGCCCGCGCCGGCCGACCCGACCTACACCGGTCTCGACGTCTGCACCCCCGAAACCGCCGACACCTGCATCGGAAAGTAGGCGGGGGGCGCAACTCTGCGGCGGGCGAGGGATGACTCTTGCCCGCCTTTGCCCCTGAGAGGCGACAACAGACCCATCGAGCGACTGGCTCAAATCGACCGCTGCCGTCAGGCCTCAGAGACGCTCCGCTGGCCACGGCGTGACCATTTTTAGACGAGTGCCGGGAGTGATCCCATTCGGGAGGAGCAATTGAGAAAGATACGATATGCCGTGGTGGGCGCGGGCTGGATCACACAGGAAGCCTTTATGCCCGGTGTGTCCCAGACCGGAAACTCGACAATCACGGCGATCGTCAGCGGCTCGGCCAAAAACGCCGCTAAGCTCGCCGAATTCTACGGCGTGGAACACGTCTTCAGCTATGAGCAGTACGACCAGATGCTCGCATCGGACGTCGCCGATGCAGTTTACGTGGCATTGCCGAACTCCATGCATGCCGACTATGCGATCCGAGCCCTGAGAGCCGGCAAGCACGCGCTCGTTGAGAAGCCGCTGGCCACGACCGAGGCGGAATGCGAGGCGATGATCGCCGCCGCCAATGAGAGCGGAGCGTACCTGATGACGGCGTATCGGCTGCACAACGAGCCCGGCACTGTCGAGGTGCTGGAGCGCATCCGCAGCGGTGAGATCGGCGATCCCCGCATCTTTGCCGCGGTCTTCTCCTTCGTAGCGTCGTCCGACAATCACCGCCTCAAGGCCGCCTATTGGGGCGGTCCCTTGCAGGACATCGGCGTCTATTGCCTGAATGCCGCGCGCCATATCTTTGCCACTGAGCCGATCGAGGCAGTCGCGGTAAGGAGTTTCGGCAGCGCCTCAGTCGGGGAGGTAGAGGAAAGCATTGCCGTGACGTTGCGCTTCCCCGAGGGCCGGCTTGCACAGTTCATTGCCAGCTTCGGCGCGGACAATTCGGATTTTTACCACGTGGCCGGAACGAAGGGGAGCGTAACAGCCGACCCTGGCTTCCGTTTCGAGACTGCCGTGCAAATGAAGCTTCGGCATGGCGACATCAGAACCGAAACGACGTTCCCGCAGACAGACCATTTCGCCGGACAGACCGCGTATTTCTCCGACTGCATCCTGAATGCACAACCGCCTGAAGCCGACGGTGGAGAAGGATTTGCCGACGTGCGCGCCCTGCTTGCCATTGAGCGCGCCGCCAGCACCGGTCAGCCTCAGAAGATAGACACGCCGGCACGGCAGGTTCATCCTACTGCGGATATGATCCGCATCTTGCCTACAACGGACCAGCGGCTGCTTCTCTGACGCGCTTTCGCCCGCGGAGCCGGCCAGGATTCATTGCGAGAAGCGTCTCACGAAACGGCATCGCGTACCGCGTTGTACCGTGCAACCGTTCATGCGGAGGCAGTCACGATCTTGTTTCCGAACGTGCTCGACGGGCTGCGCTGGGTGAAATTCATCCAGGCGGCCGCCGACTCGCACGAGGCCGGAAAAGCCCGGACAACCGGCTGGCTTGACTGAACGCATTGGAATAATACGGAGGTCAACTTGAGTATACGCGTTGGAATTATCGGCGTAGGGGTAATGGGTGCGGATCACGCGCGGATGCTCGCATCACCTCAAGCCCGGCTTGCCGCCCGACGGGAGCATTCCGCGCCCATCATCGCTGCCCTGAAACCATGGTTCGAAAAGCAGCTATCGATGATCTCCTCCGGCTCTGGCCTGGCCGAAGACATCCGGCATGGGCTCGGCCACTGGCAAGGCCTGACCCGCTTCCTGGACGATGGCCGCCTGGAACTCGACACCAACCCGGTCGAAAACGCGATCAGGCCAGTATGCCTGACCAGAAAAAAATGCCCTGTTTGCAGGTCACGAAGTCGGGGCCGAAAATTGGGCGCTGCTCGCCTCCATCGCCACCTGCAGGCTAAACGACGTCAACCCGGTCGCCTACCTCGCCGAAACCCTCGACGCCATCATCAAACGGCCATCCGCAGACCCAGATCGAGGAACTCATGCCCTGGCGATTCCGAAAAACGTCAAACCCAAATCCACAGGCGATCCGCGAGGCGCTCACCCTAAGCTTTATCATTGACGGTCTGACTTGACGTCTGGCCCGAGGGCGGCCTTCGCTACTATTCCGAAACTTAAGGTTTCGCCCTACCGCGTAGTTGGGGTCGGCTGTCTTAAGAGGGCCGCTGCCCAAGGTGCCTACTTCTTAACGCATTGGCGGACTGGTGCGGCCGAGCAAACTTCGCCCACGCCGCAGTCCAGGTCGCGTGAACAAGGTTCCGGCATTTGCGGTGGCTCCAGCGTGACGAAGGGCGTCCTCGGCTCTTCCCCCGGTCTCGCCGTTCTCGGGAGGAAGGCGCCGGGATCACCGAGCGACTTCACATATCGATAGAATGACCGAATGTCGCTCTCCGGCATGACGCGAACGTTGTACCAAGGCATCGGGTGATGTCCGGGTTTTGCCCAAAGGGACATAGGGGCATCAAATCAGGCGGTTGCTTTCCGCAATTTGACGCGCCCGCCGCACCGTGCCGTCGGTGTCGGCGGACTTTCGTCTTGTTGCTTCGTCGCTTCTGATCGTCAGCCGCTTCGACAGGATTTTTCCAGTTTCGACGATTGGCTTGACCGGTATGGCCGGAGCGTCCGGAGTTTTCATGTACCTCATGCTTATTATCCTTTTAGGCAAAAATGAAAGAGAGCGCGGAGCGGCTGTCCGCCCCGGCACCTTGCACGGCGATAAAATTACGGTCGCACGATCCAGGCCAGCAACGCCGGATTAAAATCGGAGTTGCCGGTATAGTCGCGGATCAAAAGCGCGGCGTATGCCTGCCACTGATCCTCGGGGATCTGCTTTTCAATGACCGATGTTCTGAACGCGTCACGCAGGATATTGCAGTCAAAAGTCGAAATCACATCGGCCGATTGATCGTTGTCCATAATGCGGCTCCCATCGAGGGGGCGGGAGTACGATGGACGCTCTCAAGCGCCGGTGCCCATTGTTCTGTGGCCGGCGACAACGGACTGTACGCCCCGCACAGGTGCTTAGCGAATCATTCCGGCGAATTTGCTCGCCGGTGTGCTAGCTCAGCGGCCGGCCTGTTCCCGCCGCTTGGCGTCTTCATCGTTCAGCCGGCCGACCATCTCGTCCGCTTCGCCGGCATTGATGCCGACCATGATCTTGTGATCGGACTCGGCGGGCTGGCCGGTGAAAACGTCGAAAACGGTCCAGCTGTCCGGGCGTTCCATGCGAAACGCGTAGCGGTTTGCCATAGTCGCGTCCTATTCATTTTTGCCGGCACCAATTTGTGTCGATCGGTTCAGGCCTGCACAATGACAAAGACTGCCGCCAGGCCAACGACTGTCCACAGCACCACGCACACCTTCAAAGCCAGGCCCCCGTGCCGTGAGATGCCCTCCCGCATGCGGGGTACCCCGTTCTTCATTCTCCTGCCCGGCGTGGCCGCAACGCCGACCGGCGGCTTGACCCTAAGTCTGCCGAATACCGGAAGCAGCGTCGGCTCACGCACGGGCTTCTCCGGACGCCAAGGTCTCAGTATCCCATGCTGCCGCCGCCACCGCCGCCGCCACCACCAACTGCCGGTGCGGCATCCCGAGCCGGAATGTCGGTGATCATCGCTTCGGCGGTGATCAGAAGGGCGGCGATCGAGCCGGCGTCCTGCAGCGCGGTGCGCACCACCTTTGCCGGGTCGACGATGCCGGCCTTGATCATGTCGGCATAGACCTCGTTCTGGGCATCGAAGCCCTGATTGTGATCCTTGCTGTCGGCGAGCTTGCCGACGACGATCGAACCTTCGACGCCGGAATTCTCGGCGATCTGCCGGATTGGCGCTTCAAGGGCCCTGAGCACGATCGAGATGCCTGCCGTCACATCGGCATTGGCTCCGGTCAGCCCCTTCAGCACAGCCTTGGCGCGCAGCAACGCGACGCCGCCGCCGGGAACGATGCCTTCTTCGACGGCCGCGCGCGTGGCGTTCAGCGCGTCGTCGATGCGGTCCTTCTTTTCCTTGACCT